>JAIKVP010000156.1 GCA_024685635.1 Lachnospiraceae bacterium
CCTGATCCTCAACAGTTACGTCGTATGTTGTACCATTAACGGTAATTCTATAATTCTTCATTAGATAATTCCTCCTAATATATAATCTTATCTTACTCGTCTAATCGAGCGAACAATCAATGGGTCACTGCCAGCAGTAACACCAGCTACAGAACTTTCATATGCATAAATTGCCGCAGTAATTACAGCCACAAGCTGATCATCACCAGCAAGGTTCTCTTCTTTAACAGTCTCCTTAACTTGAGGAGCAGTCTCCTTCTTAACCTCAGGAGCTGCCTTAGGTTTGGCTGCACCAGAACCTGGCAAATACTTAAACAAACTTATGATAAAGGAAATGAAAATAAGCACACAGAATACAATCAAAATACCCATAAGTGAATTGGATATCATAATTGGGACTGTAGGATTAAGAGCATCTCCCGCACTAGCTAACATTGTCATATAATCACTCCTTTACACTGTACCATGCTTTTTAGCAGGTCTCTCTTCTCTCTTAGTGTAAAGCATCTCAAATGCAGCAATTACGCGTTTTCTTGTTCCAGCTGGCTCGATAATATCATCGATATATCCACGCTTAGCTGCAGCCATAGAACTGCTCTGAGTCTCAACAAACTTAGCTGCGCACTCATCAATAGCAGCCTTCTTATCCTTAGCCTTGTTAATCTCATCTGCACAGATAATCTGAACAGCATCCTCTGCCTTCATAGTAGAGAACTTAGCATCTGGCCAAGCATAAACAATATCAGCACCGGTAGCCTTAGAAGCAAATGTAAGCGCTGGAGTACCAAACGCCTCACCAGTATAAACAGTTACCTTAGGAACTGTTGCATTAACATATGCATAAACAAGTCTTCCTGCAGCCTTAGCCATGCGCTTCTCTGAGCACTCGCAAGCCCTAAAGCTCTTAACATTAACCAAAGTAAGAACAGGAATATTAAATGAGTCACAGAACTCAACAAACTCAGCTGCCTTAGTTGTACAACCAGGACATACTGTTCCCTCGCTAGAAGCATTAGCAACAGCACCAACAGTAGCTCCATTAAGCTTGATAAATGCTGTGATAACACCAGTAGCATAATCCTTCTTAGACTCAACAAAGAAATTATTATCTGATAGGCTAATCAAGGCACTTCTAGGATCATTAACATATCCCTCCATACCTGCAATCTCACGATTCAAATCATCATTAGCTGTCTCATCAATTGCATCCTCTTCGTTATTAGAAGGAAGAATAGAAATAAGCTGTCTAATCTGACCTAGAAGCTCTCCCTCAGTCTCAAACACCGCATCAACTGAACCAGCCTCTTCGGACTGGAATTTAGCAGCTGCAGTATCGCACTTCTCCTCTGAATTCCCCTTAATAGCGTTTGGACTATTGACGAAAAGCTTAGCGTCCTTAGTCATATAGGTAAAGTCGCTCATTGCTGGAATGATAGAAGATCCACCACCGCAAGATCCGAAAATACCTGTAATCTGTGGAATAACACCTGAAGCCAAAGCCTGCTTTTTGAAAATGCTACCGAAGCCGTATAAAGCATCAGTTGCCTCCTGTAAACGCAAGCCAGCACAGTCGATAAGACCAATAACTGGTGCTCCCATCTTTAATGCCATATTGTAAATATTGGCAATCTTCTTAGCGTGCATCTCACCGATTGCGCCGCCGAATACACTAGCATCCTGGCTGTAGACGTAAACTAATCTGCCGTCTATTACACCATATCCTGTAACAACACCATCTGCAGGATTGTCAGATGCTGAAACGTTGAAATCAGTACTACGTGCCTGAACGTAGCTTCCAACTTCAACAAAGCTTGAATCATCAAGAAGAGAAGCGATTCTCTCTCTTGCTGAGCCATTGGTTGAATTGCTCATTGTTAGCCCTCCATGTCATATTATTATTAAAATGGTTTAAAACCAATTTTTCACCTATAGTATTATAACTAGATTAATGCAAATATTCAAGGTAAAGATGACATTTTAATAAATATCTATCTAATTGGTCTTGTTGCATCAAATAACCAGTCAAGAACATCTTCATCCTCTTCGCTAGATAAATAGTCCCTTAAAGTATTGTATATCTCCAAATGGTAATCATTTAAGAGTTCTTTTTCTTCATCAGAAAGCTGATCAAGTAAAATAGCATTTTTATCCCAGACAACCAAGGTCAGAGGCTTAAAGCCGTAGAACTTAGCATAGTCTGTATCGCCCTTTTCAACAACCTCAAGCAGGTTTTCAAGTCTTATTCCATACTCGCCTTCAATATATACTCCCGGCTCGTTAGAAACAATCATGCCAGGAACCAGCTCTGCAGAGTTGTCCCTATCGTTAAATATCTTATTTCTTATGGAAACCGGCCCCTCGTGAACATTTAAGTAACATCCTACGCCGTGTCCCGTGCCATGCTTAAAGTCATAACCTAGTCTATAAAGTGGCTCTCTTGCGATAATATCTATATTCTCGCCCCTAGAGCCATGGGTAAATATAGCATTTTGCAGCCTTAGATTGCCCTTTAAGACCGCTGTATACATCTCTTTCATCTTAGGGCTGATCTCACCTAAGGCAAAGGTTCTTGTAATATCAGTAGTGCCAGATAAGTACTGTGCGCCCGTGTCCATCAAGAGAAATGTATCTGAACAAATGTCAGCATTAGACTCTTCATCTGCGCTGTAGTGAATTATCGCACCGTGATCCTTAATGGCTGATAT
>JAIKVP010000171.1 GCA_024685635.1 Lachnospiraceae bacterium
TATTTCCTGTTTATACATTTCCTCCGTATATTCAAATTTAGATGTTGACTCTATAGATTCTTTTTCAGGTGGAAATGGGGGCTTCTGTTCTTTTACAATTGGTTTGTGGAAACAAGCAGATTTATACTCTTTTGCAGAATTATATTTTACACAAGAGATCCAGTCGTCAGATGATTGCACATAACAATCAAAGACTTCAAGTTGATCTAGATTTTCTTCACATGAGAACCAGTCGTCTTCTTTATTATACAATTTTTTATCTAAAATGTATTTGCCAAGCAGATTGTTATTTGAATCCACCAGACACAAATAATGAACTTTCTTGTCTTTACTTTCAATATGTATTGCCATCTCAGCATTTAATATCCTCATTTTTTCTCTTATCCTTTCTGGGCGAGTTAACCAACTTTCATTATTACCGTTTACCAAATGTATAACATCACTTTTGCCTTTAAATGTCTTTAGTATTTCTTTATTTGGTTTCATGTTAGAAAAGTTATTAAGAAGATTGTCCTGTTCTTTCGAAATAGAAACACTTGGTTGAGCAAATTGAATGGATGGTTGAATACCAACACAAGGTACCCAACTTTTCGATTCGGGATTCCATGTTTCAAAAATAACAAGACTATCTTTTAATGCTACTAATTCAGATGGCGTTTTACCTTGCAGCTTCTTCCCAATATAATATCTCCCAACCTCTTCATCCTTATCGTTGAAAAGAAAAAGTACATGTTTCTTTTCATTCTCAACTGTGTTAAGACTACTTGCACCTTTGAAATAGGCTTCATCGCCAAAACTATGGCTTTGGGTCAAATAATATTCTGTCCCATTGTCACTAATAATATGGGTGACATTCTCCCTGCCTTGGAATTGTTCTAGTATTTCTCGTTTCATATCTGAATAACTAGTTTCAAATTTCTTAATTGGATAAGCAAAGATACAAAAAATAATCTGAATTTGAAGTATTTTTGATAAAAAAGTTATTCCACAAGGCTTATGAAGCCATTAAAAAGGTTAGTGGCCCTCAAAAATATCCCTAATTCAAACCATATCAATTCTTATCATATTCTTTAAGCGTATTGATTTTCTCTTTTCTCTCTTCATCAATCATAAAGCATTGCTGAGAATCAATCAGCACAAGATTATCGAACTCAAACTTATCATATTTATCGTTCAATCTTGAATGACCGACTACTTGGAATACCTTATTTAGTCCATAAGCTTTTGGAGCATCAGGAATGGCATGCTCTTCAATATCTGCCCATAATATACTACCAGACTTGGCGCCTATCAGATTCCGGAGTCTTCCTACAATACAAAGCAGCTCTTGTCCTTGTTCACTTTCATCTAATGCATTTACTCTATCGACAATGTCAGGATCAGCGATGGAAATCTTGTTGTCCGCCAACTTCCATAAATCAGAATTTACCTTGTTTATCCAATTTAAAGTCAGACCTGCATGTGAAAACAGATATGGTATTCCCCCTACGTCTTCAAGATGTGCCAACTTAAACAAATCCTGATTCCTAACGAAAACAGCATTGTATAGACTCCAGTTTATTGTATCACATCGGCTTCCGCAAGCCAAGAATTTGAACATCTCCGATGCGTAATGCTGGTCATGATTACCTTTCAGCAATACCACTTTCTCCATGTGGTTACGCTTCAGGTCAACAATATCCATCAGATTATCGAAGATCTCTTGTGGAGAGTAATCTTTGCCCTCTTCAGGATAGGGATCTAAATAATCTCCTAAGAAGATAATCCTGTCAACCTGATCAATATACTTTTGAACAGGCTCCTTCCAAAAGGTTTCTCCATGAACATCAGGTATGACAAGTATCTTCTTTGGCATTATTTCATTGTTTTAGTATTATAATAGCTCTTTCCATATCTTCTGTTGTGATTCCAACATCTGGATTTGTCTTTACGAAATGAGATTTTTGTTCTGGGAGGAAGTTATCCATATCGTCGATAATGACGTAATGGCTTACATATTTACCGTTCTTCGAAATCCATTCCTTAATCTCCATTCCTCTAATAGAAAAGATTTCCATGTGATCAAGGTCAGCATTAAGCAGCATTTCGTCGCTTACAGAATTAGGGGTAATACCTATTAGTCTCCCGGGTAAGCCTCTATCCTGCCACATATCTTCTAATTCAGAAAAGCCAAAGCTTTTCCAAGATGACGAAATCACAATATCAGCACCTGTCTCATCTATAATCCTTTTAAGATTATCCACAGCATTGGGATCAAAGGCATAGCCATACTTATCCTTTGGGGTATTCCTGTCCATCTGGGTATACCACAAACCAGTGTTCAGTACGCCATCAATATCTAAGAATATGACCTTCTTCATATTATTGAACTTTATCTTTCCCATTCTACCAAGTCTCTTGGCAAAAGAATTTTCTTCGGATTATTTTTATCTCCATCGATATAATAATATCGTGCATAACGATCATTGATACATATATGAAATGATAGTTTAATACGAGAAATTTTCTCGTAAATAGAATTATTTGTATGATTGATAATATTATCGATACTCGTCTCTGCAGTAACAGCATTAAACAAGCCACCTTTAATTTTCTTGTAGGCATCCATCAGATAGAATTTATAATCCACAAGATCGTGGAATGCAAGCCCCTCTGGATGGTCCAGATATAGGAAATAGAGCGCTTTATGTATAGGCGTCATTTTAATTTCTATGTTTCTATAGTCAGGTAGGAATATACGGCAATCCTTTGTAATATGTAGTCTACTTAGCTTTGCCTCCCCGTTTACTGCGCTATTTATCATCCATTCTTCAACACCTTTTTTTCTAAGCTTTTCGGCTATCAACCCTAAGTTATTAAGCATCTCGAATGCTTCTTCGTCATATTGTTCTTCTTCAAAAATAGGGTTAGAAAGAGAATCTGGTTTCCAATCATCATATTCATCTTCCTGCTCTTCTTTCTTCCTTCCAAAACCTCTAAATCTAAAATTCCAATTATCCCAAAACCTTTTTTCACGCCTACAAAAACGGACACCATCTAACTCATATAATAAAACACTATCTATGAAATGGTCGATATCTTCATAACAATTACTTTTTGTTAATGCAACTGCACGAAAATGAAAAGTTGAAGTTGATAAACTATTATGAATCTTATAAGGATCTAACACTATAAGTGATGGAGGGAAATTAACCCTTTCTTCAGGACTTTCCATAAATTGGAGTAAGTAATCACTCTTAAATTTCAAATTGGCGTCATAACTATTAGAAAAAGGCGCATTATAGATTACAACATCCTCCCTAAACAACTCATCTGTCAACTTAGGAAAATAACAAAGTTGGTAACCTGCTTTATTAAATCGTGAACGTAATACATCATAATTCTTAAGAATATAATTATTAACAAAAATATTATATTCATTCTCCACATATATAACCTGTTTCTCTACAGGTTCAAAAGGTAGATTTTGTAGTCCTAATGTAAAAGTCATAAGAATTTATTTGTTTCATGCTGCAAAGATACAATTTATTTTTTAATTTCCAAACCTTCTGCAAGGATTGCAGGCACAAAAAAATAAAAAAAGGTATAGAACGCCCCTATGCCGATAAAACATCAACTTCACCACATCCTCAAAGAACACACGGTGTCAGGAACAACGTGTAATTACACAATAGTCCTAAGCCCACGTATTTTCATTCTCTGAGCTTTGGTAGTCATGGGGACAGGCACCTGGGGCATCCGATGTCACCGAATCATGGGGTCGGTTCTACTTCTATGTTGCAAACCAAATAATTGGTCCATCTTTTAGCATTGTTTAATCGTTTTATTATCGTTTTTACTTTATTTTACACATATACAGCCAAGAAATCCCCCTCCAGACACGTTCTTGCT
>JAIKVP010000186.1 GCA_024685635.1 Lachnospiraceae bacterium
ATGTACGGTGTTAATATTGTCATTGTCTGGGTTAGTGCTCATAGAATAGATGAGGGTATGCTTGAAGTTGGTACTATGACAGCATTTTTAACCTATTCTATTCAGATTATTATGAGCTTTTTGATGCTCTCTATGATGTCGATTATGCTTCCTAGAGCTGGTGCAGCTGCAGAGCGTATTGAGGAGGTTATCAATACTGACTCTTCAATTAACGATGCAGATGAAACTAAGAGCCTAGATTCGGTTGAGGGAGTTATTGCATTTGAGGATGTGCATTTTACTTACCCTAATGCCAATGAGGATGTCTTAAATGGTGTAAGCTTTAAGGCACTACCTGGCACTACTACTGCGATTATAGGAAGTACGGGTTGTGGTAAGTCAACCTTAGTTAACCTGATTCCAAGGCTTTATGATGTAAACAGCGGTAAGATTACGCTTGATGGCATTGATATTCGTGAGATAAGTCTTAAGGACTTAAGAGAGAATATAGGCTTTGTACCTCAAAAGGCTGTATTGTTTTCAGGCACTATAGCTAGTAACTTAAGATTTGGCAAACAAGATGCGACGGATGAGGAGATTGAGGACGCTGCATCAATTTCTCAGTCGCTTGACTTTATTGAGGAGAAGAAAGAAAAGTTTGAAAGCCCGATTGCGCAAGGCGGTTCAAATGTCTCTGGTGGTCAAAAGCAGAGACTTTCAATAGCTAGGGCAATCGCTAAGAATCCTAAGATATATGTATTTGATGACAGCTTTTCAGCTCTTGATATGAAGACTGATGCCAAGCTTAGAAATGCCTTGGCTAAGAAGTCTAAGGACAGCACAGTTATCATAGTTGCACAGAGAATAAGTACTATACTTAAAGCAGACCAGATAATCGTACTTGATGAGGGCAAGATTGCTGGTATAGGAAGCCATAAAGAACTTCTTAAAAACTGCGAGGAGTATATTGAGATAGCTAAATCACAGCTCTCTGAAGAAGAGATAAATGCTAGCTTAAACGAAGGAGGTGAGGCATAATGGGGCAGACTAATGAAGACTTAAAGAAAGTAACTGCACACAAGCCTCATATGGGACCTCCGGGAAGATTTCCAGGCGATAAAGCTAAGAACTTTAAGGGAGCCATCGCTGACTTGTTAAAATATCTTGGCAAGGAAAAAATCAAGGTATTTATAGTTATGATCTGTGCGGCTTTATCAACTATCTTTACGGTCTTAGGACCTAAGATTATGGGAAAGGCTACAACTGAGCTTTTTGACGGATTGATGAATAAGATAGCAGGAACAGGTGGCATAGCATTTGATAAGATTGCCAATATTCTTATTATCACAATGATTTTATATGGTATAAGCGGGGTGTTTACATTTGTTCAAGCACTATTAATGACAGGTGTAACACAGAGACTTTGTTATCGTATGAGGCGCGAAATCTCTGAGAAGATTAACCGCATGCCTATGAAGTATTTTGAGAGCCGTACATACGGCGAGGTGCTCTCAAGGATAACCAATGATGTAGATACTCTTGGAATGAGCTTAAATCAGAGCATTACAACGCTCATCACATCAGTAACTACACTCGTTGGCATCACGATAATGATGCTTACCATATCGCCACTTATGACCTTGATCGCAATTATTATACTTCCTATATCTGCGGCCTTACTTGGAATTATCATGAAGCATTCACAGAAGTATTTTAAAATGCAGCAGGAGTATCTAGGTCACATTAATGGTCATGTTGAGGAGACATTTGGCGGACACAGTATCATCAAGACCTTCAACAAGGAAGAGGAGACTTTAGAGAGTTTTAAAAAGACCAATGACATTTTATATAGCTCTGCCGTTAAGTCGCAGTTCCTATCGGGACTTATGATGCCTATTATGAACTTTGTAGGTAATCTAGGCTATGCAGGCGTTGCTATTTCAGGCGGTATGCTTGCGATTAAGGGCGTTATCACAATCGGTGACATTCAGGCCTTTATTCAGTATGTTAAGCAGTTTACACAGCCTATAAGCCAGATAGCACAGGTTATGAATCAAATGCAGTCGATGGCGGCTGCGGCTGAGAGAGTATTTGAGTTCCTAAATGAAGAGGAAGAGGATCAGAGTATTGATAATCTGGTAAATGTATCAGGAATAAAGGGCGATGTAAGCTTTGATCACGTTGCATTTGGCTATGACCCTGACAATATCATTATTCACGACTTCTCAAGCGATATTAAGGCAGGCCAGACAGTTGCTATAGTTGGGCCTACCGGTGCTGGCAAGACCACTATGGTTAAGCTTTTAATGAGGTTTTATGATGTCAATTCAGGTGCAATTAAGCTTGACGGCAACGATTTAAGAGACTTCAACAGAAGAGATGTAAGAAAGTCCTTTGGAATGGTTTTACAGGACGCATGGCTCTTTAACGGAACTATTATGGAGAACATTCGCTTTGGAAGAGAGGATGCAACAGATGAAGAGGTGATAAATGCTGCTAAGAAGGCACATGCTCATCATTTTATATCGACACTTCCAGACGGATATAACTTTGTCTTAAATGAAGAGGCGAGCAATGTCTCACAGGGACAAAAGCAGCTTATTACAATAGCGAGAGCATTTTTAGCTGACAGGGCTGTGCTTATTTTAGATGAGGCTACTTCAAGCGTAGATACAAGAACTGAGGCCAGAATACAGAGAGGTATGTATAACCTTACAAAGGGCAAGACAAGCTTTGTTATTGCCCACAGGCTTTCAACTATTAAGGATGCTGATTTAATCCTTGTTATGAAGGATGGAGATATCGTAGAGAGTGGCAATCACGCTGAGCTTTTAGCTAAGAACGGATTCTATGCCGATCTTTATAACAGCCAGTTTGCCAATGAAACAGCCTAGATTTTTAGATAACGGATGATATGACATTTAACTAATATATCCCTCTAAAATAAAAAACCCTGGGTAAGCTACCCAGGGAAAAATGAGGGGGGAGAGGATTCAATAAATGAAAAACTCTACGATTGTTATTGTATATATCGATTGTGAAGAAAATGTGAACTTTTGTCGATTTCGCAAAAAAAACATAAATTGTTCACAACCATTAAAATGCTTTAATTTAGGGCTTGGGAGTAGTTATTAGCTCTATCCTCAGCACTGTCATCAAGCGGGTCTAAAATGATATCTTTTCCGTATTTCTTAGACAGCGATTTTGCAAGAATGTAATCACAGACTTGCGGATTTTTAGGAAGAAGTGGTCCGTGAAGATAGGTTCCTATAACATTTTTATAGATTACACCTTCATAACCGCTGTTTCCATCATTTCCAAAACCGTTGACAACCTTTCCAAGCGGCGTAACGCCTTCTCCTAGAGTAGTTCTGCCACCGTGATTTTCAAAGCCTGTAATAGGCATATCAAACAAATCGCTCTTAATTGTAATATTACCTATAAGCCTTCCCTCGCCCTGAACGGTATATAAATCAACCAATTCAAGACCTTCTACGCTTTCATCATCCATCTGATAATATGCTCCGAGCAGCTGATAACCACCACAGATAGCAATTACAACTCCCATATCTTCAACATATTTCTTAAAATCCTTTTTGATAGAGCTTAACTCCTTACAGACAAGTTTTTGCTCCCTGTCAGATCCGCCGCCAAGTAAGAAAATGTCACAGTCGTTAAAGTTGACTTTGTCATTTAACTTGTACTCGACAAGCTCTGCGTCAATACCGCGCCAGCTAAGTCTCTTCATCATGCAGCGAATATTGCCTCTGTCACCATATAGATTTAATAAGTCTGGATACAAATGTCCGATTCTTATATTCATATCTTAATCCTCCATTGACTTAAGCCATTTTCTGGTGTTATATAGGGCGGTGTAGTTGACAAGCACATATAAATTGTTGGTGTGGCCTGTTAATAGTTCTTTTATACCGTCCTCGATATTAATCACTGCCTTAGCCTTAATGTCGCTATATTTGAATCTTAATTCCATATCGTAGGCTCTTAAGCCAGACACGATTATGCTCTTAACATTTGCACCGCTAAAGCGCTCAAAGTCAACATCCCAAAGCCACGAAATATCCTTGCCATCCTGCGCGTTATCGTTGATTACGACAACTAAATCCTTAGGAGAGTCATCCTCCATAACTGCAGAAATGTTCTGGTTAAAGCCTGCAGGGTTCTTAGCTAGGTTTAGTAAAACATTACATTCTCCAATCTTAAATGACTCCATACGGCCATTTTCAGGCTTAAAGCTCTTTAGGATTGCGTCTATATTCTTAAGCTCAAGTCCAGTTTCTGATGCCGCAGAAAATGCAGCCAATATGTTATAAATATTATAAAAACCACGATAGTTAGAAGATAAGGCGCGCTCATTATTATCGCTTCCTACGACCTTAAAACTTAGGCCGTTCTTTAGTGAAATATCAGTTGCGTTATAGTTAATTAAAGGCCTTTTATATCCACATTTAGGGCAGTGATAGCTTCCTAACTGACTAAAATGATAAAAGTCATAATCAAGCCTTTCGCCGCAGAATTGGCAAAAAGCGCCTTCTCTAATCTCGCTAGTAGAAGCAGGATTGGCCTTACAAGGCTCATTGATTCCAAATGTGATAAAGTCGTGTCCTGACTTCTTAGCAAGAGATGCACATAAAACATCGTCAGCATTTGCGATAATTTTGCAGTCGGGACATAGCTCTAGGGCCCTTAACAAAATGTCTATAGTAATATCAATCTCGCCGTATCTATCTAATTGGTCTCTAAAGAGGTTGGTTAAAAGCATATAATCAGGCTTAAAATGTGGAAAAACCCTTAAAGTGGAAGCCTCGTCAATCTCTATTACAGCATAGTCAGCGTCAAGCTTGCCTCCTAGGGAAGCACTTAAGACAAATGCAGCAACTACACCGTTTAGCATGTTAGAACCAGTCATATTGCAGACAGTCTTTTTACCTTCACTTTTAAGAAATGAGTTAAGCATGTTGTTAGTGGTTGTTTTACCGTTAGTTCCACAGGTTACAAAGATACCTTCTCTTACCTGACTTGATAAATCCCTTAATATATCTGGACAAAGCTTTAAGGCAAGCTTACCACAAAAGGTTACCCCCTGCTTGCCTAGTAATATGCTTATTCTATTAATTATCTTAGACAATAAAATAGCGAGAGTCTTTCTTAAACTCATAATAATACCTTCCTAGTTACTTACATTAATATAGTTATTATAACTCACTTTGCTAGTTTACACTATGCATTTTAAGGTGTAAAGAGACAAATCTTGACAAATCAGACATAAAATATGAAAAAAATATAGAAAAATCGTGCATTTTCATAGTTATTCACTTGTTTAATGCCAGTTTTCGTGTTAAAATAAAGTGCTATATTGTTTATAATTTACGAAACGCGGGGTTTAAGATTATGAATAATAGAATTTTTAAAAACTATGTATTTTTTACATGTCTGTTTATATTTCTGATACTTGCCATAATTGCTACACTTCAGACACATAGGGAGAATGTTAGCTTTTATGAGGATACAGTAACAGATTATAACGACGGATGGTCTCAGGTTGTCAAGGGTATTGATGGCTCCGAGTCTAAGGTTCCGGTTAAATTGCCGGACACATTATATTATAACGACGAAGGGACTATTACCTTAGAGGTCAGGCTTCCGGAGCATATATTAAGAGGTCTTGCTCTTGGAATATGGGTAGAAGGTCAGACTATCACAGCGACTGTCGATGGCGAAAATGTATACTCTTATGGCGAGGAATATGAGCCTATGTTTGGTAAGAGCAGTGGTAATTACTACACTGTTATTAAGATTCCTGAAGTTGCAAACGGCAAGAATTTAAGAGTGACAATGACCACTAAGCAGGAGACTAAGTCCTTTTATATGGAGGGCGTGTTCATTGGTAATGAGACTGCTTTGATGTTTAATCTCTTAGGTTCAAGAGGAATTGGTCTCATTTTCTCAATTATCTTGTGCTTCTTAGGCATTTTGCTAGGTGGAGTTTATATAGGCTTTCATAAGCTTATGGATAGTGCCAGTTTCGAGAGAGTGCTTTTCTTGGGCTTTTATACCTTGCTCTTAGCGTCATGGTTGTTTATCCAGTCAAGGCTATATCAGGTGTTTTCAGGCAATGCCTATATGGGAATAATGCTTTATTACATGGGATTTTTGCTTTTGCCGGTTCCACTGTTATATGTAATTAGTTATACCAAGGGCAATCATTTTAGAAAGATACTTATGATTCTAGCCTATGCATTTGCTATTAATTCTGTGGTTTCGGTTGTGCTTCAATACGCCAATATTAAGGATTTCTCTGAGTCTGTAGTATCTGCTAAGATTCTATATGTAATTATGGTTGTAGTTCTTTTGGCCAATGCTATTATGGAGCGAAAGTATTACAAGAACAAAGAGTTCAACTATGTTGCTATTGGAATTTACTTCTTGGCTTTCTTTGGTGCGATTGAGCTTTGGGCATACAGAGTTCAGCCTTCACATGTTCTTGGTGATTACCTAAGATATGGCGAGATCCTTATGGTGTTTATGCTTATTTATGAGGCTGCTCATCATTTGATTGAATCTATTGAGGCTAGTAGAACGGCGGCATATTATGAGAAGCTTGCCATGATGGACATGATGGCTAACTGCTATTCTCGTGCGGCATATAATCACGATTTAGAAGAATTTGTTGCCAATCCAAGAAAGAACTTGGCTGTTATATTATTTGATTTGAATTTCTTAAAGAGGATTAATGATACTCTAGGTCATCAGTGTGGTGATCAGGCGATTAAGACCTGTAGTGCTTGTATTCGTAAGATATTTGACCGAGTTGGCAAGACTTACCGTATAGGTGGAGACGAGTTTGTTGTCTTCATTGAAAAATGTGATGAATACAAGCTTATGCAGAGACTTGCTCTTTTTCAGAGGTTGGTTTCAGAGCAGGATAAGCATTTGGAGTTTTCATTTATGGTTGCTAGTGGATATGCAATTTTTGATCCTAAGCAGGATAAGACTTTTGAGGACACAGTTAAGCGTGCAGATTTACAGATGTATGCTCGTAAGCGTTCTATGAAGGTCAGTATGGGGTTAGATCCTGATGAGAGATAGGAGGATTTGGATATGTTTTCTAAGGAGACTGCTATAGTTAATGACCTTGGCCTGGATATGGTACAGGCGGGTATTCTTGCTAAAGAGATGGCAATTTATCAATGTGATGTAAGATTAATTGTGGATGGCAAGAGTGTAAATGTTAAGAGCGTTATGAATATCATTGCTGGCTGCATCAAAAAGGGTGACAAGGTTACTGTTTGTGCAGATGGAATAGGCGAGGAAGAAGCTGTTAATAAGGCAGTTTCATTAATTGAGAGTGGTTTTACGAATTGACATATCAACAATAATATATGATTATTAGGTGGAACAGTGGCATTTTCATTGTTCCACATTTGTTTTTAGGAGATTTAATATGAACGAGTTAAGAGAAGTTATAAAAGGTTTTATATCTGTGGAAATTAATAAGATTATAATAAGTAATCCGTCGTCATCTAAGAACGAATATAAAAAGATTGTAATTGAGAATAAAGCTGATTTCTTTCAAATCGCTAAATATACCGATAAGCAAGTCTTTCACGAAAATGTTACTGTAAATGAGCTTGCTGATAGGATTGCAGAACTATCTTACGATTCATTTAAGCAGATTAACGCTCTATCAAACGATGCTGAGCACATTGTCTTAATCTCTAAAAAGGGTAAGATAAGCTATAAGAAAAAAACTTCAGCTGCATTTAAGACAGTTAATGCAGCTAAGTCGGTTAATGTAAGCAGTTCACACAATCGCAAGAAGAATTACATTTTCAGCGAGGGCATGAATATTCCACCGTTGGTAGATATGGGGATATTTACTAAGGAGGGGAAGGTTGTCAACTCAATGTATGACAAGTTTAAGCAGATAAACCGCTTTATTGAGATTATAGATGACGAGGTTTCAAAGCTTAATCCTAAGAGCTTAAATGTCATTGACTTTGGCTGTGGTAAGTCATACCTTACATTTCTTCTTTACTTTTATCTTGTCGAGATAAAGGAGATTGATGCCAATATCATAGGTTTAGACCTAAAAGAAGCAGTAATTGATAAATGCAATAAGTCAGCTAGAGCATACGGCTACTTTAACCTTAGATTTGAACTAGGTGATATCAACGGATATAAAGCTCCTTTTGATGTTGATATGGTAATAACATTGCATGCCTGCGATACAGCTACTGATTACGCCTTATATAATGCAATTAACTGGAATGCCAAGATGATTTTTTCTGTTCCTTGCTGTCAGCATGAGCTTAACAAGCAGTTTGATTCGGATACATTTTCTATATTGTCTAGATACGGGATTGTGAAGGAGAGATTCTCTGCACTTGCTACAGATGCTATAAGGGCTA
>JAIKVP010000217.1 GCA_024685635.1 Lachnospiraceae bacterium
CGGCGTTGGCATACATAGGCTCTTTTAAGTCAAAGTTAGAGCTTACTCTCGCCATCATTACTATATCTTTTTCAACAGCGCTTACTTCAACATCTGACATATAAATACTCCTTAATAATTATTAAATAAAAAATGTAGGAATAAACATTCCTTAAATTCATAGAATATAAAATGCAGGGATAAACATTCCTTAAATTCATAGAACAAATACATTAATAAATACCCCTCTAATTTCATATAGCAAAAGGTGCAGGAACTTCCTACACCTTTTGATTATAACTCATTATAAAAACTCTGACAAGATAGGGCATTAAGACTCAACTGCATCCATACTTGCTGTCTCACTATACGCAGTTAATGTCAGGTTGCCGTTGGCATTATCCATCTGTCCTTCGTTGGCCTGATTAGCGCTCGGATTAGCATTGGCGTTAGGATCAGCATTTGGATTTAGATTAGGGTCTAGATTAGCATTAGGATCCATCTTAGTGTCAGCATTTGGATTGGAATTAGGATTAGAATTATCATCAGGATTAACGCCGTTGTCCTTATTAGCTGGATTGTCATCGGCGTTAGTCTTGTTGTTTATGTCATCCCTGTTGTCATTATTCTCATCCTTGTTGTCGACATCATTGGTCATATCGCTTTTATTATCATTGTCGGCTTTTTTCTTATCCTCTTGATTAGTATTGTTTTTATCCTCTGCTTTATTCCTGTCGTCATTCTTATTCTTGTTAGTCTTATTGCTATCGTCGGCCTTGTTAGTATTGTCTGTCTTGTTATTATTGTTACTATCGTCGACCTTGTTATTATTACTATCGTCGGCCTTGTCGTTAGCATTTTTCTTATTGATACTATTATTATCGTTAATCTTATTGTTTGCTCTATCATTAGGAACAAAATTACGGTCATTCTCTGCCTCGTTGCGTTTTGTAGCATTAGAAGGGTTGTAGGCATTTTTGTAATTCATATTCCTGTCAAAAGGCTGTGGCCTGTCAGCGATTCTAGAAGATGAATCTTTGACATCATTTTGATTATTAGTAACGTTAGAAGGGCGATTTACTTCATCCTCTGGATGTCTTACCTCATTGATTTCTCTAACCGACTTGTTAAGCCATTCATCTTCACTGTAGCTTTCGTTTGTATCAGCCTTCTCGGCTTCCTTGACTATGCTTAGCTTTCCAGGACTGACGTTTTTCTCTTTGGCTTCCTTAATAATATCAGGAGTTGGCTCAATATACTCAAGTGCAACGCTTGCGTCAGATGATGCGTCAAATGATCTCTTGTTCCAGCGATTAACTGACCTTTCAATCATATCCTTAGCTCTATCTTCTTTTTGAAAATGCGAGCTAACAGTCGCAACAAAATCTGTGTCGCTATCATTTATATAGTTGCCTTTTGAAAGTGCATCTAAGACTTCGCCAACAGCGTAATCCAAGTTATGTCCTCTTACGTCATCCTTAACTGCTGACACAATCTCAGTGCCATCATCGTTGTATGCGTCTACTTTAATTACTCTATCATATATATTTAGTGACAATGAAATAGAAGGGTTAACATCCATGGATACTGTTGTGCAAGGTGTAGCATAGGATACCACGCCGCCGGTTACAACTATAAACACTATAGCTGCAGCTATCTGCATTTTCCTCATTGCTCGTTTGGCGACTGTCATTTTTGGCTTTCTCTTAGAGAAGTCTATCACCTCAGCCGAAGCGTTAATAAACATAGACTCGTTAACTTCTAGTTTCTGGCCAACCGTGTAGCCCTTATCGTCTATCTTCTCAAAGCTTCCTTCCATAGTAAGAACCGCTGCCTTACCATCTCTTAGTTCCATAACGACTGCTTCCATCATTGTCACCTCCTTTCTATTCTAAAGCCTTTATTAAACTCTTTGCCTCATGTAAATATTCCGATAGTTCTGGATAATCTCCGTCAAGTATCAGTGCTGACACTATCAAATATTTGCGGTATCTGTCAGTTAGCTTCCTAGAAAACCGTGTCCTATCGGCAAGCTTCTTAACAGGTAGAGATTTAGTTCGCCTAATTTCTTCAACTAATGGCGGCGGTATAAACAGCGCCCTTAGTATATCTAGACATACATTTTTGGTCTTTCCCGCTTTAGGCGAATTGCCAGCTAAATCCATAAATGATATATCATATTCTTTAAGCTCCATCGTAAGAGCTGATATCTCGTCTGCGATAGAATTGTCTTCAAGCACCATAGTCTTAGAAACTATTTCATTTCTAAGTCCTGCATCATGCGCCTCTTCATTTGCTACGCCTGTAAACGCTTCCTCTTCAACAAGTATCTCTTCCTTGTTGCTCTTTCTATAGTAGTCCGCTAACCTGCTTCTTATAACAATGTTTGCGTAGCTCCAAAATCCTGCACCTTTGCTATCGTCATATGTATCAATAGCTTCTGACACTGCCATAAGACCAACAGACCACTCGTCATCGCTTGTGGTAAGAGATTTACCTGCAATCTTAGCTGTCGCCTTAAGAATATGCTGTTGTTCTTTAACAAGAAAATCGTTCTTGGCGTCGGCGTCTTTAGCCGCTGCCATAACTATCTTATTAGTCTCATCACTAGTCATACATTTCTCCGATTCCTTTAAGCAAACCGGAGAAAAATGCTACTAATTAAAAAGTTTCATAAACTTCTGTAAAACGCTTTTAAAGTAGTTGAATATTGAAACTTTTTCTTCTTCCTGATTTGCTTGCTTGTCATTAGATGGTGCACCCTGGATGTCGTTCTGCTTGTTATCATCAGGCATTCCCATATTGCCTTCTGATGGCTGGTTAATCTGATCATCCTTGGCATTCATCTCGTTGTCGTCTTTAGGAGCAAAGCCTTCTAAGCCTTCTCCCATAGGGGCTTTAGCGTCTCCGCTTGGACATTTAGCGTCGCCACTTGGCATCTCTGGTCTCTCGCCCATTCTACCTGGGCCTTTTGCATCGCCACTTGGCATCTCTGGTCTCTCGCCCATTCTACCTGGGCCTTTTGCATCGCCACTTGCTGGTCTGCCCATTTTACCTGGGCGCTTTGCGTCGCCACTTGCTGGTCTGCCCATTTTACCTGGGCGCTTTGCGTCGCCACTTGCTGGTCTAGACTTCTTAGCTTTTGCATTTGCGCTTGCTGGTCTTGTCTTCTTAGCTTTTGCATTTGCGCTTGCTGGTCTTGTCTTCTTAGCCTTTGCATTTGCGCTTGCTGGTCTTGTCTTCTTAGCCTTTGCATTTGCGCTTGTGGTCTTGGTTTTTGAGCTAGACTGAGCCTTGTTAGTTGTGGTCTTGCTTGACTGAGTCTTGTTAGCTGTAGTCTTGCTTGACTTGGTCTTGTCAGTCGCACTACTAGCGCTCTTTGCTTCAGTTGTAGCAGTTGAGCTCTTAGTCTTGCTTGCATTTTTAGTCACTGCTGATGCTGCTAGCCCACTTGATATTATAACAGCCATAGCAAGCATTGTAACTAAAAATTTCTTAAAAAATGTCAGTTTCATACGTTTATCCTCCTTTGTTATAGTAGATTTTCGATTCATAGTTTGTTATGAACCACCCTTCTATCTAACTATACGAGTAGGGGGGATAAAAAATTGGGGTAGAATAAAAAAATTCTACCCCATAATATTATTTCATTATTGCATTATTTATCATTCTTCACAGTCTTCGCACTTGTTCTTGCAATGGCCTTTCTTCTTGCTTGCTAGTACGCCACAGGATGAAATAAACTTTAGCAGCGCATCAAATGACTCCTGGCTTATGTCGTGCTCTATTCTGTGGGCGTCTTCTTTGGCCATCTCCTCTTCAACTCCGAGGTTTATAAAAAACTGTGACAAGGTATTGTACTTCTCTTGAACGTTCTTGGCAATGGATTTACCCTCATCGGTCAAGGTTATCATTCCATCGTCGTTGACTGTGATTAATCCGTCTTCTCTAAGCTGCTTAGTCGCATAGCTGACGCTTGGTCTTGAAACTGAAAGCTCGTTAGCTATATCGATTGAACGCACATATCCTTTCTTATCTTTAATTGATAAAATCGCCTTAAGATAATTCTCTCTTGCCGTATGCTCAGACATATTTATTACCTCGCTTCATTAATAAAATCTATTATAGGTTAGACAATTAAACATTTGTAAGTCTATTTTAACATATATTAAATAAAATATCTAGTCTATCACTTAGATTTAGTTTTTACTGCATTATTTTTGTTAGTTAATTCTTTAGAATTTCTCCGCTAAATTGGACTTTTTCAATATGCTATGATACACTATTTATTAAGGATTTATAATAATTATACGGAGGGTAGATGGCTTTATTATGGACATTATTAAATACTACAAAAAAGATAATAAAGAAGATGATAGTAAAATCTTAAAAAAGCAAGACCATCTCGTCCGTAAAATGATTCAGGAAACCGCTCTCGGTTTCATTTTACTAGAATTAACTGGCGGAATAACCTATATCGTAGATGGTTTTATGATATCAAGGTTTTTGGGTGACGCTGCATTTGCCGCTAGCGGAATGACGGGACTATGCTATTCCGTAGTCGCTATTTTTGCGGGCGTTATCTCAACCGGCGTCGCTTCTATATGTAGCAAGGAAATGTCACAGGGCAATATGGCTGGCGCGAACAAGGCGTTTTCGTTGGCTATCAATTTGATACTGTTTTCGATGATGATTTTGTTAACCGTCGGCGTTGCATTTGCTGATCCTATTGCGACAATCTTGGGCGCTCCTCTTACTGCGCCAACGCTTCACCATTATGTTAAGGTTTATATTCAGGGATTTTTCCTTGGGGCTCCGGCACAAGCCATGCTTGCGGTTTTGATTCCGCAGATTCAACTTGACGGTGGTTCTGCAAGAATTAAGCGCTCCGTTATACTTCTTAGCATTACCGATATCGTTGGAGATTTTGTAAATGTATTTGTCATCGACGGCGGAATGTTTGGAATGGCACTTGCAACTACGATTAGCTACTATGTTGCTGTGATTGTGCTTCTAGGGCATTTTAAATCGGACAAGGCTATATTCCTTTTTTCGATTAAGCTGATTGATTTCTCTTACATTAAGCAAATGTTTAAGGTAGGTCTTCCTCTTGCAACTAAGAGGATTGGTAACATTTTAAGACCGATTGTACTAAACCGTGTTATTCTTGCGACTGGCGGGGCTTATGCGATGAGTGCTTATACGACTCAGCTCAACTTTAGGACATTTCCTGACAGCCTTGGGATGGGCTTTGGCGCGGCGATTTATCTTATCACTGCGATGTTTGTCGGGGAGAAGGACAAGACTTCAACTAAGCAGACTTTCTTGTCTTCTGTTCATTATATTCTTGTCTTTATCCTGCCTATTGCAATTATTTATTATATAATGTCGCCTTTTATCGCGAGAATATATAATGATCCTGGAACTGATTTTTTTACGCTCTCGGTTTTTGCTCTTAGGATGCATGCTGTTAGTCTTCCATTTCTAGCATTTAACGAGATATTTAACAACTATATTCAGGCTTTAGAGAAGATAAAGATGGCGCATTTGCTTACATTTTTAAGCCGCTTCGTCTACATTTGCCTAACGACGATTATATTGAGTCATTTCTTTGGTATAAATGGCTTGTTTATTGCCCTTCCTGTTTCTGAGATTGCTCTTGTGATTACGATTGTTGTTATCACTTATC
>JAIKVP010000221.1 GCA_024685635.1 Lachnospiraceae bacterium
TTTTCATTAATCCCACTACAAGCAGAAATGTTAAAGCAGACAGCTAAAGATAGGAATAGCACTATATATTTTTTATAATTAAAACTAAATCTTTTCATCTAAAACCCTCACAACAATGTTAATAAACAATATTAAATCAAATAATTATCATACAAATCCAAGATTCATTAAAATATTCTGTCAATCATGCCAGAATCCCGAACATCAAGCATTTTCATTGTAACTTAAAACAATAGATATTTCAATTCGTAAGCATTTTCCTATCAGGCCCAAAAATCTAAGCCTTTATAAAGCCACAAATTGTGCTATAATACTAGCATAATAGACTAAATGACTAAAAGGAGGATATACGAATGAAAGTTGCAGTTACTTACGAAAATGGCGAGGTATTTCCGCACTTTGGAAGGACCCCAGCATTTAAGATATACGAGATTGAAGATAATAAGGTGATTTCAAGTGAGGTCGTTGACACTAATGGTACAGGCCATGGCGCATTAGTTGGCTTTATTAAGAATCTTGGTGCTAGCGAGCTGATTTGTGGTGGAATCGGAGGAGGAGCGATAAGCTTTCTGTCAGATGAGAATATAGGTGTATTTGCCGGTGCGAGCGGTAATACAGATGAAGTGATTAACGCCTATATCGCCGGAAGTTTAGAGCAAACTGCAGAAGCAACATGCGACCATCATGGACATGGAGACGGCGAGCATCATAGTTGTGGTGACGGCGGATGCCATTAATCTAGACGGTAAATGCCATTAATTTTAATAAAGATAAAGTTCTCTAATCAAGCTGCCGATATAATATATGAGTCATTATGCTCTTTTAGCATATAACTTAAAACTAAATGAACGGATTCACTGATGATACAAGGAGGTATTATTATGAAGGTGGGAGAAGCAAGATTAGCTTATAGCGCACAGCTTAAAGCCTATAACATGGAGGCGTTTAATCTCAGTGAGAAGAAGAAGGATCTAGAAAAGCAAATGAAATATGATCCGGACAACGCTGATATGTATGAGGAACAACTTAAGGCTATTAACATCAACTATGATGCGGTGAAGGAGAAATACGAAGAATACCGTGGCTTTATGGAAAAGGTAACCGAGCAATGGGTGGCTACTATGAATATGGAGGCTTCTAAACAGCAGGGAGAAGCGATGGCTGAATCTGCTGAGGAGATGGGCAAGATTATAGAGATAGCAAGGCGTCTTATGAAGGGAGATACGGTTCCATATACAGACGAGAAAAAGCTTATGGAGTTTGATGACAAGATTTATCAGATGGCCAAGAATATGCAAATGATGGCGCAGCTTGAGGAAAAACGCCATAAGAATCACGAGTCGCTCTGGGAGGATGAGGAGCCTAAGGAAGTAGAAGACCCAATGGAGACAGCCGACAACGAAGAACTTGCTGTTTCATCTGAGGCACCAGAGATTGTTGACGTTGAGACAACAATAGAGAATTCAACTAAATAGAAAGTAAAAAAGAGCTATATGTATAATGAGTTTACATAACCTACACATAGGCTCTTTTTTATTTTACTAAGCCTTAAAATATGCTATAATTTTATAAGTTAATTTATAAATTACAAGAGAGGGGTTTATATGAAGAAATATTTGATAACAATTCTATTAGCATTTGCATTTATATTTACAGGCTGCACTGTTAACGTGAACACTATTGCTAAGCCGGTTGCCAATCTTCCGATTATCCATGAAGAAGAATTTGGTGGAGCATATATCAGGATTACGATTGAAGATTTTAATGCGCTTGGCTACGAGTACGGTGACTCTGTTGATGTAATTTTATCAAACGGTTATGAATTCAATAATATACCTTATTATAACGGTTATTACGCTAAAAACGGAGATATAATGCTTCTTGCGTATCCGGGATATGACTATATTAAGCTTGTTATTTCAAATGGAGCAGACATTTGGGAGAGAAGTAATCTAACTGATAAAATGTTTGCAAGCATTTACCTAAATGGCAGAGGCGAATATCTTGAGATACAAAATGCCAGAGATATTCACTACACCGATGAAAGAGATGACTATGATAGTGATGAAATATTCGCTAATTTTAGAGCAATTAAGGTATCTGGTCTAAAGGAGAATTACATTTATAGATCAGCGTCCCCTTGTGATAACAGGCATAACAGAGCCAGTTACGCTGATAAACTTGCTAGTAAAGCAGGAGTTAATTACATTTTAGATCTTGCTGATACTAAGGATAAAATTGAGGGATATCTAACTAGTCAGGACTTTGACTCAGCGCATTTTAAGAGTTTATATGATTTGGGCAACGTCAATCCTATTGCTATGAATATGAACTATGATTCAGAGGAATTTAAGAAAAAGGTTGCCACTGGCATTAAAGAGATGGCTAATAACAGCGGACCATATCTTATACATTGTACAGAGGGCAAGGATAGAACAGGCTATGTCTGTATGCTTATTGAAGCCTTAGTGGGAGCAAGCTACGAAGACATTAAGAATGATTACATGATAACCTATAATAATTACTACGGTGTAACTAGAGAATCAGATGAAAAGCGCTATGACATACTTGTATCTGATGTATTAGATCCTATGATTAGGAGTATGGCTAACGACGAAAAACTTGATCTAAATAATGCCAATTTATCAGAAGCCGCCAAGAATTTTCTAATAGAGACGGGCCTTAGCGAAGCTGAGGTGGATGATATAAAAAACAAGCTTTCTAGCTACTAACTAAAGAAGATAGATACTAAGGAGGAAGAAAATGCAAAATAGAAGCTTTAATCCGGGAGATATTGTAAGACATTTCAAATTTGAGACCTTAACTAAGGAAGAAATAGCCGATAATATGTACCTATATAAGATTATAGGTATCGCCGAACACAGCGAGAGCAAGGAAAAGCTTATGGTATATCAGGCACTATATAAAAAGGACTATATCTGTGCAAGACCGCTTGATATGTTTATGAGTGAGGTCGATCACGACAAATACCCTGATATTAAACAGAAGTATAGATTTGAACTATATAGGCAATAATAGAGATAAAATAAGCGACTGTTCATCTAAACAGTCGCTTGTTTTTATATAACAACATTTCAATTTTGTTAGCTGATAATTATTGATTTGAATTGACGACCTTATATGTCAATCCGAATATCTTAACCTTCTTAGGTATCTTAGTTACCGTAGGCTGGCTAGTAGTAATAAGTTCATCATTGCTTGCCGAATAGCCTGAAATAGTAGGTACAAACTCTCCGATATGCTTAACTTTATTAACCTTGCCAACTTTGACAACCTTAAAGATTGCGTTGTACTTAGGTAAGCTTACCTCATCTCCAACCTTAAGATTTCTTACAAGGTTAAGTCTTATAATTGCCTGAACCCCACCAAAATATCTATTCATATATGAATGTGGCTGTTCTCTTAAGCCCCGGCTCTGGCACTGGATAACAGTTCCATTGCTGGTACATAGTCCTGCGTGATCAGGGTAAATGATAATATCGCCAGCCATTGCCTTAGAAGTGTCAGTACCTATATCAGTTCCAATTTTATTTCTTGCTGCATACATATCATATGATGAGCGTACATTCTTAAAATCAATTCCATTAGCCTTATAAATGGCATATACAAAACCTGAACAGTCGCAACCATTTTTTAGTGATGTTCCACCGTAGCTGTATCTTAACTTGCCAACATACTTTCTTGCAGATCTAACAACGGTCTCACCAGAAATAGGCTTACCTGATATTAATTCTTTCGAAGAAGAAGCAGCATCAGCTTTAATAGCATTAAATCCTGTAAATGAAAATAAAACTGCTATTGTCATAAGTAACGTTAAAAATCTAGTAATAAATATATTCTTGCCCCGCATAATCACCAATGTGTCAAACGCTTAACGCGCTTATGACACCTTCCTTTCTTAGTTTCTTAAATCTTGTTAAAAATGTTAAGATTTTGTTACAAAATTATTATAATACAATTAAATCAATAATGCAAATGTTTTTTTGACAATTTATCTATTTTGAGAGTATTTGTTGCACATTTGTTGTCTTATTCGTGTATAATAGTTATCAATAGGGCTAACTGTGCCTTTAGTATCAGCGTATATTTAGAATTAGCTTATATCAATAATTGTTATATAAGCTATAGGAGGGTTCATTATGAAGGAAGTAGAAAATAATAATCTAGTTGATCTTAAACTAGCTGAAACACAAAAATATGTAGATTTATATAACTCACTAGAAACGGATAAAGAAAGACTTAGATTTACAATTGAGTTAAGCAATTACCTTTATCTGCTCGAATTGCTAGGTTATAATGTAGATGAAAAGTATACGGATTGTCTTCAACTATTACAAGATAATCTCTTAAATAACTCTTTAAGTAAATGTAAACAAGAAAAGAGTATTAAAGATTACGCTGATATTAGCAGAGAGCTTTCTAAAATTGAGTATGAGATTGTTGAGGATGTAATTGGATCTGAAAAAGAAGCGGTTAACTATCTTCCTAAGGATACAAAGAATGCGGATAAAATTGCAAAGAGTTTGGCGATTAAAGCAGTACATGGTTGCAAACTATCTAATATAAACAGATATAGAAATAATTATTTATATGATAAATTGTCTGAC
>JAIKVP010000225.1 GCA_024685635.1 Lachnospiraceae bacterium
GGTTGAATCTTGCATCATATATGAAAAAGCATGTTTATATGTATTCAAGCGTGGATAACACAGTTAAGTTTCGAATCGTAAAGCCGATGATAAGCGACATTATAGATATGTTTGGAAATGATGTCAGGTTCTACGATGAGACGGAAGACACTGTCTGTGTTAAGGCAGATGTCAATGAATCTGCAATGGTACAATTTGCCAAGAGTTATGCTCCGGATGTGGTGATACTTGAGCCGGAGAGGTTGAGGGAGAAGGTGAAAGAAGAACTGAAGAGTGGGTTAGAAGCGTATAAATAAAGGAGAAATAATAAATGAAGATTGAACATGCTAGAGAATTTATTAACCAGTTTGAAAAGTTTTATTTCGATGATTCTGATTTAAAAGACGATGATTTTAAAAGTGTAGGATTACCGAAGACTCTTAATCGTACTAATCGGAAGTTGGAAGAATATATTGTGGAAAATAAATTGCAAGAAGGAATCTTTGATGAAGAGGCATTCGCATGGAAAGCAGGAAAGGCAGGATGGGATAAAGGGTTTGTGTATGCGAAGCCGTTGCCTAAAAAATGGGTCAATGGGAATGGTGGCTCAATAAAGCAAAATAAAAAGCAAAATAAAGATTCTGAAACATTTACAGAAGAACGTTTTAAGACATATGTGAGAGATAATAAAGTTGAAATTGATGAATTAAATCTTAAATCGCCAGAAGATAGAAAAAAACTGTTTATAGAAATAAAAGATAAATATGATCTGGATAACTATGGAACTGTATATATTATTAATCATATGTTTTTCTTGTCTCAAGGAGCGGTTCCTATATATGATTACTATGCACACGTGGCAGTAAAGGCATTATTTATGAATAAATCTCCGCTTGAAGTATATGTTGGTGCACCTGGTAAGAATGATCATCCAAAGGGTGGTAAAGGATTAGAAAAAGATAAAAAAGAAAAGATAAAAAATGAGTATTTGGCAGTTAACACTTTAGAGGAGTATATGTGGTTGTTAAATGAGGTGTTTCCAAATGAAATACACGAAAATGGTAATGTCATGTATATTTCTAGACAGTTAGATCGAGCATTATGGGTATATGGTCATGCAACAAAAAGATGGCCTTGTTAAGAGGATAAGTGATATCTATATATGAATTATGTGATTGGTGATATTCATGGGTGTTACAATCAGTTTATGGAGATACTTAACTTAATACAGTTAAAAGATACTGATACATTGTATATGCTCGGAGATATCGTTGACCGAGGACCTCATCCGATTAAGGTGCTGCTTAAACTGATGGAGATGCCTAATGCAATATGTATTGTTGGAAATCATGAACTAATGGCACTGGACGGTCTCAGATTCCTTAATACGCAGATTACTGCAGAATCTATTGATTCTATTGATGCTAACCTACTGGGTAATCTTATTGATTGGCAACGGAATGGCAGTGAGACTACCATAGAGGGGTTTAAGCAGTTGGACCAGGGAATGCGACATGAGGTGCTTGAGTTTATTATGGATTTCTCTATGTATGAGGAACTTACAGTTAATGGACAGAAGTATCTGCTTGTGCACGCAGGACTTGGTGATTACAGTCCTGAAAAGAGAATCGAAGATTATTCTTTGAAGAATCTAGTTTGGGATCGAGCAGATTACAATACTCAGTATTTTGAAGACACTATTGTTGTTACAGGGCATACGCCGACGCAGTTCATTGAAGGCAATCCTAATCCGGGAAGAATTTATAAGCATCTGAATCATATAGCGATTGATTGTGGATGCGGAATGCCAAATGGACGCCTAGCGGCAATATGCCTAGAAACCGGAGAAGAGTATTACTCTTCAGAACTTTAGATTGGAGGTATAATTATGGAATTGAGCGAAGAAATGAAGAGGTTTCTTGTATACTCGGTGTTTGGAGACGTTTTGGAATCTAGGGACAAATTAGAAGAAAAAGAGTATAATGAGTATTTGGTTAAGAAGTGTATTAAGTTGGCATATCTTGACTTGTGTCGTGTTATTCCATACAGAATTTCATCATCAGAATTAGAAAAGAAGAATAATAAGGATTACATATATTTAAAAGAAAGATTCTATTTTGATGTTGAGAAATTATTATTCAGTGAGATTAATAACGCATCTTGTCCAGTCTTAATTATAAATAAAGTTGTTAAAAAGGCGAAAGAGTATTATTCTCAGGAATTATTTGATCTAAAATTAGAGTTTACTTATGGTATGGCGCAGAAATGGGTTAATATGACGTTGAAGTATCTCTGGCTATTTGGGGAATGTCCACTGAACGATGATGATTTAGATGTTCCTATAGATAGTTATATTTTGGATATGGTATGGGAAACAAAGAATATAAGGGGTAGATTAGAAAAACGTTTTAAAGCTAATTCGAAATTGTTTTCTAAAGGTAAAAAACTTGATTGGAAAAAAGATTACAAAAGGCCTAGCGATAGTATTGTGAAGTGGAGTCTAATGGAAAAGAAAACATATTTATATATTCAAGAGGCTATTAAGGAATATTGCAATGATAATAATTTAAGTCCGATGAAATGGGAGAATGATGCGTGGATTAAGCGTGTGGTCCTATGTCAAGAAAAAGATCAAATTAAAATGAGAGATTTTGCCTGCTAGGCTGCAGGCAGTGTTGATACCCTTTCGTATAGTTTTTCAAATTCATCAGGAGACATATAATCACAGTGACTGTGTATCCTGATGGTATTGTAAAAAGCTTCTATATATTCGAATACAAGCGCATATGCGTGCTTGTAGTTAATGAT
>JAIKVP010000254.1 GCA_024685635.1 Lachnospiraceae bacterium
AGAAGGATTGCAAAACAGGACGAAGTTGCATCTCTTGAAAAGTTTAAACTTCAGCCCAACTCAATGCAGGTTGGTTTTATCCGTAATCTGAAGAAAATTCTCGATGCCGGAGAGAATAGAGCTCTGTTGATATCCGCAACCGGTACCGGAAAAACGTACGCATCAGCTTTTGCAATGCGTGAGCTTGGTTTTAAGAGAGTGTTGTTTGTTGTACATAGAGGACAGCTTGCAAGACAAACTAAGAAGTCATACGAAAAGGTATTCTCAAAATCTGTCTCTATGGGCCTGGTTGGATTCGGATATCACGAGTATGATTCGGATTATG
The DNA here is from genome assembly GCA_024685635.1 of Lachnospiraceae bacterium. GTDB lineage: Bacteria > Bacillota > Clostridia > Lachnospirales > Lachnospiraceae > NC2004. The sequence goes on from JAIKVP010000254.1 coordinate 326, forward strand.
TATTTGCAACCGTACAGACATTGAATCGAGATGAACACCTTCTTCAGTATTCTAAATATGAGTTCGATTGTATCGTACTTGATGAAGCACATCACGTCCCTGCAGATACTTATCAGAAGATAATGAAACATTTTGAGCCTAAGCTCTGGCTTGGAATGACCGCAACTCCTGATAAGAGGGATGATAACATAGCAGGAAGAAATGTATATGAACTGTTTGATTATCAGATAGCGTATGAAATCAGACTTCAGCAGGCGATGGAAGAGAACCTTCTTTGCCCGTTCCATTATTTTGGATTAACTGATTTATCAATGGTAGATGATGAATCTGTTGATTGTAATTTCAATGTGCTTACAAGCGATGAGAGAGTAAAACATATTTTGTCTCAGGCTAACTATTATGGATATAGCGGAGATAGAGTTAAGGGTTTAATCTTCTGTAGCGGAATTAAAGAAAGCGAAGAATTGTCACACAAGTTCAATCAGATTATTAATCCTGCTACTGGAAAGAATTATAGGACTATAGCTTTAAACGGAAGCGCATCGGAAGATGAAAGACAAGACGCTTTCGAAAGATTGGCAATGGATGAAAGCGAGGCTTCTGACGAGAGACAGCCTCTTGATTACATTTTTTCGTTTGAGATATTGAACGAGGGTGTAGATATCGTAGAAGTTAACCAGGTCATAATGCTAAGGCCTACTCAATCTCCTATAGTATTCATTCAGCAGCTTGGACGTGGACTTAGAAAAGCGGAAGGAAAACAGTATGTAGTTATTCTGGATTTCATTGGAAATTACAACAATAACTTCATGATTCCTATCGCGTTATCAGGGGACAGAACATATAACAAGGATAACTATCGCAGATATATTGTTGAAGGCGGAAGAATAATTCCCGGTGAATCAACTATTCATTTTGATGAAATAAGCAGGAAGAGAATCTTTGCTTCTGTCGATAATGCTAACTTTAGCGATGTTAAGCTTATCAAAGAAAACTATCTGAATCTAAAGAACAAACTAGGTAGAATTCCAAGATTATGTGATTTTGACGAATATGGTGAGATGGATGTTGTTCGTATTTTCGACAACAATAGTCTTGGATCATACTATAAATTCCTTGTTAAGTACGAGAAAGAATATCCAGTCAGATTATCAGAAGATGAAGAAAAGATAATCGAATTTGTATCTAAGAAGCTCGCAAGCGGCAAGAGAATACAGGAATTACAGTTGCTGAGGAGGATTCTTACTTACAGACATGGCGTATCAAGACTGAGTCTGTTTGCAGGACTGTCTCAGGATCTTGCAGAATATGGAAAGATTATAGATAAGAATCAGAAAGAAAACATAGTCAATGTAATGACAAATGCTTTCACTGCAGGATCAGGAAAGAAGACATATGAGAACTGCGTATTTATAGAGCAGGATGAATCTGACTATAAACCGACCAAATCATTTTCAGATATGTTGGAGAATGATGACTTCTATAATATCCTGAGTGAATTGATTGATTTCGGTATCAGCAGATACAAAAGAGATTATAAAGACAGTTATAGGGATACGGACTTTGTTCTGTATCAAAAATATACATACGAGGATGTTTGTAGATTGCTTAATTGGGAACAGAATGAAGTTCCTCTAAACATCGGTGGATATAAATACGATGAGAAGACTAAAACATTCCCTGTATTTATAAACTATGACAAAGCAGATGATATAAGTGATACTACAAAATACGAAGATCACTTTATTCCCGGATTCAGAGATCGCCTGATTTCGATTTCAAAATCCGGACGAACAATTCAATCAAATGATGTTCAGAATTTTATAAATGCAAAGGAAAAAGGAATCCGTGTTGAACTGTTCGTTCGTAAGAATAAGGACGACAAGATATCTAAAGAATTCTATTATTTAGGGCATATGACAGCAAGCGGCAAAGTAAAAGAATTTACTATGGCCAACACTGATTCGTCTGCTGTAGAAATTGAATGGATCTTGGACGATCCGGTTAGAGAAGATATCTACGAATATATCGTAGGAGCATAGTTGGAGGAAAAATGAAAACAATTCGTGTTGTAGCTGCTGTAATCAAAGCAGAGAAAGATGGAAAACCTATTTTCTTCGCGACCCAAAGAGGCTACGGAGAGTTCAAAGATGGCTGGGAGTTCCCGGGCGGAAAGATTCAAGAAGGCGAAACTCCTCAGGAAGCTCTTAAGAGAGAAATAATGGAAGAGCTGGATACAGAGATTGAGGTTGGAGATCTTATTGAAACTGTTGAATATGATTATCCGGAGTTTCACCTTTCTATGGATTGTTTCTGGTGTATCATCGTTAAAGGTGATCTAGTTCTAAAAGAGCATGAAGCTGCCAAGTGGTTGACCAAGGAATCTCTTGATGAGGTTGATTGGTTGCCTGCTGATCTTTCACTTGTAGAATGTATTCGTACTGTTTTGGGAGAATAGATATGATTCTATAAAGACCTGTTGGTACAAAAGAATTGCAACTGATAGCTGATAGCGGATATAAGAAGTATCCACCCAGACTTCCGGATCAGCCGATCTTTTATCCTGTTCTTAATGAGAAGTATGCCACGGAGATTGCTTTAAACTGGGATGTGAAAGACAATGATGACCACAAGGGCTATGTTACTAAGTTTGAAGTGGACGATGAGTATTGCAGCAAATTCGAACTTCACGTGGTCGGAGCAGAGTATCACAAAGAGCTTT
>JAIKVP010000282.1 GCA_024685635.1 Lachnospiraceae bacterium
GGCATGGACTTGTCTGTGGTGCTACTGGTACCGGTAAGACTGTCACCTTAAAGGTTATGGCAGAGAGTCTCTCGGATATGGGAGTCCCTGTATTTATGGCTGATGTTAAGGGTGATATAGCTGGAATTTCTAAGGCTGGAGCCTCATCTGATGATATGAATGCCAGGATAGAGCGATTTAAATTGGCTGATGCTAATTTTAGCTTCAGAGGTTATCCTGTAAATGTTTTTGATATATATGGTCAAAAAGGTATTCAGCTTAGAACTACCATATCAGAGATTGGGCCTATGCTTTTAGCTAGGATTATGGAGCTTAACGATCTGCAGTCTGACATTTTAACGATTGCTTTTAAGATTGCTGATGACAATGATTTGTTGCTTATCGACACCAAGGACTTAAAGGCTTTGCTTAACTATATATCAGACAACAATAAGGACTTTGAGGCTGACTATGGCAAGATGAGTCCACAGTCTATTGCAGCGATTGTAAGGGCAGTTGTAGCTTTAGAGCTTGCGGGCGGTGAGACATTTTTTGGAGAGCCTGCATTTGATATTAATGACATGCTTGTCAATACTTACGACGGCAAGGGTATGATTACACTTTTAGACAGCAGTAGCTTAATTAACAGCCCTAAGCTTTATTCAACATTTTTGCTCTGGCTTTTATCTGAGCTTTTTGAGACCTTGCCTGAGGTTGGCGATCTTGATAAGCCTAAGCTATGCTTCTTCTTTGACGAGGCACATTTGCTCTTTAATGATGCACCTAAGGCCTTAGTTGAGAAGATTGAGCAGGTGGTTAAGCTCATTCGCTCTAAGGGTGTGGGAGTTTATTTTTGCACTCAGAATCCAAAAGACATTCCTGACGGGGTTCTAGCTCAGTTAGGTAACAAGATTGAGCATGCTCTAAGAGCCTATACACCAGCTGAACAAAAGGCGGTTAAGGCAGCGGCAGAGAGCTTTAGAGTCAATCCGGAATTTGACACTTATGAGACTATTATGGCTTTAGGAACCGGCGAGGCTGTTGTATCATTTTTAGAGGAAAATGGTGCGCCTGGTATCGCGAGGAAGGCTTATATCCTTCCACCACAGTCTAGTTTTATAAGTCTTACTGATGAAGAGAGAGATAGTCTCATCAAGGCCAATGCAGTCTATTCTAAATACGCCGAGAGCTATGATCCGGATTCTGCCTATGAATTCTTGCAGAGAAAAGGTTTAGAGGACGCTAAGCTTGAAGAGGCAAGAAAGGAAGTTGAGGCTGAAGAGAAGGCTAAAGAGAGGGCTGCTAAAGAGCAGGCTAAAGCTCTTGAAAAGGAACTTGCGGCCAAGGCTAAGGCAGATCAAAAGGCCTATGAAGCCAAGCTTAAGGCAGAGCAGAAGGCATATGAGGCTGAGCTTAAGGCTGAGGCTAAGAAACAGGAGAAAGCTGACAGAGAGCGAAAGAAAGCTATCAATTCTGTTGGTAACTCTGTTGCGGGAACAGTCGGAAGAGAGGTTGGCAAACAGGTTCTTTCTAACGTAGGAGGCTTTGGCAAGCGCTTAGGAGGCAATGTAGGCGCAAGCATAGGACGAGGAATCTTCTCAACTATGTTTAAGCTGTAATTTTATATTATCTAAATCTAACCTGGGGCATCGATGGCATTTGACTAAAGATGCCCTATTTTATTGCATTTTTTTGTTAATTTTATTTAATAAAATTATTTACAAAGTTTACAGAAAATGTGATAGAATAGATTGAAGTATCGGCTTTTTGGAGGAGACTATTTATGAAGACAAATGAAAAAAAGCTAAGTTATATAAAGCGTTTATATGGGGTGATTATGTTTTTAATGGCTATTACCGCATTGACCTTAGGCTTTTCTCTTGTCGATGACTGGTATGCACCACCAGCTAATCATACAATAGATTTAGATGACGGATGGACAAGAATAAATGCTGATGGAAGCGAGGAAGCAGTCAGCGGCCGCTTCAGCATTGGCAAGACAGAAGCGGTTACATTTTATAGAACGCTTCCTGAACATCTAAATATGGGCGAAATACTTAGGATTAAATGTCCTTATGAAACAGTAGATGCATATATAGATGGAGAGTTGATCTATCATGCGGGGCCAGCTAATTTTGGCTATATTACTACGACGCTAGGCAATGTTTTTGCCCTTATACCGCTTGAAGAGGACTATGCTAATAAGGAGATAAGAATCACTGTAAAGCCAAGAAATTATGGCTTTGAGGTTCTTGTTAAGGATGCTGCCATAACTAATATGTCTAGCTATTTTCTTGTGAGAATGTGTGAGGGACTTCCTTATTTTTGCCTATGTCTTGTGATGGCGATAATATCTTTGATTTCTGCAGTTTTATTTGTAGTTTTTAAATTGTCGGGTGAATATAAATCCAGTGCTAAAGGCTTTCTTGCGCTTTCTGTATTTGGAACAGTGGCTGCAGCCTGGATAGTGTCTGATTATCACATTATAGGAATGTTAACAGGCAGGATGGCATTGTCGGGTCTTATTAATTATTTAGCATTTATGTTATGTCCGGTAGCATTTGCCTGGGTTTTACTCAACGCATTTGATAATAACAAGTTCTTTTTGCTGATGTATTATGTCTGCGGAACTAACTTTATAGTGCAGATGCTATTGTTCTTCTTTGGAGCTATGGACTTGCCAAAGGGATTGATGGTTTCACAATGTCTTACAATCTTTATAGTTATAGGATTGATATATTTTGGTTTTTTGAAAATGAAGGCGTTTTCGTCTGAGAATCCTGCTTTACTTGGACTACCTACTGCTTGCTTTATTGGATTTTCAGTTATTGCGGCCGTTTCGTATATAAAAAATGGCGAGTGGATGCTCTTTGTGGCTCTTGCTATGACATTTTATGTTTTTACAGTGATATCAAGCCTTCTTACTAATCTTTGGAAGGTGCTATCTAACAATATTGAGCTGCAGCAGGTTAAAAAGATAGCCTATGTTGATAACTTAACTCAGCTTGAAAACAGAAGGGCTTATGATGAATGTATAGCTGACTATGACAGTGAATCAAAGGATAACCTTGCTGGCCTTACTGCCATTATGCTTGATGTCAACGGTCTTAAAAAGACTAACGACATCTACGGACATGTGGCTGGAGATGAGCTGATAATAGGCTCCGCTGAATGTATGAAGAAGACATTTATGGATGTTGGAAGAATCTTTAGAACTGGTGGAGATGAATTTGCTGTTATAGGTCACATGGATGAAGATACCTATAAGAAAAATGTTAAACTATTAGAGACTGCTCTATCTAACTGGACTGGTGAGTATATTAAGGGTATTTCAGTATCTGTTGGTATGGCAACTAAGGAAGAATTCCCTGATTCAAGCCTAGAAAAGCTTCTAGCGCAGGCTGATAAGAGAATGTATGAGCATAAGCAGCACTATTACGCAGAGCAGCTAGCTATTGCCGATGAGAAAAATGGACTATCTGACGATACTAAGAGCACAAGAAAGTTTAGATACGCAGATAATTTCGCCCTTACTAAGTACACTATGCCTATCATCAGACAGATGGCAGAGGTTATACCAGGAGGCTTTTTTATCTACCAGGAGGATGATAAAAGAGAGATTATCTATCAGAACAGGAAGGTTCTTGATATCTATGGATGTGATAGTGTAGAGGAGTTTAAGAAGCTTACTGGCTATACATTTGAAGGCATGGTCTATCATGAGGACTTTGAGAAGATTCAGAATTCAATAGACAAGCAGATTGATGATGAAGAAGGGGACGGAATGGATCATGTAATCTATAGAATCATCAGAAAAGACGGCGAGATACGCTGGGTGGATGATTACGGACACTTTAGTCATTCAGATGATTACGGTGATATTTATTATGTATTTATTAGCGATATCACTGATAGAATCAAGAAAGAGAACAGTTAATATGAAAGAAGAATTTGTAAGAACTGCGCTTATATATGGCAGTGATGCAATTGATAAACTAAAGTCATCAAGAGTGGCTGTATTTGGAATTGGAGGAGTTGGTGGTTACGTTGTTGAAGCCTTAGCAAGGTCTGGAGTTGGAACTTTAGATATCATAGACAATGACAAGGTTTCTATAACTAACATAAACCGTCAGATTATAGCAACGCATAGCTCTATTGGCCGCTATAAGGTCGACGTTGCTAAGGAGAGACTTCTTGACATTAATCCAGATATGACTGTTAACGCCTACAAGACATTTTTTCTTCCAGAAAATGAAGACGAGTTTGATTTTAGTTTATATGATTATGTTGTTGATGCAATTGACACTGTAGCTGGCAAATTAAGCTTAGTAGAAAAGGCTGACAAGACAAATACCCCAATTATCAGCAGTATGGGAGCGGGCAATAAGACCAATCCGACCTTGTTTAGCGTAGCTGATATTAATAAAACCACTATATGCCCCTTAGCAAGAGTGATGAGAAAAGAGCTTAAAGCAAGAGGGATTAAGAGATTAAAGGTTGTCTATTCAACCGAAAAACCTAAAGAGCCTGACAAGGAACTCTTAGATGAGCTCATGAAAAAAGAAGAGACAACTAAGCGTTCTATCCCGGGAAGCACAGCATTTGTCCCATCCTGCGTTGGACTTATTATTGCTGGCGAGCTGATTAATGATTTGTTAAAAGAGGATATATAATTAGGAGGAGATAATATGTCAGTTGTAAACAGAAGAGACGAATACGAAGATAATTTTGCCTTAACTAAGTACACTTTACCAGTCATCTGGCAGATGGCCAATGTAATCCCCGGCGGTTTCTTTATCTACAAGGAAAATGAAAACAGAGAGTTAATATACGCAAGCCAGAAGGTGCTTGAGATCTACGGCTGCGAGACTCTAGATGAGTTTAAGGAGCTGACAGGCTTTACCTTTAGAGGAATGGTTCATCCAGCCGACTTTAACAGGATTCAGGAGTCTATCGATGACCAGATTGACTCTGTTGACGGTGACAGCAACGATTACGTAGTTTATCGTATTGTCAGAAAAGATGGTGAAGTCAGATGGGTTGACGATTACGGCCATTTTAGCCATTCTCCTGAGTATGGGGATGTTTATTATGTATTTATAAGTGATATCACAGAAACTAAGAAGCTTGAGGAATCTAATCACGAATACCATGACGAGATTGATAAGATTGAGAATTATATAGAAGACATTTCAGATAATGTCAACGATCCGGACAAGTTAAAAAGCACTATAGATGAGCTTAAGGCATCTATTGCTGAGCTAAGAAGCAAGATTAAATAAATTTTTGCTTGCATTTGTCTAAGAATTATGGTATTATTGTCACGCTGTTTACGAGTAGAAGAGAGACGACGCGAGAGCCGGGATAGTGATATTTTGAGTTCTACGCCGTTTTGGACCATCAGACATTATTATTAGAGAGGTGAAACGAAATGAGAGAAGGAATCCATCCAGAGTATTATCAGGCAACAGTTACATGTAACTGTGGTAACACATTTGTAACAGGTTCTACTAAGCCTGAGATTCACGTGGAGATTTGTTCAAAGTGCCATCAGTTTTATACTGGTCAGCAGAAGGCTAACAAGGCTCGCGGACGTATTGAGCAGTTCAATCGTAAGTATGGAACTAAGTAGTTTTGGGACTAACGTGATTATAGGCAGGTTGGAGAGCACTCTAGCCTGCTTTTTCTTATGAAAGGGATGTTTTATGAAACGCACTATGATAGGTGGTCAGGCTCTCTTTGAGGGAGTCATGATGAAGAATAATGATCAATATGCGACGGCCATAAGACTTGAAGATGGGACTATAGATGTGCAGGTGAGAGACTATGTTGCCTTGGTTGATAAGCTTCATTTAAGAAAGGTTCCAATACTTAGAGGAGTGTTTATATTCCTAGATTCAATGATTATTGGTATGAGAACGCTTACCTATTCTATAGATTTGACAGAGGACGAGAATTCTGATGCAGAGCTTGGCAACAAGACTGGCAAGGCCAAGGTTAAGGAAGGCTTTGCAATCGGTGGCACAATTCTTTTGTCGCTTGCTTTAGCTTTGGCCTTATTCCTAGTCTTACCTAACTTTTTGGCAAATGTAGTAAAGCGTTTTTCAGATAGTGCATTTTTATTCGCTCTAGTTGAGGGAATAGTAAGACTTATTATCTTCTTCGTTTACGTATGGGCGATTGCGTGTATGAAGGAGATAAAGAGATTTTTTCAGTATCATGGCGCAGAGCATAAGACCATAAACTGTCTAGAGGCTGGTGATGAGCTAACTCCAGAAAATGTATTAAAGCATTCAAGATTTCACAAGCGCTGTGGAACAAGCTTTATCGTCTGGGTTCTTATTATCAGTATCATTTTCTTTATGTTTATTCATGCCGATACCAAGCTTTTAGAGATATTATATAGACTTGTTTTGGTGCCTGTAATTGCAGGAGTTTCCTATGAATTTATTCGCTATGCAGGCTTACATGACAACAAATGCGTAAGAATATTTAGCGGACCTGGCTTTTTAGTTCAAAGGCTCACAACAAGAGAGCCTGATGAGACTATGGCAGAGGTCGCAATCAAGTCAGTTGAGGCGGTTATGGACTGGCAGGCCTATCAGGAGGCTATGAGAAACGGAGAGATAGAGGATTAGCGTTAATAGTTAGAATTATATGTAACTATAGTGTTTTTATAAAGGATAACGTAAATGACCTATCAGGAGATTTTAAAAGAAGCAGAAAACAGGCTTAATAAAGCAGGAATTGAGGAATATAAGGCCAATGCATGGCTCCTGTTCTCAAGCATTTTTAAGATGGACAGGTTAGAGTTTATGATGGCCTGCCTTGATTATGCTGATGATGAGGGCAGTGAGTCTTCATTTGCTAACCTAAATGAAGCGATTGATAAGAGAATAGCGGGCGTTCCTGTTCAGTATATTAGCAATGAACAGAGCTTTTATGGCTATGATTTTTATGTTGATGAGAGAGTATTAATTCCCCGTCAGGATACAGAGATAGTAGTTGAGACTATAATCAACACCCTTCAGGCCTATATGCTAAAGAATAACTTAACTAAGCTTAATAAGTTACTAGATGTCTGCACAGGCTCAGGATGCATTGCGATAACACTTGCTAATGAACTTCCAATTGATGAAGTATATGCAAGCGATGTTTCCTCAGATGCCTTAGAAGTTGCAGCTATTAACGGCAAGAGATTAAATACAAATGTCAAATGGATATTATCAGATTGCTTTAATAACTTAGGCGAGCTAAAAAACAGCTTAGATGTTATAGTTTCAAACCCACCTTATATTGAGACTGAGGTGATTAATAGTTTAGAGCCTGATGTCAAGGATCACGAGCCTATGCTTGCGCTTGACGGAAGCTTAGACGGCTTAAAGTTTTATAGATTGATAACTGCTGAAGCTAAGGATTACTTAAAAGCAGGCGGATATTTGTTTTACGAGATAGGATACAATCAGGGAAAGGCGGTTTATTCTATTATGAAGGATAACGGTTTTAAGGATGTGCAAGTTGCTAAGGATTTAGCTGGACTTGACAGGGTCTGCTATGGGCATTTGTAGCGGGGCTATTTCATTTTCAGATTTTAGATAGCATTTTAATAAACTAGATTTTATGGAGGTTTACTATGGACGCATTAGATAGATTACAGGATGTTGAGGGCAGATACGAGGTAATTATGGGTGAACTCTCACAGCCTGACGTTGCCAATGACACAGACCGTTATACCAAGCTTATGAAGGAGCAGGCTGATTTAGAGCCGATTGTAAGCAAGTATCAGGAATATAAGAAGGCTGAAGAGACAATTAATGACAGCCTTATGATGTTAGACGAAGAGTCCGATGAGGACATGAAGGAAATGCTTAAGGAAGAGCTAAACACAGCCAGAGAGGATGTTACTCGTTTAGAGAATGAGCTTAAGGTGCTCTTACTTCCTAAGGATCCTAATGATGACAAGAATATATTTGTCGAGATAAGAGCAGGTGCAGGTGGAGACGAGGCAGCTTTGTTTGCTGGTGAGATTGCTAAGATGTATCAGAGCTATGCATCTAAGAACCACTGGAAAGCGCAGACCATTTCCTTTAGCGAAAATGGTATCGGAGGCTTTAAGGAGCTTGTATTTACAGTAAATGGTAACAGCGTTTACTCTAAGATGAAATACGAGAGTGGAGTTCACCGTGTACAGCGTATTCCACAGACAGAGTCACAGGGAAGAATCCACACATCTACTATCACGGTTGCCATTATGCCTGAGGCTGAGGATGTTGATGTGGATATCGATATGAATGATGTAAGAATTGATGTATTTAGAGCGTCAGGTAATGGTGGACAGTGTGTCAATACTACTGATTCCGCTGTTCGTATCACACATATTCCAACTGGCATCGTGGTTTCCTGCCAGGATGAGAAGTCGCAGATTAAGAATAAGGAAAAGGGTATGAAGGTTTTAAGATCCCGTATTCTTGACATGCGTATGCAGGAGAAGCAGTCAAAAGAGGCTGCAGAGCGTAAGAGTCAGGTAGGTACTGGTGACAGAGCGGAGAAGATTAGAACCTATAACTTCCCACAGGGACGTGTCACTGATCACAGAATCAAGTACACATCACACAGACTAGATGCAATACTTAGCGGAGAGTTAGATGAAATCATTGACGCATTGGTCGCTGCAGACCAGGCTGCTAAGCTTGCTAATTTAGAGAATTAAAAGGCTTATAGCATTTGACTAAATTAGATAAAGAGATTATAATATCAAAGATTATGTGCTAGTTAACTAGCTAGATAAGAGGAGATTTGTTATGGATTATGCTAACATTTACAGAAACCGTCTCTTAAACGAGATTTCTGAGGCGGATGTTGACAGCGTTTTAAGAGTTTCTGGTTGGATTGAGAATATCAGAGACCACGGTGGCGTATCATTTGTAGATTTAAGAGATATGTATGGCGTTCTTCAGGTCGTTATGAGAGACACAAGCCTGCTTGACGGACTTTCAAAAGAGGATTGTATTTCTGTTGAGGGTAAGATTGAGCACAGAGATGAAGAGACCTATAATCCTAAGATTCCTACAGGAACAATCGAGCTTGAGGCAGCTAAGGTTGACTTACTTGGTAAGGTATATAAGCAGCTTCCATTTGAGATTGTTACATCTAAGGAAGTTAGAGAAGATGTTCGTTTAAAATACAGATACCTTGATATGAGAAATCGCAAGGTATTAGATAATATGATTTTTAGAAGTGAGGTTATCACTTACTTAAGACAGAAGATGACCGAGATGGGATTCTTAGAAATGCAGACTCCTATTCTTTGTGCATCATCTCCAGAGGGAGCAAGAGATTACATTGTTCCTAGCCGTAAGTTTAAGGGTAAGTTCTATGCCCTTCCACAGGCACCACAGCAGTATAAGCAGCTCTTGATGGTTTCTGGAGTTGACAAGTATTTTCAGATTGCACCTTGCTTTAGAGATGAGGATGCAAGAGCAGACAGAAGTCCTGGAGAGTTCTATCAGCTTGACTTTGAGATGGCATTTGCCACACAAGAAGATGTATTTAAGGTAGGAGAGGAAGTTTTATCTGCTGCATTTAAGAAGTTTGCGCCTAGTGGAGCAGTTGTTACTGAGGCTCCTTATCCTATTATCAGCTACAAGGAAGCAATGCTTAAGTATGGTACAGATAAGCCAGACTTAAGAAATCCTTTAGAGATTATTGATGTCACTGAGTTCTTCTCAAGATGTACATTTAAGCCATTCCACGGCAAGACAGTAAGAGCTATCAATGTTCACGCTAAGCTCTCTAAGGGCCAGCATGAGAAGCTACTTAAGTTTGCTCAGGGAATCGGTATGGGCGGACTTGGTTACTTAGAGATTTTAGAGGATATGACCTATAAAGGACCTATTGATAAGTTCATTCCAGACGATATGAAGACTGAGATCGCTGATTTAGCAGGACTTAAGGCTGGCGATACCATTTTCTTCATCGCTGACAAGGAAGAGCTTGCTAATATTTACGCAGGTCAGATTAGAAATGAGTTAGGTCAAAGACTTGATTTAATCGAGAAAAATGCTTACCGTTTCTGTTATATCAACGATTTTCCAATGTATGAGTATGACAAGGAGCTTAAGCAGTATATATTTACACACAATCCATTTTCAATGCCACAGGGTGGCCTTGAGGCGCTTAACAGCAAGAAGCCTGATGAGATTTTGGCTTATCAGTACGATATCGTATGTAATGGTGTTGAGCTTTCTTCTGGTGCTGTTCGTAACCACAATCTTGACATTATGGTTAAGGCATTTGAGATTGCAGGCTATACTGAGGATGACTTAAAGGAGAAGTTTGGTGCGCTTTATAACGCCTTCCAGTACGGTGCTCCTCCACATGCAGGTATGGCTCCTGGTGTTGACAGAATGATTATGCTCCTTAGAAATGAGGAGAATATTCGTGAGGTTATTCCATTCCCTATGAATGGTAATGCACAGGATCTTATGTGTGGTGCTCCAGGTGAGGTTAGCGAGATGCAGCTTCGTGAGGTTCATATTAAGGTTAGAGATTAGTATATTAGGGCGGGTTTTACCTGCCCTGTTTGTTTTTTTTTAGGAGGTATATCTTATGAAGAGATTTAAGAGAATCGTTGCACTAGCTTTAGCATTTTCACTTGCTTTAAGCCTGGTATTTAATTCAACTTATATGACCAATGCCGCTAAGTTATCTAAAAAGAAAATTACTGTCACAGTTGGCAGTAAGGCTAAGATTAAGCTTAAGAACAATAAGAAGAAGGTTAAGTGGAAGCTGTCTAATTCTAAGGCTAAGATTCTTAAGAAGAACAAAAAGAGATGTACCATCAAGGCCCTTAAGGCTGGCAGTGTAAAGCTAACAGCCAAGGTCGGCAAGAAGAAATACATTTGCAAGATTAAGATTGTTAAGAAGACTCTAGACAATAATAGCTCTGAGGCTAAGACTGATGACAGTTCTAATAATTCAACATCTAACAGTCCAAGTTCAGAGATTGAATCTACAACAGCTGCTTATGCAACAACCGATGATTTTATAACTACTGAGCCTTATGGCTCGACGACTACAGCTGATAAAACTTCAACTGATACAGGATTAACAACTGAAGCTAATAAGACAACAGAAGCCAATGCTACAACAACAGAATCCAACGCTACAACAACAGAAGCAAATGCTACAACAACCGCAGCCAATGCTACTACTGAGGCCAATGCCACAACAACTGCAGCCACAACTACAACAGAGGCTAAATCATCAGGCACAACAGAAAATGCTGGCGAGTATTCCCTAAGCTCTAAGCACACTGGAGACGGAACATTTTATGACAGAGAATCTACTGGAGCCTGCAATCTAGATGATTATGAGTCAGTCTATTACACTGTTGCCATGAATGATACAGACTTTAAGATGAACGGTAGCGATTACAGTCAGACCTTAGCAGGTGCATATATTGAGATAACAGATAAGGACGGCGACGTAGTAAAGGCAATGGTTACAGACCGACTTCCTGAAGGCAAGAAGGGCGATGTAGATATGACAAGAAAGACGTTTAAGACTATCGAGCCTGAAGTTACTGGTAGAATGAATATAACATGGAAGATTATTGCACTTCCTACCGATGAGCCTATCAGTTACTTATTTAAGCCTACCAGTTCACAGTGGTGGGCAGAGATTCAGGTTAGAAATCATCGCTATCCTATCAAGTCTTTAGAGTATTTAGATAAGACAACTAATAAATATGTGGCTTTAGAAAAACAGGAGTATAATTATTTTACTGCTCCTAACGGAATGGGCGAAGGTCCATATACATTCAGGGTTACAGACATATATGGCAGACAGTTAATAGATAAGAATATTGCTATTAATCAGACTAGTACCCCTGTTACAGGTAAGGCCAATTTCTCAGTTATAAACTAAAATAGTGCTTGACAATTCGCTGACATTTGCCTAAAATTGTCTTGTAACTAATATAGATAACGCATTGACGAGACTAACCAACTCAGAGCGGCCTGTGATTAAGCAGGACGGGACATCCCGTTACAGATGAAATTAAGAGCCTCAATTATAGAGGAATTAGGGTGGAACCGCGATTTTATCGTCCCTGGCGCATGTCGTCAGGGACTTTTTTATTTCGTCCCTAAGTAACTTTATTCTTAATTTTTAGGAGGTAGTAACATGAAGATTACACTTAAGGATGGCTCCTTTAAGGAGTATTCAAGCCCAATGTCAGTAAGAGATATAGCAAGCGACATCAGTGAGGGCTTAGGAAGAATGACACTAGCAGGCGAGGTAGATGGCAAGGTAGTTGATCAGAGAACTGTTATATCTGATGATTGTACACTTAACATTTTAACCTTTAAGGATGACGCTGGACAGAGATGTTTTAACCATTCATGTGCTCATATACTTGCACAGGCAGTTAAGAGACTTTATCCAGATGCCAAATGCACAATTGGACCTGCAGTAGATCAGGGATTTTATTATGATTTCGATATGCCAAGTCTTTCAAGAGAGGACCTTGACAAGATTGAAGCTGAGATGAAAAAGATAGTTAAGGAAGCTCTTCCAATCGAGAGATTTGAGCTTTCTAGAGAAGAAGCATTAAAGCTTATGGAGGAGAAGGACGAGCCATATAAGGTCGAGTTAATCAATGATCTTCCTGAGGGAGAGACATTGTCATTTTACTCGCAGGGTGAGTTTACTGACCTTTGTGCAGGACCTCACGTAATGAACACCAAGGAGATTAAGTATTTTAAGCTTACATCTTCATCAGGTGCTTACTGGCGTGGTAATGAGAACAACAAGATGTTAGTAAGAATCTACGGTACAGCTTATCCTAAGAAGGCTGACCTTGATGAGAGATTAGAGTTCTTAGAGAATATCAAGAAGCGTGACCACAATAGATTAGGTCGTGAGATGGAATTCTTTACAACTGTTGATGTTATCGGACAGGGACTTCCACTCTTTATGCCTAAGGGAACTAAGGTTATTCAGACATTACAGCGTTGGATTGAGGACTTAGAGGATTACGAGTGGGGCTATGTTCGTACTAAGACACCGCTTATGGCTAAATCTAACCTATATAAGCTCTCTGATCACTGGTTCCACTATAAGGATGGAATGTTCGTATTAAATGATGACCTTATGAGCGAGGAAGATGCCCTTAAGGATCAGGCTCTTTATAGCGACCCAAGCCTAGCTATGAAGAATGCGCAGGAAAATGTATACGCAGACAAGGATGGAAGAGAGGTTATGGCACTTCGTCCTATGACCTGTCCATTCCAGTATTTTGTATATAAGGCTAAGCAGCACTCTTATAGAGACCTTCCATATCGTATGGGTGAGACATCTACACTCTTTAGAAATGAGGACTCTGGTGAGATGCATGGTCTTACAAGAGTAAGACAGTTTACAATTTCAGAGGGACACTTAATCTGTATGCCAGAGCAGATTGCTGATGAGTTTAAGAACTGCGTTAAGCTTGCTAAGCACTGCCTTGTAACTCTCGGTCTTGAGAACGAGGTTACTTACCGTATGAGTAAGTGGGATCCAGCTAACCCTGATAAGTATTTAGGAACTGCCGAGGATTGGGATCACGTTCAGAATGCGATGAGAGAGATATTAGATGATATCGGTTTAGAGTATACTGAAGAGGAAGGCGAGGCAGCTTTCTATGGTCCTAAGCTTGATATTCAGGCTAAGAACGTATATGGTAAGGAAGATACAATGATTACCATTCAGCTTGATATGTTCCTTGCTGAGCGTTATGAGATGTACTATATTGATAAGAACGGTGAGAAGAAGACTCCATACATTATCCATAGAACTTCTATGGGATGCTATGAGCGTACACTTGCTTGGCTTATTGAGTATTATGCTGGAGCACTTCCAACATGGCTTATGCCTGAGCAGGTTAGGGTACTTCCACTTTCTGACAAGTATCTTGACTATGCAGAGCTTGTTGATAAAGAGCTTAAGAAGAACGGTGTACTTTCTACTGTCGATTATCGTGCTGAGAAGCTTGGATATAAGATTCGTGAGGCTAGACACGAGAAGATTCCTTATATGCTTGTAGTAGGCGAGAAGGAGAGAGATGCCAAGACTGTTTCTGTAAGAAAGAGAGGCGAGGAAAAAGAGCAGGGAGCTGTTGCACTTGATGAATTCATCGCTCAGATTACAGAGGAAATCAGAACTAAGGCACACTAATAATTTAAGGAGATTTATTTACTATGGAAGAAACAAAGAAACGCATGTTATCAGGCATACAGCCTAGTGGAGATTTACATCTTGGCAATTATCTAGGTGCAATCAAGAATTGGGCTGATAGGGTAGATGATTATGAGTGCTACTATTTTATGGCTGATATGCATACAATTACAGTTAGACAGGTTCCTGCTGATTTGAGAAAGAGATCTATTAATCAGCTTGCACAGTATATTGCCTGCGGACTAGATCCTGAGAAGAATACCTTATTCTTGCAGTCACATGTTCCAGCACATGCACAGCTTGCGTGGGTTCTTAACTGCTATACCATGTTTGGTGAGTTATCAAGAATGACTCAGTTTAAGGACAAATCATCTAAGCACAAGGACAACATAAATGCAGGGCTATTTACCTATCCGGCCTTAATGGCAGCTGACATTTTACTATATCAGGCTGACTATGTGCCAGTGGGCGAGGACCAGAAGCAGCATGTTGAGCTAACTCGTGATATTGCTCAGCGTTTTAACAGTGTTTATGGCGATGTATTTAAGGTTCCAGAGCCACTTATTGCCAAGGCTGGAGCAAGAATCTATGGACTATCAACTCCAGGAGATAAGATGTCTAAGTCTGTTCCTGATGGATGTGTATTTATCATGGATGATCCTGATACAATTAATCGCAAGTTTAAGAGAGCAGTAACAGATTCAGATACTGAGAACCCTGTAAGATTTGACCCTGAAAACAAGCCTGGTGTAGCTAATCTTATGAATATCTATGCCACAGTTACAGGCAAGTCGTTTGAGGAGATTGAGGCTGAATTTAGTGGCAAGGGATATGGCGTGTTTAAGCCTGCTGTTGCTGAGGCAGTTATTGAGGCCTTAAGACCAATCAGAGAGGAAGCTGAGCGCTTAATTAAAGACAAGGCCTATCTTGAGGATGTCTATAAGAAGGGTGCCCAAAATGCTTCATACATTGCCAATAAGACTCTTCGAAAGGTATATAAAAAGGTTGGTTTTTATCAGCTTTAATTAAATATTAGATTAGATATAAGCACTGATGATTTAACAGTCATCAGTGCTTTTTTAATGACAGTTTATGTTTGCTGTGATAAAATTATAGTTAGAATTTTAGTGATTAATCTAGTAACTATAGTAACAGTTTTACTATCTATTTTACTATCTAGGAGGGATATTATGGATTTTGTTAATATGCTTATCAGCATTCTTTCTTTAGGCCTTGCAATAGGCATTATTGTTATGCTCATATTTACCAGGGCAACACACAGCTATCACGCACCTAAGAATGAAGACTATATCAATGCGACTACAAGGGAAGATAAGGGAACTTATGCATTTGCTGAAAAAGCTGGAGTCTATAGGAGGTAGTTGCTATTATGGTTAATTGTATTGCTTGTGGTGGAACGCTTACTTATGATATTACAACAGGATTTTTAAGATGTAACAGCTGTTCAAAATGCTATGCTGTTGAGGACGCAGAGATTATTGGAGCAGAAGAGGAGAAGGTTTTTGATGCGACAGTTTATGCCTGCCCTAAGTGTGGTGGAGAGATTGTGGGTGTCAACAATCTTGCCATTAGTAACTGTAGCTATTGTGGCGAACAGGTGGTATTAAAGTCTAGAATGGTAAAGCTTGAAAAGCCTGAGAGGATCATCCCTTTTCAGATTACTAAAGACATGTGTAAGAGAATGTTTAAGGAGAAAATGTCTAAGGCACCTTGTGTGCCATCTGCATTTAGAGATGAGGGTAACCTAGAGGGCTTTAGGGCTATTTATATGCCTCATTGGATTTATAAGGGTGAGCAAAAGGGAGAAGTCTCATTTTATGTTAATGATAAACCTAAGAAGAATCAGACGGAGTATTACTATCATGTCAAAGGTGGAATTGATATGACTTATGAGGGCATGGTTCACGACGCATCGTCGTCATTTCCTGATTCGATGAGTGAACAGATAGCTCCTTATGATATGAGTAAGTTAAGAGATTTTGCTCCTGGATATTATGCTGGCTTCTTTGCAGATGCTGCTGATGTTGCCTCTGAGGTCTATGAATTTGAGGCTGAAAGAGAGATGGTAAAGGCTAGCAAGGAGAAAATGATAAAGATGGCGTATGTGGAGGACAAGGAAGTTAAAGTCTCTAATGATGCTTTTAAAGAGGTCTTTCATTCTGAAATTACCAGCGCATCGCTTGCTATGTTTCCGGTATGGTTTATGACATATCGAACTAAAGACAGGGTTTCATATATCACTATGAACGGTCAGAACGGAAGGATGGCTTATGATATTCCAGTTTCTAAGCCGAAGTTTTTACTGTTTTCCCTCATATTTGGCTTGTTTGCAGCATTATTTCTCTTCGTGTTAAAGCTAAATAGTCCTATTTTGTGCACTTTATTTATGTCATTTGTTGGAATCTTTGTGGTTTTAAGGCATAGAGAGTCGATTATGCTTATAACGAAAAAGGCAGGCTCATCATCTGATTTTGGAGAGAATTATGCCAAGGTTGAACGGGCCAAAAGAAAGAACAAGGAAGCTTATGAAGCAGCCAAAAGAGCGGGTATGGAGGACCTTTATGAGGATGTATATCTAACGCCAGAGGTCAATTATCAAAGCCGCGAGGATTATATAAGGGTAAAAGAAACTATTGATAGAAAAAGAAAAGAGAGAGCAGGAGCTGTTTTTACAATACTGATACTTATTGTTTCAGCGATAATGCCTATTTTATCGGAACTCGTAATGATAGACGGAGGTTTTATGCTGCGTTTTATCTTCGTATTTATTGTTATTGCTGGAATCTGGCTTGGAGTTGAAAACTTAATAAGGCTTACAGAGACCGAGGAGACTGGTAAGATACTAAAGGGCGGATTTGCAGTTTTTGCTGTTATTTTGTGTGGCGTGACCTTGACTATTTTCCCTGAGAATCTTTTCTACTACACGCTTGTAAATGTAATTTCACTTTTGATGATAACGATTACGGCGCTTGATATAGTAGATAAGCACAACAGGCTAGGAACTAGAAAAATACCGCATTTTGATTATAGTAAGTTTAACTAAAAGATGGTAAAATGTTAATAGATATGGGCTTAATTGCTTCATGTTCGTAGTTTAAGGATGGATTGGATATTGAAAGGGTGGTTTGTTTATGAAACTTAAGAATGCGTCGAGATTGTTGGCTTTTTTACTTGCGGTAACAGTTGCATTTATGCCAGCTCATGTTTATGCACTTACTATTAATCCAACTAATGTTAATAGCGCGGCTAGTGGCAATGTTTTAATAGGAGTAGAAGGAAGCTTTATAACGGATTCTTTATCTGCCGGAATCAAAAGGATTAATGAGATTAGAGAAGAAGCATATAACGAAGGAATTGTTGCAAGTTATGTTCCAATTAAGCTTTCTAAGGAACTAGAGGCTATTGCACAGCTTAGAGCTGCTGAGGCGTCACTTTACCGAAGCCATACAAGGCCTAACGGTAAAAGTTGTTTTTCAGCATCAGTTAATGGCTTTGACTCATATGGAGAGATACTTGCCTGGAATAGCAGTGGTTTAGTTGCTGGTATTAATCAGTGGTATAGTGAAAAGACTTACCTTGTTAACAATACAGGTGGAGAAACAGGACATTATGAACAAATGATTAATCCTGCTAACAAATATATAGGACTTGGCTGTTTTTATTCTAGAGCAGGAGTTAGCTACCCTTACTCGATTTGTGGTGAGTTTAATAGGTATAGTAACAATCAGACAGCTATTAGTTCTACAGCTAATGTATCAGGAGAGGTTATACAGCTAATCGAGGTTCCTTTAAGCGAGGTTTCAGTAAAGACACAGGCTAATATAACAGGAAATGCAGGAGAAACTAAAGATTTTGGCTTAGCTGTTAAGTATAGCAATAGTGTTAATGCTTATATATATGATCTTACCTGGACTTCTTCTGATAAAAGTGTAGCTTCAGTAGAAAACAACAGTCTTAACTTGCTTTCAAATGGTACTGCAGTTCTTACTACTTCATTTAATGGAAGTTCTTATTCAGTGAATGTTTCTGTTGGATCTAATAATAGCTCAAATGCCACAACAACAGCGGCTAAAGCCACAACGACAGCAGCTAAGGCAACAACAGAGAAAGCAACAACAACAGCGGCTAAGGCAACAACAGAGAAAGCAACAACAACAGCGGCTAAGGCAACAACAGAGAAAGCAACAACAACAGCAGCTAAGGCAACAACAGAGAAAGCAACAACAACAGTGGCTAAGGCAACAACAGAGAAAGCAACAACAACAGCAGCTAAAGCAACAACAGAGAAAACTACAACTACTGAAAAAGCAAACAGTGATAATACAACAACTGTATCTGATGATGATGTTTTTAACGATGACGATTTAGATGAAGAAGATGAAGATTTAACATTTACATATAATGGATCTGAGTATGCAATAGATGATGAATCAGATTCTAATGAAGTTATACTTGTTGAGGGAGCTAACAAATCTAAGGTCGTAATCCCAGACACTGTAAGCTATAATGGAGTTGTATATAAGGTAACAGAGATTGAAGATTCTGCATTTGCTGGTCATAATAAGATTAAGAAGGTGTCTATAGGTAAGTATGTTACAGATATAGGAGAAAGCGCTTTTAAGAATTGTAAGAAGTTAAAGACGCTTATTATAGGTGCTTCGGTGGATGATGTAGATGATTATGCCTTCTTTAACTGTAAGAAGCTTAAGAAGATTACAGTCAAAACCGAGAATTTAGATGCGTATAGTTTAGGCGTCAAATCCTTTGGAAAGATATGTTCTAAGGCCGCTATTTACTGCCCGTCATCTAAGCTTTCAAAGTACAAGAAATACTTCAAACGAGCAGGCGCGCCGAAAAAAGTCAAATATAAATAAATTTTGTTTGACATAACTAACATCAATGAGTTATAATGCCCTTATAAATAAATGCGATGACAGAGGAATAGTAGGATAGATTAAGCATCAAGAGAGTTGCCGGTCGCTGCGAGGCAATTGCTAAGGCTATTTGAACTCACCACTAGAGCAGCTTGCTGAAATATTTAGTAGGTTAAGCCGGGCCTTTCCCGTTACAGAAAGAGGATATAAGATGTTTATTCATCCGTATCTGTTTTGAGAGCATGCATTTGCATGAATGAAAGTGGTACCGCGTGATTATCTCACGTCTTTCAAGTATTTGGAAGGCGTGAGTTTTTTATTGTGACCTATATGACAGATACTAATATTTAACTATTTAAGGAGGTTTTTATTATGTATGATTTTAAGAAGTACAAAAGACAGTATTTTATGCCACCGGTGGAGTGCTATGACTGGGTGAAGAAGGAGTATATCGACAAGGCGCCTAAATGGTGCAGCGTTGATCTTCGTGATGGTAACCAGGCATTAATCATTCCTATGAGCTTAGAGGAGAAGATTGAGTTCTTCAAACTCTTAGTAAAGGTTGGCTTTAAGGAGATAGAAGTAGGCTTCCCTGCAGCATCAGATACAGAGTATGAGTTCTTAAGAGCCTTAATCGATCAGAATCTCATCCCTGATGATGTGACAATTCAGGTATTAACACAGGCTAGAGAGCATATTATCAAGAAGACATTCGAGGCTGTTAAGGGTGCACCTAAGGCTATCGTGCATGTATATAATTCAACCTCAGTTGCTCAAAGAGAGCAGGTATTTTGTAAGTCCAAAGAAGAGATTAAGCAGATTGCAATCGATGGCGCTAAGCTCTTAAAGGAGCTTGCAGAGCAGACAGACGGCAATTTTGCATTTGAGTATTCGCCTGAGAGCTTCACAGGTACAGAGCCTGAATATGCTCTTGAGGTTGTAAATGCTGTAATTGACGTTTGGGAGCCAACTGCTGACAACAAGTGCATAATCAACCTTCCTGTCACAGTTTCTCACTCTATGTCACATGTATACGCTTGCCAGATTGAGTATTTTGATAAGTATATGCACAACAGAGAAAATGTTGTTTTATCTATCCACCCTCACAACGACAGAGGAGCTGGAATTGCCGATACAGAGCTTGCCTGTCTTGCAGGTGCAGACAGAGTAGAGGGTACATTGTTTGGCAATGGTGAGAGAACAGGAAATGTTGACATCATCACATTGGCTCTTAACCTTTACACACATGGCGTTGATCCAGAGCTTGACTTCTCTGATATGCCAGGAATGAAAGAGGTTTACGAGAGAGTTACTAGAATGCATGTGTATGAGAGATCACCTTATGCAGGTCAGCTTGTATTTGCTGCATTTTCTGGAAGTCATCAGGACGCTATTGCTAAGGGTATGAGAATCAGAGGCGAGCATCCAGATGAGAAGTGGACAGTGCCTTATCTTACTATTGATCCTACTGATATCGGTAGAGTTTACGAGGCTGATGTAATAAGAATCAACTCTCAGTCTGGTAAGGGTGGCGTTGGCTATATCTTAGAGACCAACTATGGCTACAATCTTCCTAAGAAGATGAAGGAGGACTTTGGTTACTTCATCAAGGGAGTTTCAGACAAAGAGCATAGAGAGATTAAGCCAGAAGAGGTTCATGATTTATTTATGGATGAGTATGTTAACCGCCATGAGAACATTGAGCTTAAGGAGGTTCACTTCGTTCAGGAAAATGGTATCGACACCAAGCTTTCTATTGTTAGAAGCGGTGAGGACAAGACATATTCAGGACATGGTAAAGGTAGACTTGACGCTGTCAGTAATGCAATTAAGAAGCACACAGGCGCTGAGTATAAGATTGTATGCTACGAGGAGCACGCTTTGACAGGTGGTTCTGACGCAGAGGCAGCGGCTTATGTAGGAATTGAAGACAATGATCAGAATGTTTACTGGGGTGCAGGTACAGAGGATGATATCATCAACGCTTCAGTTAAGGCATTGATTAGTGCACTTAACAGAATGGGTGTTAAGTAGGATTAGATTTAAGATTTATTAATTGTAAGCCATGAAAGAGGTTAAGCTTTTCTAGTAAGGTTTATTTAGGCCTTAGATATTAGACTGTTAACTTGATTTCTTTCGTGGCTTCATTTGTGTTTAGAAAGGAGGGCAAATATGACTAAGAAGAGCAAGCTTATAACAGGCTTATTAGCATTTATTATTCCCGTGATTGCAGACTTGATTGGAATGTATATAACAGGCATATATCCAGTCTCTACAAGGTCTTATATGTCAATTGATGGCAAGCATCAGTATTTGCCTTTCTTTTGTGAGTTAGTAAGAAAATTATCTAACGGCGAGAGTTTATTTTATAGCCTAAGAGCAGGACTAGGCCTTGATTTTTATGCTATATTTTCCTATTATCTTACCTCGCCTCTAAACCTTATTGCGCTTATAATGGCGGCATTATCAGGCGGTTCTTATGTCGCGATTAACGAGGCTTTAACTGTGCTAGTCCTAATAAAGACAGGCTTAACAGGCCTTACTATGTCTTACTATGTCTCTAAGCGCTCTGATAATTCATATTTTGCCCTTTTACTAGGCCTTATGTATGGAATGAGCAACTATGTTATTGGCTATCATATTAACCTTATGTGGATGGACGCAGTCTATCTCTTACCCTTATTAATATACGCATTAGAGCAAATGTCAAAGACCTATAAAGGTTGCTTATACTCACTCTTACTAGCCTTAGTCATCATTTGCAACTACTATATTGCATTTGGACTTGCAGTTTATCTCTGCCTTTATATGGCATATTTGATTATAGAGGGAGAAGTTGATATTAAGAAGTCAATCAAATCCTTTATTCTCTACTCCCTGCTTGGCGGTGCTTTATCAGGAATTATTATAATCCCAGCGGCATTTAATCTCTTAGGCACCAATGCAAGCGGCACAGTTGGCAATATCAACCTTGGAATAATCGCATCCCCATTAAAGATATTTAGGCAAATGCTAGTGGGCACGAAAGCCTGTCTAACCACTGATGACGGCGGGGCTGCTAACATATACTGCGGAACGGTTGTCTTAGTTTTTATATTAGGCTTTATTGTTAGCAAAAATATAAATAAGCGTCAAAAAATAGCTGGAATCTTCTTACTTGCAATCATGTTTTTATCCTTAAATATCGGCCTTATAAACGGCATTTTCCACGGCATGCACGAGGCCTATGGCTTCCCTAACCGCCACGCCTTTATGATAGTATTTACAATGCTTATGCTGTCAATGAAATACCTTATGAGCATTAAGGATCTAAAAAAACCGGTCATAGTTATCATCTGCATTTTAACTGCCATTGAACTCTTTTCATCAGCAATCATAAGCATAAAGGCGAATGGCAACACTGATAGAAGCAGGCTTAAGAGCCGGGAAGATTTCCTTTTATCAAACGAAAACTACAAGGAATATCTTAAGAATCCAACGTCAAGAATGGCGATAAATGGAACTCTTTCTCACAACGAGTCCCTAATTTATGGTAACTATGATATATCAGCATTTGCATCGACTATGTCTGATGACACTGTAAATGCTATGTCAGCTCTAGGCTATAACACAA
Source organism: Lachnospiraceae bacterium (assembly GCA_024685635.1). Classification (GTDB taxonomy): domain Bacteria; phylum Bacillota; class Clostridia; order Lachnospirales; family Lachnospiraceae; genus NC2004. The sequence continues at coordinate 22,705 of JAIKVP010000282.1, forward strand.
GCCTTAATATGATAACTTATCAGGGCTATACTGACCTTACTAATGAGTTGTTAGGAGTAAGATATAGACTTGACCTAAAGCGCTTAAGCAATATTAACCCATATAGCAATGTCACTTCAGATGACATTATAGTTAAGACTTCAGATAAGGCAAGTCTAGCCTATTATTCTGACTTTGCTAGTGACGAGCGTTTAAACGATAATAACCCCTTTGTTAACCAGAATTTTCTGCTAAAAAATATCATAGGCTACGCCCTATATACAAATGAAGAACTAAAATTAGATAAGAATCAAATCTTATATAAAGCGGACGTTAATAAGAACTGCCACTATTATATGGCGGTTGTTAAAAAAGATGATTCCTCTCAGTACGACAAAACCGAGCTAGAGCTTAAGTCAGTATCAGTAGGCGAGCTTAAGAATAACAAGCTAGAAAATGCTAAAACTTATGAGGATGATCTCTTAAGAATATATGACCTTGGAATATTAGATTACGATACTTTAGCAATCTCGCTAGATACTGCTTGCTGTGACGATTATGGCGTATATATAGGATACTATAGCGAGGAAGAATATTCTAAGACTGTTGAAATGTTAGAAAACAACGCTGTCCAGATTGATTTAATAGACGACAAGCTAGTAATCAAAAGATCAGCTGATATTAAGGGCAAGGATATATTCATATCAATTCCTTACTCTAAAGGGCTAAAAGCAGTAGATGAGCGGGGGATAAGCTATGAGCTGTCTAAGACTAGCGGCTTATTTACCAAGCTTAAGTTAATGGATAATGAAGAGCATACAATAACTATAAGTTATCGCCCGGAAGGTTTTTATCCAGGCTTAATCATAACCCTTATAAGCATTTTTATTATTGCAATAAGAATAAGGAATGATTATAATGGGTTAAAGATTAAGACAGGTGATGAAAATGAAGGATAAGATTCTTAGACTCTTAAGGGAGAGTAATGATTATGTATCAGGTCAGAGCCTTTGCGAGCAGTTTGGAGTTTCAAGAACTGCTATATGGAAGGTTATAAAGCAGCTTAAAGAAGAGGGCTATGACATTGACTCGGTGAGTAATAGAGGCTACTTGCTTAAAGAAACACCTGATATAATGAGTGAGGCAGAGATTGTAAGCCAATTAGATACTAACTGGCTTGGCAAGTCTTTATATTATTTTGACATTATTGATTCGACTAACGAGTATCTTAAGCATTTGCCTGTTGATTTATCAGTTCATGGGACAGTCTGCATAGGAGACCATCAGACGGCAGGTAAGGGACGTCTTGGAAGAACCTGGCTTTCTCCTAGAGGAAGCTCAATATATATGTCCTACCTGATTAAGCCTGATATTATGCCGACTCACGCGTCAATGCTCACGATTGTTGCAGCCTTATCAACCGCCATGGCGATAAGGGATGTAACTAAGCTAGACGCTATGATTAAATGGCCTAA
>JAIKVP010000293.1 GCA_024685635.1 Lachnospiraceae bacterium
CCTAAAATGATAACCCTATTCTTATAAATTAATCCGTCTTTAGTATTCTCAGACTCCATCATATCCTCCGATAGCAATATAACTACTATAACTGATTTTTCAAAATATCACATATCCTCTCAGATGCAAAACCATCTCCATAAGGATTAGATGCTTTAGACATTCGTTGGTATTCCAACTTATCGCTAAGCAATATGCTAGCTTCATTAAATATCTTTTCTTCATCTGTCCCAACTAATTTTAGCGTTCCTGCCTCTATGCCCTCAGGCCTTTCAGTTTCATTTCTCATAACCAAAACAGGAACTCCAAATGCTGGTGCCTCTTCTTGGATTCCACCGCTGTCCGTCAAAATAAGATAACTTTTGCTCATAAAATTATGAAAATCAATGACATTGACAGGCTCAATTAAATGCACTCTGTCCAAATTGGAAAGCTCTTCACTAGCTAGATCCTTAACAGCTGGATTTAAGTGAACTGGATATATGACCTTTATATCGTCAAATTTCATTACCAGGCGTCTAATTGCCCTAAACATATTTCTCATAGAATCGCCTATATTCTCCCTTCTATGAGCAGTGACAAGTATAAGCCTGTCATCCTTTAACCAATCAAGCTCCTTATGCCTGTATTCTTCTCTCACTGTAGTCTTTAATGCATCTATAACTGTATTACCTGTAACATAGATTGAGTTGGGATCTTTGCCCTCTGCTATAAGGTTATTTTTAGCATTTTCAGTAGGGGCAAAATTAAACTTAGCAATCAAGCTTACAGCCTGCCTGTTAAACTCTTCGGGATAAGGCAGATATATGTTGTTAGTCCTTAATCCCGCCTCGACATGACCAACAGCTATATGCTGATAAAATGCAGCTAAAGCGACAGCAAATGATGTCGTGGTATCTCCATGAACCAAAACAATATCCACTTTTTCTTTTTCAAATATAACCTTCATTCCATTAAGGACATTAGTCGTTATATCGTATAGATTCTGTCCCTTTTTCATAATAGCTAAATTATAATCAGCCTTAACATCAAATACTTCTAAAACCTGGTCAAGCATTTCCTTATGTTGACCTGTAACACATACAATTGTTTTAATGCTATCTATCTTTTTTAATTCATTTACAACGGGACACATTTTAATCGCTTCTGGCCTGGTGCCAAATGCAAGCATAACTTTTTTCATAAGCTACTCCATTAAAAAAATGTAAATACAACAATTCCTGCCAGTATAAGAATTAAGGCCAAGAGCTTTTTAGCATTAACCTTCTCCTTAAAAAAAATCACTCCGAAAATAGTAACATATATGTAACTTGTTGCTTCTATTATTGCTCCGTAAGAAAGAGGAACAACTTTATATGCTATCAACGACAACAAAGTAGCCGAAAAAAATATAGAATAAGCTACAATAACTCTGACATTTAAGTATTCACTTATAAACGATTTATGTTCTTTTACAGCCTCTTTTTTTAATAACACTTGAGATAGGGAACTAATAAAAACCCCAAGCAACATAAAACACGCATACATGGCAATTTTACTGTTCATCCTTCTCGCCCTCCTTGTCCGCTAAAGAATAAATAACTATCCCTATCATGACAAGGCTTGCTCCTATAACCTTACCTATAGTTATATGTTCACTAAATAGGATTACTCCATATAGCATTCCCCAAACTACACAGACAGCCTTGTTGGCAAACGCTGTAGTCAATGGCATCCTCTTAATAACCTGCTGCCAGCAGATTGCATAGATTCCTAACATTAATATAGCAACACAATAAAACGAAATGAATTTAAAACTCATAAACTTCTCTAACGCTGCTGATTTTGTAAAAACTCCTGAAAAGGAGTATATTAATAGTGCTATATGTAGCAGTATAATACACTTAATTCTTTCTCCCATAACAAACAACCTTCTATTAATTAGATTTATTCTTAAAGATATTGTTTTAAATCATATTACCACTAAGCATTGTATCTAAAACTCCAGGCACTCCATGGCCTGGATAAACAATTTCAACATTTAGTTCTTTTAGTTTTGGAATATCGTGTTCTTTGAATTCATCCGTGCTGCCGCCTGAAAAACGTGTAATTGTTGGAATATTAAGAACAGTATCTCCTAAAAACATATAGATGTCATCTATGATAACTATTAAGCTATCATTAGAGTGCCCATAAAATGAATATAGGCATATTTTATGTTCTTTCCACACGAATTGATAACTTTCTTCAAAACAAACATCTACTTTTTCACATTCTATCGAATCTATTCTGCCACTCTATAAACTTTCTTTGAGCATCTAAAGATTCAGCTGGCTGACCCATAATCTCTACAAACCTTTGATCTTTTCTTAAGTTATAAGAAAATTCGGCATCGTCAAGAGTAATGCTTTTTAGAGTTACAAATTTCCCTTTTATATCT
>JAIKVP010000024.1 GCA_024685635.1 Lachnospiraceae bacterium
AGCATGCCAGTACATTAAGGAAATGGGACTTCCTTGCTATTGCACGAGAGAACAGTGGAATGCTTTGCAGGACAAGAGACTGTTTAAACAATTGTGCATTCGTTTCGGACTTCCGGTTGTGAAGAGATTTGACATAGAGTCAGTAACGGCTTCAGATTATCCAGTTATAACCAAACCCGCTGATGGTTTTGGAAGCCGAGGATTTTCTGTGTGCAGAGAAAGATCTGAACTGGAAAAGGGATATGCCAATGCGGCTGATTCCTCGCCAACAGGAAGTGTTATCATAGAACAATTTGTTCAAAATGATGGCATTGTCGTCTTTTATACTGTAAGCGAGGGGAGGATTGTCTTTTCAACAATTGAAGACAAATACCCGGCTTTCTTCACGAAATACGGTACTTATGTTGGTGGGTTGTTCGATTTCGAAAGCACACTGGCAGACGAATTCAGGCTGTTGTTCGAAGACAAGTTGCAGGCGCTTATAAGTTATCTCAAGATTAAGGAAGGAAATTTTTGGATTGAAGTATTCCATGATAATGGAAAATACTACTTCAATGAAGTCGGTTTCCGTTACGGTGGGTCAGGCTCTTTATACCCAATTGACTATTTCAAAAGCATCAATCAAGTTGCGGCAGACATCTATTATTCGTTAACAGGAAAAAGTAGAATAAACGGGTTTAGTAATTTATACAGTGATTCTGTTGTCAAAAAAAAGAAGTACGCAATCTATCCAGTTTTCTTGAAGAGCGGTCAGATTGGAAAAATTAGCGGCTGTGAATCATTACTGGACAGATTAAATATCCTCAATATTCTTCCGATGAAGAAGGAAGGAAATTCTATCCCTGATAACGGCAGCTTCGGACAAGTTGCCATGCTTATACACTTTGTTTATGATAATCTGCAAGAATTAAAGGATACTCTTACCTATATACATGAAACACTTTCAGTTGAAGATTACAATGGAAACAACATGATTATTCAGCTTGTTGATATCGGCAATTTCGAATTACGACAGAAAGGATTAGAGTGAAATGAAAACTGCTCCAGAAACACTGTTGATTTCTGCGGAAGATCAGAAACGTATTTTTTCCAATGGATATGCGGATGCGATTGAAATAGTCGAAGGTGGCCTGTCAAAGAGAGTGAAGGGGGAGGTTGTTCTCCCAGATAAGATTTCTGTAGTATTTGATGAGCCGACACAGAACAGAATCAACTGTATGCCGGGGGCGCTTCTTGGCGATAAGCTTTATGGAGTTAAATGGGTTGCTGTTTTCCCTGAAAATCCGAAAAAAGGGTTCAGAAATGTCACTGGGACAATGCTTCTGTCTGAGTTGGAATATGGCCACACCTTGTCTGTCATGGATGCGGGGTACCTGACTGAGATTAGAACGGCTGCAGTTGGCGCGACGGCAGCGAAATATCTATCCAGAGAGAACGCTGAAACCATTGGCTTCATAGGTGCTGGACAGCAGGCGAGAAGACATCTTGACTTAGTAAAAGTGGTAAGGCCAGGGGTGAAGAAGTGTTATGTTTCTTCCCGAACGGAAAAAACGGTTGCGTCTTTTATTGAAGAAGAATCAGCACTCCATCCGGATATGGAGTTTATTGCGTGCGGTAACGATTATGAGGCTGCAGTAAGGGATGCCGACATCATCGTAACTGCAATCAGCGGGCAAGAGGATCTACTTAAGACGGGATGGATTAAGAAGGGGGCTTTTTATATTCACGTTGCTGGTTGGGAAGACGAGTACGCCGTTTCTAAGAAGGCAAAAAAAATCGTGTGTGATGACTGGGAATGCATCAAACATCGGACTCAGACGATTAGCCGGATGTATAAAGCTGGATTGTTAAAGGACGAAGAGATATATGGAAACCTTGAAGAGATCGTTACCGGAGCAAAGCCAGGACGAGAAAATGAAGAAGAATTCATTTATTTCTGTTCTGTAGGCTTGGCTTTTATTGATGTGTCTTTTGCAAAGTATATGTATGAGAAGTGCAAAGAACGAGGACTTGGAACTGAATTCCGTTTTTCATGAGGAAAAAGGAGGGAGCGGAAAAATGCTGATTCATTATACTGACGACATCAAAGAACAAATAAGCATTGGAAAAAGAGTTGTCAGTGAAAAACCTTTGATATATTCTGATCCTACAATAGAGGTCATAAAGAAGCATATCGCAAAAATAAATGGGGAGGGAATAATCAGCCCGATTGATCCTGAGGTAGCTTTTTATAGATCTATTTATGACTATTGGGCATATGGAAGTGATATTAGGGAAGAATTTTACTACGATTTCTTTAAGAAAAACCATCAGGAAAAAAATGAATATGTAACATTTAGAAACAGGTTTTGGTATGTGGATCATCTCAACGAGAAAAAAGACAGAGTTCTTCTCGATGATAAA
>JAIKVP010000037.1 GCA_024685635.1 Lachnospiraceae bacterium
GCTATATGAGTAGCAAATGTTTCAATATTAATTGCAAGAGCTGTATTAGATCCACCTAAACCTGCTGGACCTATACCTAATGCATTAACCTCACTGAATAGTTCATCCTCTAGCTTGGCAATATGCTCGTCAGGATGGTGAGAATTTATATCCCTAGTAAGAGCAGTTTTAGCCAAAATAGCAGCCTTTTCAAAATTGCCACCTATACCTACGCCAACTACAAAAGGTGGGCATGCATTTGGCCCTGCGTTGCTTACAGCATCAATTACAGAGGCTTTAATACCCTCTATTCCATCTGCTGGTTTAAGCATATACATCTTGCTCATATTTTCACTACCAAAGCCCTTAGGGGCAACAGTAATCTCAATGTTCTCTCCATCAACTATATCATAATGAATAATAGCAGGAGTGTTGTCATTAGTATTCTTTCTAATGATAGGATCGCTGACTACAGACTTTCTTAGAAATCCCTCAACATATCCTCTCCTGACGCCTTCATTTATGGCATCAGTAAGACTCATACCAGTGACATGTACATCCTGACCTAATTTGACAAATACTATCGCCATTCCAGTATCCTGACAAATTGGAATCTGATCAGTATCAGCTATTTTAAGATTCTCAATTAACTGATCCATAATCTTATGACCTAGTTCATTTTTTTCTGTGTCCTTAGCCTTATTGACAGCGTCCTTCATATCAGGAGTTAAGTAGAGATTGGCCTCAATGCACATCTCTTTAATATTATCAATTATTGTCTTAGCATTAATTTCTCTCATTTTATAGAATCCTTATCTTATAAAACAATATCAAATATTTTAATTAGTATAATATCTATCAAACAATATCATTCATTCTACTAAATAATCTATCCAACAAACAATACTAATCTCTTTAATAAATTAATCATAACATACCCTTATAACAAATTAATGCAATAACTACACTATTTAAAAAATAGTGTAATTATTGCAATAAATAAATTAATTATAAGTCTTAAGCATTACTCTCTTTGAAAGAATCTTATAGCTAGTTGCTCCTTCAGGCATCTTAGAGCCATATGAAGTGTCTACCTTTTTACTACTATATAGAGAAACACTTTGATTATCTACTCTTACAATATTACCTGCAGCATCTAAAAATGCAATATCATAATCAACATATATAAATCCACTACCTTTGTAATTAGTGCTTGCACGAAGTTTATAATAATCTCCATCCTTAATAATCTTATGATTAACCTTTTTACTATAATTAGAATATGTATAATCAAGATTACGACTCCAGCTTGAAACATTAACTACTGTCTTACTAAGATCAATTGAATTATCATATACATAACTCTGTGTATAAGCTTTCTGTTTAGGTCCAACATAATTAACATAAGCTGTTTTCTCTGTTACTGGGCTACCTGTTGAATCACAATATGTAAGACTTACATTTATTGAATCAAAACCTGTCTTAGATTTATTCTGAACAGTAACCATAACATTACCATTAGCTATTCCAGAATATGTTACCTTAAATGGATTCTTCTTAACTGTAACAGTATATACTAACGATCCTCTTGTTGTCTTAATAGTAATAGTAGCCTTACCAGCCTTTTTAGCTGTAAAAATAGCGTCGCTACCTTTTTTCTTAACTGAGCATACTTTCTTTTTGCTAGATTTAACAGACTTAATTGAACCACCAATTGTGTATACGCTAAGTTTCTCACCCTTAAACATAGTTACACTCTTCTTTGTAGCAGCTGAAACTGTGTTTGCTGAGCTAGGTAAAAAGCTTAATGTAAATGCAAGAACAGCAAATGCAAACAATACCTTTGTTAGTTTCTTGATAGTTTTCATTTCAAAAATCCTCCTTAAAAATAAAAAAAAAATGATAAGTGAATTATAAACCAATAATGATTTATAATCAACATAATTTTAATATATTATAATAACAAAAAATAAAATTTTTTGTGATAATAGTAACATTATATGATTATAAATTATATTCTTCAAATCCATATAATACAGCTAAAAGAGTAGAAAAAAATGTACCGACCTATAAATGCCAGATAAAAATCTAACAATTATAAATCGGTACATATATACCATTACAAAATTCCTATCTATAAATCAAATACCCTGATTGTTATCATCCTCATTCATTTGTCTTTCAAGCTCTGTTAGATATTCTTCAGTAGCTGACTCTCTAACCTTGGTAACCCTCTTAACAAAGTCATCACCTGTAAGGTTAAATAACTTAACTCCTGAAGTATTTCTGCTAAGTCTTGAAATGTTATCAACCATCATACGAATGATAATTCCTTCATTACTGATAAGCATAACCTCATTGTCATCATTGATAGCTTTAGCGCCGATAAGCTCGCCAGTCTTCTCCATGATTTTATAGCATTTGACACCCTTACCACCTCTGTGCTGTGGGGTAAATTCAAACATATCAGTGCGCTTACCCATACCTCTTTCAGATACGAATAAAAGATCAGTACCCTGGGTATCAAGCTGCATTCCGACAACCTCATCATCTGGATCTAGGTTCATACCAATAACACCCATAGATGTACGGCCGGTTTCTCTAACATTGTCCTCGTGGAAGCGGATACACATTCCAAGCTTAGTTACAAGGAAAATGTCTTTTTTATTGTTGGTAGACTTAACCTCAATTAGGTCGTCGCCTTCCTTAAGAGTGATTGCTGCAAGTCCAGTCTTACGGATATTTTCAAATTCAGTAAGCTTGGTCTTCTTAACAATACCCTTCTTAGTAGCCATAAATAAGTATCTTCCCTCTTTATATTCCCTGATAGGAATCATGGCAGTTACATGCTCTTCAGCCTGTAATTGTAAGAGGTTAACTACTGCATTTCCTCTGGCTGTCCTTGAAGACTCTGGTATCTCATAAGCTTTAAGTCTATAAACCCTACCCTTGTTGGTAAAGAACATAATATAGTGATGAGTGGTCGTCATAATCAAGTCTTCAATATTGTCATCCTCGATTGTAGACATACCCTTAATACCTTTACCACCGCGGTTTTGCGACTTAAAGTTATTAACTGTCATACGCTTAATATATCCAAAATGAGTCATTGCAACTAAGCAGTTTTCATTTGGAATCATATCTTCCATTGTGATATCTTCATCGTCAAATCCAATCTGAGTGCGTCTTGGATCGCCGTATTTATCACGAATCTCAGTTATCTCATCCTTGATAACTCCTAAGAGAACCTTCTCATCTGCTAAGATTTCTTTTAATCTTGCGATGGTCTTCATAAGCTCTTTATACTCTGCCTCAAGCTTCTCTCTCTCAAAACCTGTCAAAGTACGAAGTCTTAATTCAACGATATATTCAGCCTGAGCCATTGTAAATGCAAACTCTTCTATCAAGCCTTGCTTAGCCTCGTCTACATTTTTAGAACCTCTGATAATCTCGATTACTCTGTCGATATTATCAAGTGCCTTTAGAACACCTTCAACAAGATGTGCTCTCTTCTCAGCCTTATCAAGCTCAAACTTAGTACGCCTTGTTATAACATTTTCCTGGTGCTTTAGGTAGTAATCAAGCATTTGTAAAATGTTAAGTGTCTCAGGTTTGCCATCAACTAAGGCTAGCATATTTACGCCAAATGTATCCTGAAGCTGAGTATGCTTATATAACTGATTTAATAAAACATTAGCATTGACATCGCGGCGAAGCTCAATAACGATGCGCATTCCCTCACGAGATGACTCGTCACGAAGCTCGGTTATTCCGTCGATTTTCTTGTCTTTTACAAGGTCTGCAATCTTAGTGATAAGTCTTGCTTTATTTACCATATATGGAAGCTCGGTAACGATAATTCTTTGCTTACCATTCTTCATTGGCTCGATTTCAGAAACCGCACGAACCTTGATTTTACCGCGTCCTGTTCTATATGCTTCCTCTATTCCTGAGCGACCTAAAATTACGGCACCAGTTGGAAAATCTGGTCCCTTTATGATTTCCATGATGTCCTCAATAGTTGTCTCGCCGTCTGCAATCTTATCTTCAATAATCTTAACTACAGCATTAATAACCTCAATTAAGTTGTGAGGTGGAATATTAGTTGCCATACCTACGGCGATTCCTGATGTACCGTTAACTAAAAGGTTAGGGTAACGAGCAGGTAATACAACAGGCTCACTCTCTGTCTCATCAAAGTTAGGCACAAAATCAACTGTATCCTTCTCAATATCCCTGGTCATTTCCTGAGAAATCTTAGAAAGTCTGGCCTCAGTGTAACGCATAGCAGCAGCGCCGTCGCCATCCACAGAACCAAAGTTACCGTGTCCGTCAACAAGCATATATCTTGTATTCCACTCCTGAGCGAGCTTAACTAAAGCCTCATAAATAGAACTATCACCATGTGGGTGGTATTTACCCATTGTATCTCCGACAATACGCGCACATTTACGGTGTGGTTTGTCTGGTCCATTGTGAAGCTCAACCATTGAGTGAAGAATACGTCTTTGAACTGGCTTCAATCCATCTCTTACATCTGGTAAAGCACGCGCTACAATAACTGACATAGCATAATCTATGTAGTTACGCTCCATGGTTTTCTTCAAATCGACTTCATTTACTTTGTCAAAAATTTCATTCTCGTCCATTTAGCCCTCCTATTACTATACGTCAAGGTTAGTAACATATTGTGCATTTTCTTCTATGAACTCTCGTCTTGGCTCAACTTTATCACCCATAAGAGTATTAAATGTCAAATCAACCTCAGACTCGGTGGTAGGATCAATGTTAACCTGGTGAAGAATACGCCTTGCAGGATCCATAGTTGTATCCCAAAGCTGATCTGCATCCATCTCTCCAAGACCTTTGTAACGCTGAATCTTGTTGTTAGAATCACGTCCAACTTCCTGTAAAATCTTATCTAATTCTGCATCTGAGTATGCATACCATGTCTTCTTATTCTTGTCTAACTTATAAAGCGGTGGCTGTGCCAAATACACATGTCCCTGCTTGATAAGCTCTGGCATAAAACGATAGAAAAATGTTAGCAACAATGTAGCAATATGAGCTCCATCAACATCGGCATCTGTCATAATAATAATCTTGCCATAGCGAAGCTTACTGATATCAAAGTTATCGTGAATACCCGTACCAAATGCAGTAATCATGGCCTTGATTTCTTCATTTACCAAAATCTTATCGATACG
>JAIKVP010000070.1 GCA_024685635.1 Lachnospiraceae bacterium
TACGCATACTTACAATCAAAGTATTGCTATCCTTCTGATAATCGACAGCATTTACATGAACCCAATCACTGCCCTTATCAAACTTGCTTCCTTCAAAATACTGTCTCATATTGATAAACTCAACTGGCATACCAGTTTGCCTGTCAAGCTCCATAACAGCATCCTCATCATGGCCATCCATTGTGTTAGAGCCAACTAAGATATTACCTCCTGGCGTTTTCTCTATTGCACAGTGATGAAATCCATGAGGGCTCAAATATGACTTATGAACTCTTCCCAAGTAATCCATATCATATATGAAACAAGACTGGGAAACCGAAAAGCTAGGAACATCAATCCACTTTTCTGAATAAAGCATTTTTCCTGCGCTAAGCGGGAAAACACCATACGCCTTGGTCAATCGTCTTAAGTAATACCTGATATCTCCAAACTCGTCAAATGCTATAGTTCTGATATTATGACCTGCTGTTATAAGGGTCATAGGGTGAGCAGAAGGAGCCGAATGCTTGCCAACCGTAACCGCTCCCTCTAAGGCCGGTGGTAAAGGCTTAGTTGATATGACTATCGTACGTCTCTTTATGCTCTTGCCAGTCTCATCAAGAATCTCTATCTCGACCTTATTCTCATATCCTGCATAAAGCCCAATTATAGGGATTCTGTGCTGACATGTTGGCTTTAAGGTCTGACTAAAATCAGCTTGCTTGGTTTTACCTTTAACAGTATACCTTACTGCACATGACTCCTTGCTATAAAATATGACCAAAGCAGTCAAAGGAGCCTGGTTGAAAGGATCCTTTATGACAAGCATATGCTCAAACCTGTAATAATTCTTGTTAACTACTTTTTGGATAGCTTCATCGATCTTTCTCGCTCTGGTTCCATACGAAATCGATCTTCTGATATTCTCACTAGAAATTGATCTAAAGCCTTTCCTGTCAATACTATCGACGTCAAAATTAGCCATATCATTAACCCAATAGTTGGTTCTATAAGATACGCCATAGCCGTTACTGCCAGGATGCCTGAGTTTTTTGATAGCTCTCTTTATGGAAACTGGTACTATCTCCGGAAGTGAACTGTATTGATATTTTTTTCTTAATTTGCCTTTTAAGGACATAACTAGTTCTCCTAAAATATTCATGACAATAATTACCTATAATATTCTATCACAAAATTTCTTGTCATTCTACCTAAAAATACAATATTATGTGTTTATTTTTTTATTTACTCTATATGATGTACTTTATTAAATTTTATTAATAATTAGACTATTTTAAATATTCTCCCGGAATATGCTATAATAAGTCAACAAATTACTTAATAAGGAGATAATTATGACTCTTGGAGAATTTATAGCGAAAATGTGCGAGAAAGCCGGATTAAATCAGGAATTCTATAACGACTACACTAATAGGCTCAGCAAGTATAAAGATATACAAGATGAACTTTTAGAATACATGAACACTGGCAACTTATCCTGTAAAGTCGAGATTAGTGGCTACACCGCTGCCGACATTTTAGTCTGGCAGATTGACCATTTCAAGAGCCACCTTGACCGCGGTGAGTACGATTATGAGTCCAACCAGTCCTATATGGTACTGATGGCCTACGACACCCTTATGAAAATGAAAGAAGATCCCAATCCGGTTATTCAAGCATTTTCAAATGAAACCGGAACGGACTATGCTGAGAAATACTAAATAATCACAAAAACGGCGCCCTTTTAGGCGCCGTAATTTATATTAAAGTCTTATATTCTCTTCATCTTACTTATCATGTCCCCAGTCGAGATAGTTCCCGTATCGGTGATATTGGTCTCAGGAACTGCCTTGCTTGAATCAACATCAGCCTCACTCATTCTGCTTGATTTAGCACCAGAACCAGACATTAAATCGTCTTTTTTGCGTCTCTTAGGAACGATATATTTTTCAGAGGTCTCAGTCTTCTTAGGCTTTTCGTGACTTACTGACTTCTTAGTCTCTTTTGGCTTCTCATGACTTACCGACTTCTTAGTCTCTTTTGGCTTCTCATGGCTTACCGACTTCTTAGTCTCTTTTGGTTTCTCATGGCTTATCGACTTCTTAGTCTCTTTTGGCTTCTCATGACTTACTGACTCCTTAGCAGCGTCATTAACCGCGCTAGCTAGTGCAAATGATTCTTCTCCTCCAAGAGTATCCTTAGCAGTAAGATAGGTCGGAATCTCGCCCTCAATCTCAGTCTGTGACATAAAGACCTTAGAATAATCAATAGGCGTCTCTTTAATGCTATCAACGCCCTCAATCTCATCGTCAACGACCTTGGTCTTCTTGGCCATTTTCTTAGCGAGCTTCTCTTCCTTTTCTTCCTTAGCTAATCTCTTCTCTTTCTTCTTTATCTTAATGTACATCCAGTACTGAGTAAAGAGTCCTAGCACCGCAAATATACATCCTACAACAATGCCAAAAAAGTCATCGCCAAAAAGTCTTCCACAGACTATTCCGACCATTCCTGCACCTATTCCCACACTTAAGAATATCAGGACATGTTTATATAGTATTCCAGCAATCAAGGCAATACAAACAGCGATGACAATCATCATAGTGGTCGTTAAATCCCAGCCCTGAACTGTGGTTTGAAACATCAGATAGCCAGTCACACCTAGTAAGGTGCACATAAATATCAATATGGCCGAAACTGTAAAGAGCATTCCAAAGCCCATAAAGGTGGCAAATGCTACCCAGGCATACATCTGCTTCGTATCCTGAAAATGGACAACATATTTTAAGAGAATATAAGTGGACACTCCTAATCCACCTGCCCCTAAAAATGCCATCTCAAACCTGAAAATGATACGGCCAAAAAAGCAATGAATAATACCAAATATGAGGATTCCAAATACCACATAAGGACCTAGATCCAATATGGTATCTATAATCTCATCCACAGGTTTTAGCCAGATTATTTGATTAATCAGGTCTTCCATTTTGGATGTATTCATAACTGCCTCCTTTTAAACTTGCTACTTAATAAAATTACCATCCTTAACAACATCTGCCACAATCTCTCTCTCATCCATATGGTGCTTAACACCATTGATTTCCTGATAGTCCTCATGGCCTTTGCCTGCAAGGATAATAACATCGCCATCGACTGCATTTTCAATTGCGTATCTGATAGCCTCGTGCCTATCCTTGATTGTCACATATTCACCGTCAGCCTTTTTAACGCCAACTAGTATATCTTCAATAATCGCATCAGGATCCTCGTTTCTAGGGTTGTCCGATGTAACTATTGTAAAATCCGCATATTTAGATGAAATCTCTCCCATCTCAAAGCGTCTGTCTCTTGAGCGGTTGCCACCGCAGCCAAATAAGCATACCAAACGCTTAGGATCATATCGCCTTAGGCTTGTAAGCAGACTCTCTAAGCTCATAGCATTGTGTGCATAATCAATCATAACGCTAAATCTCTTAGAAACAGGAACTAATTCAACTCTTCCTTTAACATTTACAGTTAATAGAGCTTTCTTAATCAAATCAAAGTCGACATCAAAATTGCTGCAAATAGCGATCGCAGTAAGTGAGTTATATACACTAAAGTCACCCGGCACGGGAACTTCAACCACGCCATCATACTTACCAGACAAATGATAGCTAACGCCCAAAACACCCTCGTGATTGGTAAGCTTGATGTCGCTTGCACGATAGTCGCAATCTGCTCCCTCACCAAAGGTCTCTATCTTGCAGCTTGCCCCCTTCTTCATTTGCTCATAATATTTATCGTCTGCATTAAATATTCCAACCTTGCACTGCTTAAATAACTTGGCCTTACAAGATAAATAATCATCAAAATCCTTGTGCTCGTTAGGACCTATATGGTCTGGAGAAAGGTTGGTAAATATACCATAGTCAAATCTAAATCCAGCCACTCTGTTAAGCATCAGCCCCTGTGATGAAACCTCCATGACAACCGCGTCAAGTCCGGCATCAACCATGTCCTTAAATGTCTTTTGAACAACATAGGACTCAGGCGTTGTATTAGCGGATGGAATGTGTGTATCTCCGATAATTGTCTCAATCGTTCCTATTAAACCAGTCTTAATTCCGGCACTCTCTAGAATCGACTTAACCATATAAGTAGTAGTTGTCTTGCCCTTAGTTCCGGTTATTCCAATTGTCTTAAGCTTCTTAGCAGGATGCCCAAAAAATGCAGCTGAAATGTAAGCTAGGGCCAATCTTGTATCATCAACTCTTATCACTGTAATATCAGCGTCAACTTCAACATCCTTCTCAACGACAACTGCATTAACGCCTGTCTTTATAACATTTGCAATGAAGCTGTGGCCGTCAACTACCGCACCAGTAATCGCAATATATAATCCACCTAAAACTGCCTTCCTTGAATCAAAGCAAATGTCAGCGATATCTACATCATCACTGCCCTTAACAACCTTATATTCTAATTCTGCTAATAGTTCCTTAAGCTTCATAGTTAAGCCCTTCTTTCGTCTATTAAATTGCGCTTATATCCACTTCTCCTTCAAACACTGTGGTTGCAGGCCCTGTCATCCAGACAGTTTCATTATCCTCATCATAAAAAAGATCCAAATCTCCACCTAATAAGTGAACAGTAACATGATTGTCGGTTAAGCCATTTAATACAGATGCAACCGCCGTTGCACAGGCTCCCGTTCCACAGGCAAAGGTCTCTCCAGAGCCTCTCTCCCAAACGCGCATATTTACTTCATTTCTATTAATAATCTCTACAAATTCAGTGTTAACCCTGTCTGGAAAAATCGGGTGATTCTCAAAATCAGGGCCAATCTTCTCTAAGTCAAGACTCTTAGTATCGTCAACAAATGTTACAGCGTGTGGATTTCCCATAGATACGGCTGTAAGATTGTAAGTCTTACCATTAACTTCAACGGGTTCGTTAATAAGCTGATCCTTATCAAATACTGCTGGGATATCCTTGGCATTTAATATAGGCTTACCCATGTCAACCTTAACTGTCTCAACCTTGCCATCCTTAGGGAATAGAGTAAGCTTCTTAATTCCTGACTTGGTCTCTACTGTTATCTCGGTCTTATCAGTCATCTTATAATCGTAGAAAAACTTGCCGACACATCTTATTCCATTACCACACATAGCTCCCTCAGAGCCGTCGAGATTGTACATAATCATCCTGACGTCAGCTACATCAGATGGAGCGACTAATATAAGCCCGTCTGAGCCTATACCCTTATGCCTGTCACTTAGACAAATAGCGACTTTAGAAGGATCCTTAATCTTCTCCTCAAAAGCGTTTACATATATATAGTCATTTCCACAACCGTGCATTTTGGTAAATTTCATCGACAGTCCTCCTTATAGCACAAAATTCAGTAAATATTTTATCATAAAATCGAGTTTTTCGCCACAAAATTATATAAATTTACCATATTTTAGACAAAAAAATGAAAATTATAAGCAGAATATAATGATACCTAATTTTTATAAAGAGTTTATAATTTCGACTTTATTCGACTTTTTTCGACCATTTTTTCTCTTTTTTGGCCTAATATAATCTACATTTTGAATAATTACATTTTGTAATAGAAGAAACTATAATTTAAATATCCAAATAAACCGGAGGGTTAAATATGAACAATATTAAGCAGTTAAGGAATCACAAGGGCATCACGCAGCAGGAGCTAGCAGAGGCAATACATGTCACCCAGCAAACCATTTACAAGTACGAAAATGAACTAGTCACGCCAAGTATGGTAGTTCTTCAGGATATGTGCGACTATTTCAAGGTTTCAATGGATGACTTAATCGGAACAATTGACGCTGAGAATATATTTTCAAAGACAGTGCGCTCTTTTAACGCAAGTTTGAGTAAAGATGAGTACATATTAGTAGCTCAGTACAGAAAAATGTCTCCATCACAGAAAAAAACTTTTAAAAGAATGTTTGACAATATATATAATTCCTACAGTGGCTATATAGACTGAAAAGGCTGCGTTTATAGGCTTTGAAGTTAGATAGGGGTGTTCTTAATTGTCAGACAATATTAGCAGCCGACAGAGCAGAGTGCTAAATTTCACAGTTTAGACACAGAATAAACACAATTTAGACACAATCTCGGACTATTATACAGGCATAGAAACAAAGAAACAAGTTATCAAGTGAGGCGAAAGCTTCACTTAAGTCCAAAGGAGGAATTATTATGTTAGCATTACAACCATTTTACAAACAACCATCTATTTTCGATTATTTTGACAACTTCGACAGATTATTTGACGTATCTGCTAAACCTTCATTCGCTCCTGTTAAGAGTGACATTATCGAAAATGACAACTGCTACGTCCTAAGCGCTGAGCTTCCAGGATTTACCAAAGATGAGATCAACATCGACATCAAGGACAACATCCTTACAATCGAGGCTTCTCACTCAAGCGAAAGCGATTCTTCAAGCGATGAAGAAGGCAATGAAAATGCTGAAGAGAAAGCGCCTGTCAACTACATTTGCAAGGAGCGCAGTTCAGTTTCTTATAAGAGAAGCTTTAATGTTGAGGGCGTCGATGTAGCCAATATAGGAGCTAAGCTTGAAAACGGTGTATTAGAGCTTAATCTTCCAAAGATGGCACCTAAGGAGCCTGAGAAGATTACTATCAGCGTTGCTTAAAACTATTAGCATTTGACATAGTTTATACCTTCACTTAACCCTCTGTCAACATTTGACAGGGGGTTTTAACTTTTTGTAATAAAGATTTCATTATAATGTAATAAACAATAACTTGCACCATTTGTCACTTACTGTTACAATAGGTGTGGCTATCCATAGTGGATTGCCTTTAGGTGTTTTAAGCTCATAGTTATTTTTGAGCACAAAAAGGAGATTGATAATATGATGATTAAGAAACTAGCAAAAACTGTTGTTTGCGCTATAATTTGCTTTTGCTTACTCTTAAGCTACGCGCCTTCAATTAGCATCAAAGCCAATGCTGATGCTGAGTATGACGACACTAGAGTAACTCTTGGAGCAGACCTTAACGCAGATGAGAGAAAGACAGTACTTAGTCTTTTAGAGCTTACCGAGGATGACCTTAAGCAGATTAATGTGTTAGGAATTACCAACCAGGATGAGCATGAATATCTTGATGAATACCTTCCTAAAAGCGTTATCGGTACAAGAGCACTCTCTTCTATCAAGCTTGAGAGAGCGCCAGAGGGAACTGGAATTGAGGTAACAACCAAGAACATTAGCTACTGTACAGATTCAATGTACATTAACGCCCTTGCAACTGCCGGTGTTGAAAATGCTTACGTAACGGTGGTTGGACCATTTTCTATTTCAGGAACCGCTGCCCTAGTTGGTACAATGAAGGCTTATGAGGACTTAACTGGTGACGATATCGATGATGATGTTATTGATGCTGCAACCAACGAGTTGGTCGTTACAGGAGAGATTGCAGAGTCAATTGGCGATTCAGAGAAGGCTTCAGAGCTCATCGGATATGTTAAGAACGAGGTTCTTGAAAAAGGCTTAGAGCACGAGGACGAGATTAGAGAAGTTGTTGTGGACGCCGCTAATGAAATGGGTGTCACTTTAACTGATGAAGAGATTGACAGTGTAATTTCTATTATGAAGAAGCTTTCAGGCCTTGACATAAACCTTGACAATATCAAGGATCAGGCCAAGGGCTTATACGAAAAGCTTGAAGGACTTGATATTGATACTGAAAAAGCTGAGGGCGTTTGGAATAGTATTGTTACATTTTTCAAAAACATTTATAATAAGATAATCGAAGCATTTTCATAAATAAACAATCAGGAGGATACTATAAATGGCAGAGCTTAATAATATTAGCTTAGAAGGGTATGACTGTGTAGAAATGATCGCGGGTGACTACAAGGCTATATTAGCACCTGGAATCGGAAACAATATCATAAGACTTAGAAACGAGGCAGAAAATATTGATGTTTTCAGACACGATGAAGAACATCCATATACTACGGTGCTTAACAATCCGGAGACATATGGCTATCCTTTCTTGTATCTTCCTAACAGGTTAGACGAAGGTAGACTAAGAACTTCTGATGCTGTATACCATTTACCAATCAACGAGGAAGGCCCATTTTATAACGCTATTCATGGTTTCCTTCACAAGAGAGCCTACAAGGTAATTAAGTCAAATGTTATCGATGATGACACTGTAACAGTTGTCTCAGAATTCAAATACGACGAAAACGATGAGTTTTATCAGTATTTTCCTGTAGCATTTACAGTCAGAATGACATTTACATTATCAGCTAAAGATGGACTTTTACAGAATGTTGAGATGCGTAATGACAGCAAGGTTATGCTTCCTGTTGGTTTCTGCTCTCACACTGCTTTTCAGGTTCCTTTTATTGACGGAACTGATCCTAAGGATTACTTCTTGTCTGTACCTGTTACAGAGCGTTGGGAGATTAACAACCGCTGCCTTCCAACTGAAAAGGTTAGAGATTTGACTGAGTATGATATGCGTTACAACGAGGGTACAATGCCTGTTACAAGAGGTTTGGATAACGATTTATATTCAGCGGGCATGAACTCACTTAACGGTCAGGAATTCTACGGCTCATATGCTGTTCATAAACCAACTAACAAGAAGGTTTGTTATGAGGTTAGTCAGTTATACCGTTTCTGGTGCGTTTGGAATGACAGAGGCGAGAATGGTTATTTCTGTCCTGAGCCATGTACATGGATTATCAATGCGCCTAACCTTGATACTCCTAAGAATCGTACAGGTTATTGGGAGATTAAACCTGATGAGGTATATGAGTGCTGGCAGCACATTACAATTCAATAATTAAAGATAATAATAAAGATGCCCAGGCTTAAACTGCCTGGGCATTATTTATGTATTATATTAATTATTACAAGTTTCTGTGGAAATAGGTTGCGCCTGAAAGCTCAGACTTATAAATATGTCTACCCCATTTGATAATACAGGTACCACCGTAATTACACTCTCCAACAACAATATAATCAGAACATTTTTGAGTGATAATAACTGAGTGACCGCTATATCTGATAACATCTCCAACCTTGGCTTTAGCAAACTTCTTATGTTTGGTATATTTCTTAGACTTACCATATATCAAATCGCTCATCTTCCAGGCAAATCCATAGCACTGTAATCCTAAATAGCCAGTAGGACAAACATAGCTATTGCAGTAGGTATAGCCATATCTAGCATGATTACATGGAATAGATGTTATGGTTGTCGAATCATAATCAGTTTCACCCATGTGGTTCCAGTAATATCCTTCCGGATACTTCTTCTTAAGCTTCTTAAACTTCTTAGTTATAACAGCATTTTTAGATGTATCTACCTTGACTACATCAGAGTATTTAGAATATATTTTATTACCATTATAGACAATATAAGCTCTTATCTTATAGCGATAAACTTTGTTAAGGGCGTTACCCTTTACTACAACAGAAGTCTTAGACTGCTTTTTAACAAGTTTAACCTTCTTAAAAGAACCTGACCCCTTAGATCTATATACCTCATAGCCGTTAACACCTGACTTAGCTATCCATTTTACCTTAACCTTCTTGTTGGTTCTTATTGCGCTGTTAAGTGTCGGAGCGTCAAACTCCCTCGTATAATTAAGAACCGGGCTTAAACCACCATACTTAACAGTTCCGTCATCCATCTTATAAAATGACTGAACAAGATAGGTGTACTTTACACCATAAGCTAAATTACTATCAGTATGTGTGGTAGACAAATATTTACCATCAGTCTCTCCCATCACTAACACTTCATAGGAATTACTAAAGTTATCTTTTCTATATACGATGTAGCCTGTAGCTTCTCTGACATTAACATACCATCTGATTTTGACAGAATCTTCAAGATGGCTCTCAACTATAAGATTGTTAATCCTCTCTCCGCCATCATAATCAACCTCATGCACTGCACTAGTTGTAACTAACTCGCTTGTAGTTAGAACTTCTGTAGTTGTTTCAATAGAAGTCGCCTCTGCCCTCTTCTCATCAACTACTGTTAAATCAGCATCAGAGCTTACGCTACCATTAGTCGCTACAGTATTGCCAGGCGTGTATATAGTTAATGCCATAACCACACAAAGCAAAAATGCTAATATTCTCTTAAACTTTATATCTCTCATATAAGTCCTCCTTTACATAAATAGGGGGGTAAAAATAGTTATATATAATAGTAATACTAACAAATTTTTGTGTCAAGTAAGTGATGCTACAAATTAAACTATTTTAAGCAATAAATCTCTCTAACACTTGTATAAATCTTTTAACAACGAACAAAAACATATTTTAGTTTTGTGCAATTTGTACTAGATTTTTCTTGCCTAAACGCCTCTACTATTATATAATATGATTACATGGTGTCGGACGGTCTGTCGTATGCGTCCGAGCCAAATATTAAGAAAAAGAGGTAGATAAAGACTATGAAATTTGGACATTTTGATGATGCGAACAAAGAGTATGTCATCACATCTCCTAAGACTCCATATCCTTGGATTAACTACTTAGGAACCCAGGATTTCTTCTCACTGATTTCTAATACAGCGGGTGGATATCATTTTTACAAGGATGCGCGTATGAGGCGTATCACTCGTTACCGTTATAATAACGTTCCTGTAGATATGGGAGGACGCTACTTCTATATTAATGAGGGAGGAACAGTTTGGAATCCAGGTTGGTCACCTGTTAAGACAGAGCTTGACGCTTACGAGTGCCGCCATGGTATGGGTTATACCATTATCACAGGTAAGAAGAATGATTTGGAAGCACAGGTTGCTTTCTTTGTACCTAAGGACTTCAAGGGTGAGGTTCAGAAAGTTACACTAACTAATACTGGTTCAGCAACTAAGACATTTACACTCTTCTCTTTCCTTGAGTGGTGTCTATGGAACGCAGAGGACGATTCTACTAACTTCCAGCGTAACTTTAACACTGGTGAAGTTGATGTAGAGGGTAACACCTTATTCCACAAGACAGAGTATAAAGAGCGTCGTGATCACTTTGCATTTTACACTGTAACTAATGCGGACATTGATGGCTATGATTGCGATAGAGAGAGTTTTGTTGGTTTATACAATGGTTTTGGTAATCCAGATGTTGTTTTAGCTGGTAAGAGCAAGAACTCTAAAGCTGATGGATGGAGCCCAATTGCTTCACACAGCTTAAACATTACACTTAACGCAGGCGAGAAGAAAGAGCTTGTATTCGTTCTTGGATATGTTGAGAACGGCGAGGATAAGTGGAATGCTGATGGTTCTATGAAGAAGGATACTGCTTATAAGATGATTGAGCAGTTTAATACTCCTGAGAAGGCTGATGCTGGACTTGCTGCACTTAAGGCCGACTGGGATGCTCTTCTTTCTAAGTATACAGTTAAGACTCCTGATGAGAAGGTTGACCGTATGGTTAACATTTGGAATCAGTATCAGTGTATGGTTACATTTAATATGTCACGTTCAGCTTCATACTTCGAGTCAGGTATTGGCCGTGGTATGGGATTTAGAGATTCTAACCAGGATCTTTTGGGATTTGTTCATCAGATTCCTGAGCGTGGTAGAGAGCGTATTCTTGATTTGGCTGCTACACAGTTTGAGGATGGTGGATGCTTCCATCAGTACCAGCCACTTACTAAGAAGGGTAATGATGCAGTTGGAGGAGACTTCTCAGATGATCCATTATGGATGATTCTTTCAACAGCAGCATATATGAAGGAAACTGGCGATTTCAGCATTTTGGATGAGAACGTACCATATAGAAATGATGAGTCTTTGGCTAAGCCAATGATGGATCATATGAAACAGTCATTCTATCGTATTGTTAACAATGTCGGCCCTCACGGCCTTCCACTTTCAATGCGTGCTGACTGGAACGACTGCTTGAATCTTTCATGCTTCTCTAGTGTTCCTGGAGAGAGTTTCCAGACCTACACTTCACCTAAGTATGGAGATGACAAGTATTCTAAGACAGCTGAGTCTCTATTCGTTGCTACTCTCTTCTGCTATGCAGGACCTGAGTATGTTAAGATGTGCGAGATCAAAGGATTAGCTGATGAGGCTAAGGCTGCACAGGCTGAGATTGATAAGATGAAAGCTAACATCGTTGAGCATGGTTATGACGGCGAGTGGTTCCTTCGTGCTTATGACGACCTTGGCAAGAAGGTTGGTTCTAACGAGTGCGAGGAAGGTAAGATCTTCATCGAGCCACAGGGATTTGCAGTAATGTCTGAGATTGGTAAGGACAAGGGCTATGACATCGCTACTCTTAACAGTATCGACAAATGGCTTAACTGCGAGCATGGTTTGGTTCTTAACCAGCCTGCATTTACCAAATACTATATTCAGTACGGTGAGATTTCTACTTATCCAGGTGGATATAAAGAAAATGCTGGTATCTTCTGTCATAACAATGCATGGATTATCTGTGCTGAGGCTTATGCAGGTAGAGGCGACAAGGCATTTGAGTACTATTCTAAGATAGCTCCTGCTTTCCGTGAGGAGAAGTATTCAGACCTTCACAGAACTGAGCCTTATGTATATGCTCAGATGATCGCTGGTAAGGACGCTGGACGTTTTGGTGAGGCTAAGAACTCTTGGCTTACTGGTACAGCAGCATGGAACTTTGTAGCTATTTCACAGTATATCTTAGGTATGATTCCTGACTATGATGGACTTAAGGTTGATCCTTCAATTCCAAGTGCATGGGATGGATTCACTGCTAAGAGAGTATTTAGAGGAGCTACCTACAATGTAACAATTAAGAACCCAGACCACGTATGCAAGGGTGTTAAGTCTGTTACAGTTGACGGCAATGCAATTGAGGGCAACATTCTTCCAGTGTTTGAAGAGGGAAGCACTCATGAGGTTGAAGTTATTTTAGGTTAATTCCTAGATATGATTAGAACAATAAAGGATGCTGATTTGATTATCAGCATCCTTTTTTTGAACTTATTAGTATTAATATAACGCTCCTAAGCATTTCATAAATGAGTATCGTATTAATATAACGCTCCTAAGCATTTCATGATGAATATCCACGCAGTTAAGGTAAATGCAGAGAACATCGTCGTAAGTACAATCATATATGACGAAAGCACATAGTCATTGTCCATCTCTCTAGCCATAGCATAGCCTGTTGCCGTTGCTGGTCCAGCTATCATTATAATAATAGCAAGCATTTCCTGATTACTATATCCAAATAAGACCGCGATTGGTAAAACCACCGTCGGCATCAATATTAGCTTGATAACAGTGCCCCAGACTGCAGTCCTCTTCTTCGTCTTAGAGCTTGCAAATGTAAATCCTCCACCAATCGCTATAAGTGCTATTGGCACTGTAGACTGAGCAACTAGGTCTAGAGACTTAGTAATCATAAGAGGTAATTTAAGCTTAATTAAAGATGCGATACATCCAAAGAATATTCCAACTATTATAGGATTGGTAACTATATTAATAAGCGCTTTTTTAATTCCAGCCTTGCCCTTAGAATAATCTGAATGCTTTCCCCTAAAGGTAAGCACTATAACTGAACAAATATTATATAAAGGCACGCATCCAATTATCATAAGCGGCGCCATACCTAAATCGCCATCATACATATTGCTGACAAATGCTAGGCCAAGTATCGCAGCACTGCTTCTAAATGAGCCCTGGACAAATGCACCTATCATTGTCTTGTCCTTGATAAACAGCTCCGCTCCTATCCATATAATAGCAAATGATATAAGTGTAACCAAAAAACAGAAAACTACAAAAGATATATCAAATTCCCTATAAATATCTGCCTTCCACATATCAATAAATATCATCACTGGCAATGCAATTCTAAATACATAGGTATTGGCCTCTTTAACAAAGGTATCTCCTATGATTCCTTTATTTCTCAAAAAATATCCCAGAATAATCAGAGCAAAAACGGGAACCGTTCCGTTAATGCTATACATTAAATTGTCCACTTATACCTCTTCCATTCATTTATTATTTGTCAGTATTTGCCGAAGATACTGTATCATTCTTCTTTGCATTAGCGCTGGCTTTGGTATTATTTTTAATTGTTGTGTCAGTGGCATCTTTTATAGTATCAGTGCTGACATCTATTACAACATTTTCTACGTCATAGTCCCAATTCACTGTCTCGCTTGTAATAGAAAGCGCTAATGTAAATGCCGCTACTGCTGTTGCAGCCAGTATTAATACAATTATCATTGATCTAAATGTATGCTTCATCAAACCACCTCATAAACTATTCATATAAAAAGGAGGGGAAACCCTCCTAAATTAATCATCAATCCCTTTTGACTTGAGGTAATCAATAAGATTCTCTACAGTTGCAATCTGACCTAAATCATCTGCTGGAATCTCTATATCATACTCTGCCTCTAATGCCATTACTAACTCAAATAAACTAAGCGAGTCAGCGTCTAAATCATCTTTTAGGTCTGAAGTCATTTCTATCTCAGTCTCATCAACACCAAGCTGCTCAACGATGATTTCTTTAATCCTATCAAACATATCACATATCTCCTTACTTGATATAGTAAATGCTGTAGCATCGAAATAAATATACACTATATATTTATTTATTGTCAACCCTATTAACAGATAATACACACTTTATTAAAATGCTTTGACATTTTATTATTACTGTGCTAATATCAATATTAGGAATTATTCCTATTTTTAGAGAGGTGATTCTTATGGAAGCAGTTAAATTAAAAAAGAGTAAGCAACGTGATGCAATTTTGGCCTTTTTAAAGACCAGAAAAGACCATCCGACTGCAGATACCATATATGACAATGTTAAGAAGGACATTCCTAATATCAGCTTAGGCACAGTTTATAGAAACCTTGCGGTCTTAACTGAGATAGGTGAGATACAGAAGCTTTCATTTGACGGAAGCTCTGATAGATACGACCCTGTCACAGCACCTCACTGTCATTTTAGATGCAGAAACTGTGGAAGTGTTTACGATGTCGATGTTGATCCTGACTTTCTTAATTCCATTTCCCTTCCAAAAGAAGGTTTTCCAGGTCAGGTTGAGGGACAGATTACCGTCTTTTACGGAACCTGTGAAAAGTGTATGGATCAGTATTCTTAAATACAATCAGATTCTTATAACAATAATAAAGCGTAGCAGTTTATATCTGCTACGCTTTTATTCATTGTTGCTTTTATTTATTATTGCTTTTATTTATTGCTCGCCTTTAACGATTACTGTTATAGGCTTCTGATCCTCTTACAGTTATAAATAATAATCTAACATTCTAATCCTCTTACAGTTATAAATAATAGTCTATCACTCTAATCTTCTAGAAATAATAAGCTATAGTCTATCATTCCTAACTATTTATATAAGCATTTTATCTTATAATGACAAGTGCGAGTATAAACAATCCGAATACTACTCTATAAATCGCAAAGCCCTTAAAGCTGCCCTTCTTAAGATAGTCCATTAAGAACTTGATTACTATAAGTCCAACGATAAAGCTAGATATTACTCCAACCCAGAATACTCCAGATGTCAAAGCAAACTCCTTAATATCAACTAAGACCGCAGCGGCTACAATAGGTGTAGATAGTAAAAACGAAAACTTAGCCGCACTCTCTCTGTCTATCTTAAACAGTCTCGCAAATGTCATAGTGATACCAGAACGTGAAACACCAGGAAATGCTGCAGCTAGAGCCTGAGATACACCAATTACTATTGATTGCTTCATGTTTATATCTTCATATGGCACTAATGATTCTGCCTTCTTATCTACAATATAAAGGATTACACCCATAATCATAAGCATGGCAGCAATTATACCCATTTCAAGCTTGAAATTGTCTCCTATTATCTTTTCAGATATCTTATCTAAGACTAACGCTAAAACTCCGGCTGGAATGGTGGCAAAGACAAGCTGCCAAAACATTCTTCCCTCTAGGCTATCTTCCTTCTTAACCACTTTCTTACATCCAGAAACTATTAAGTTAATCCAGTCCTTAAAGAAAAATATAGTAACTGCAAGTAATGTTCCTGCATGAAGAGCAACATCAAACGCTCCCTCAAACATTTCGTTAAATGCTGGATCCTCTGTCCATTTGCATATCCATGGAATAACATTTAGATGTGCCGATGAAGAAATAGGCAGTAATTCTGTTATTCCCTGTACAATTCCTAATATAAGAGCCTGTAATATAGTCATAATTCTCCTCCTAAAATTTCATCAATAAACATATTACAACATACCAGGAAATTATGCAAATAAAAATCGGCAGGGTAAAAACCCTGCCGATAAAGATACTTGTTATTCCTCTTCTTCACCGTCTACAATTACTGTTATCTCATCTGAATACTTTAGATCTGAATAGAAAGCGATATTATCTCTAGTAATTCCCAGATTATTACTAATATCAATCTCACTTATATTCATAGCCGCAGCTAAGTTCATAGTGGCCGATGATCCCATCCTGTTGTAAGAAGCATTAACCACCGATAATTCAACGCACCTGTTAAGAGCATTTCCAAATCCAGCAATACTATTATTAGAACAGTTAAGTATTACAAGAGGTGAATCGCTATTATTATACGGCTTTACACTCGTTAACTGGTTATAAGAACAATCAATCTCTTCAAGAGATTTGCATGTTGTCAAATCAAGTCCACCAGCAAGCTGATTAGATGAACAGTTAAGATAATATAGTCCTGTACATCCGTTAAGTTTAAGACTAGATAAGCTAGTATCATTAACAACAAGCTCTCCTAAGCTGGTATCAGACGATAAATCAAGACTTGTTAATGTCTCACAACCCGATAATATAACTTCTGAAAGTGATGCACATCCAGTTATTGATACTTTTTTAATCACCTCAGATTCAGATATATCAACAGTCTCAAGATCCCTACAACTCTGTATACTAACCGATTCAAGGCTTGTACTATTATTAGCTATAAGTTCTTTGAGTGCAGTCATGCTAGATACATTTAAGTTGCTTATGTTCGTTGATGAGATATTAATTGCCTCAATATTCACACACTTACTACAATTTAGTGATGAAATCTTAGTGTCAGAAACATTAATCTCTTTTAGTTGTGATAAGCCAGGTTTATTCTTATCAACTGATCTATATAATTCTATATCACTTATATATGCATCAATATTAAGCTCTCCGCTAACACCAAGGCCACTAAAATTAATACCTACAATTCTCTCAACTCCGCTGCCTTCGTCTAGCTCTTCCCAGTTATATATCTCAGAATCTAAGTCTCTAGAAATAATAACTCCATTAGCCGCCTGAACATCAGCAATGTTTATCAAAGCTGCCACATCATCTGCATTTTTACCGTCTGTATTGTCGACCTCGTTCTCAGCATCCTCTTCTTCATCATAGTAATATATATCTTCATCCTCATCGTCATAAATAGGATCATCTATATCTTCACTACTATCTGATGCTTTCTCTGTGGTAGTCTTTTTGCCATCAGCCTCAGTTGTGTTAGAATTCTTCTCTGTAGTTGTCTTAGATGACGGAACACTAGCTGTCGTAATCAAGTTGTTGTCAGCGTCTGTATAATTAAGATCGTAGTAGATGATGTCATCAATTCCTGATCTATTCTTACCACTTGAGCTATCATTTGAAGATGATGTAGTACCACTAGCTGGCCTCTTCTTAGACCATGAAGCCTCTGTAAATGTAGCTGCCTTGGCCTTATTAATAATTGTTATACGGCAATCGTATACCTTCTTGCCAACGGTTGCGCGCACAATAGCAGTACCTGCAATCTTACCTGTCACTCTAAAGACACATTTACTCTTCTTAATGCCTACGACGTTGGTAATTCCAGATACAACGGCCCATTTGACTTTCTTTTTCTTCTTAACATTGACTATCTTAATATTCTTAGATGCACCAACTGTAACGGTAATAGCTGATTTCTTAAGCTTTACAGCATTCTTAGCCTCTGTAACAGTTGAGCTATTTATCAATCCAATTGTAAGAAAAACACATAGCATAAATGCTATAACTCTTCTCTTATACATAAGCAACCCTCTCTTATA
>JAIKVP010000084.1 GCA_024685635.1 Lachnospiraceae bacterium
AGAAGCTGCGGCTATTGTTGACGCAGCTTCTTTTCAGCTTGTAACGGTCAATGCCCCATATATGGCGGCATCTAAGGCATTAAAGAATCCCACGCTTCCTAAGACAATTGCAAGGCACGAGGTTATGTGCGATTTAAGGGATGTAATTAGGGCTGCTTCATTTGCCTTGGCTAAAAAAGGCAGGTTTTATATGGTTCACAAGCCTTCTAGATTAGCTGAGATTATAGCAGTTATGAAGGAGTTTAATATTGAGCCTAAGACTATGAGGATGGTTCATCCCTATATTGATAAGGAGCCTGTATTAGTGCTTATTGGCGGGATAAAGGACGGCGGAGTTCAAATGCGAGTTGGAGCGCCGCTTATATTATATGAAGAGCAGGGAGTTTATACTGAGGAGCTTAAGAGTATATATGGGATAAGTGAGTGAAGTATAAGGGATATTTAGCTTTGATAAGGCTTAATTAATGCTTGTTACTATAAGAATAAATATAAGATATTAGTTTAACTATATGAAAGTATATTAAATAAGCGAGTTAGATATACGGAGGTAAAATATGCAGGGTGTATTATATCTGGTAGCTACACCGATAGGCAATCTTGAGGATATGACTATGAGAGCGATAAGAGTTCTAAAAGAGGTTGATTTGATTGCGGCTGAGGATACCAGAAATAGCATAAAATTGCTTAATCATTTTGATATAAAGACTCATATGACGAGTTATCACGAATACAATAAGGTTGAGAAGGCGGAAGTATTAGTTAATAAAATGCTTGATGGCGAGAATGTTGCAATTATCACTGATGCTGGAACGCCTGCTATATCTGATCCCGGCGAGGTTTTAGTTAAGAAGGCTATAGAAGCTGGTATTAAGGTTACCTCGCTTCCGGGTGCTTGTGCAGCGGTTACGGCGCTTACGATTTCAGGACAGTTAACCCGTCGCTTTGCATTTGAAGCATTTCTTCCTAGTGACAAGAAGGAGCGTGCAATTATCTTAAGTCAAATGAAGGATGAGACAAGAACTATGATAGTTTATGAGGCTCCCCATCATTTGATTAAGACCTTAAAAGAGCTAAGGGAGATTTTTGGTGGAGACAGGAGTTTGACGATTGTTAAGGAGCTTACCAAGCTGCATGAAAACAGCATGATGACAACATTTGATGACTGTTTAGCTTACTACGAGGAGCACGAGCCTAAGGGCGAATATGTTCTTGTTATTGCGGGAAAGGACTATGCCTTAATTAAGGCTGATGAGCAGGCTAAGTGGGAAGCGATGTCTATTGAGGAGCATATGGAATACTATATGTCTGAAGGCATCGACAAAAAGGAAGCGATGAAGAAAGTCGCAAAAGACAGGGGTGTAGGCAAGCGCGAGATATATAAGGCGCTTATTTCGGAGGATTGATTATGTCAATAATGCTTGATGAAATTGACTGGAATATTACTAAAGGCGAGAGTCTTACAGTCTTTATGGAGTCCAAAAATGACGTTGAAATGGATGTGGTTAGGGAGCTTATGAAGCTTGATTTAAGCATTTTCCCTATTGTAAATGAAGCGGTGTATCCAGCCAATGTTAGGGTTTTAGAGCTTGGGATTCTCTTTGGCAGCGGCTATAGTGACTATGATAACGAGGATTTTCTTTCTTGTGTTAAAGAGTTAGGGATTCCTTTAGATAAGGAGATTGCCGAGCTTTCTTTAGCAGAGCAGCGCTTGGTTTCGCTAGCTATTCTTAAGAGTGTAACTGTTGATGCAATGGTAGTTATTGACGATGGCGATGACATTTTTAATAAGGCTAAAGAAGGTGAATTAAGTCGCGTAATTGTCACTAAGAATCCGAAATCAGTCGACTACACAGACCGCTTAATCTGGATAAAAAATAACAGGCAGCTTCATATGACAACTCTTGCCGAATTGCTTGACGATAAGCAAATGCTAAGCTTAACGCCTAAGCAGGCTGAGTATATCAAACGCGAACTGCCTGAATACTACGTTAATTCTATTGAATCTATTAATCATACGGATCTTATCTTAGCAGGCTATGATAAGGAATTACCAATTAATGTGCCTAGCCGAAAGATAAGATTTGATGAATATCTAAACTTCTTTAGTTGAAGAAAATGCTAGTGCTGCGGCGCCGATTAAACCTGAGTCTTCGCCGAGAGCTGTCTTAACAATCCTGACATTAGGTCTCATAATATCAAAAACTCTGTCTTTTACAAGCTTCTCAACTTCTTCAACAAAGCCGTCAACCTTAAGTGCCACAGAGCCGCCAAGAATTACGATTCCTGGATCAACCGCTGCATAAAGGGTTGCGATAAAGTTAGCCAAATATAGCTTGGCGTCGTTCATAATTGTGACAGCTTCTTTCTTGCCTTTAAGTGCAAGCTCGTTAACTTCTCCGGCGTGCTTAACATTTAAGCCAGCAGCCTTGGCTCTGGTTGTGATAGCTGTACCTGAGGAAATGGCCTCGATACCACCAGGCTTAATTGTGCCCTGGCTAGGACCGCCTTCCATCATAATGCAGTTGGCAACC
Organism: Lachnospiraceae bacterium; assembly: GCA_024685635.1. GTDB lineage: Bacteria > Bacillota > Clostridia > Lachnospirales > Lachnospiraceae > NC2004. The sequence continues at coordinate 2,532 of JAIKVP010000084.1, forward strand.
TCCATAGCGTAGCCATGGGTTCCAATAAATATATTCTTATCAATAACTAAACCAGCACCGATTCCTGTAGAAATAGTTAGAAACTGAACTACATTGTAGTTTCTTCCCTCGCCAATAGTTGCCTCGCCAAGAGCAGCTAAATTGGCATCATTGTTAAGAAATGTAGGAAGTCCTGTCTTGTTATGAAGTTCTTTAACAACAGGATAATTGTGCCATCCTCCCCTTAAGTTTGGAGGAGTTAAAACCTTGCCACCTATTAAATCCAACGGACCTGGACATGACATTCCAATACCTTTAATAGAATAATCGTAAGAAGCAATAATCTTAACAATCTCTTCTATAGTGATATCAGGATGCATTGGATTAGTTGTAAATTGCTTGCGATCAACAATCTGATTGTTCTGATCAACTAAAGCAACTCTTGTGTTAGTCCCCCCAATGTCAATTGCGATAGCATAGTTCATAGTTATAGTTCCCTTTCGTTTTATTGTTGAATTCCGTTTTGATTCCAACCAGAAATATTAAGATCCTTAGATCCACCTAAAAACATCCTATCTGTAACCTTAGCATGAATAGCAGCTGTATTTGTTCCAATCCAGGTAGATACACTGTCATCATTGTCAATGTAAAACCAGAATGGATATGGAGTACCTGTGGAATCCCTTGTAACCTTAGAGCTAGGTGATAAAATGTTCTTTATTTCACTTAATGAAGCATTGGTAGGTATTGATAAAAGGCTTCTAAGTTCAGCATCTAAATCCTGACTGTAGCCTGCCTGACTTGAATCAAATAAATCAATAACTTCATGTGGTGTCTGATAAAAACTGTTAGGCCCTTTTGCAACACTATCTGCAATCTTCTCTTCAGCCAGAGCAAATTGCATAGAATCTCTAACATTATCTATCATCTTAATGTCTTTTGATTGTCTTGAATGCTCAATATATTTGATGAGTGCAGGTGTAAGTGCTCCTGCAATTACAACAATTATTGCTATAACAACAAGTACTTCAACGAAGGACATACCTTTGTTGTTAAGCAGTTTAGTAGTATTTTTTTTCATTTATATCTCTCCCTTAATAACAAAAAAATACATGTGCATTATAGTCTCATAATACTCTTTTATGGAAGAAAAGTAAATAAAAAAATAGGGTGAAGACAAGGGTTACAGCAGAACCGTCCCCCTTATCACCCCGTCAATGATCAACCGCCTAAAGCAATCATCCTGTCGATTGATTTTTTGGCGGCTTTAATTGTCTCATCAGGGAGGGTGATTTCTTCACCGCCAGTGCCGTTCATGGTGTTTAAGACATCGACTAAGGTCGTCATTTTCATATTGTTGCAAATGAGGTCGACGCTTAGTGGATAAAATGTTTTCTCAGGGCACTCATACTGCAAGTGCTCAACAATGCTAGACTCTGTTCCTATAATAAACTCTTTAGCATTTGACTCTTTTGCAAATGCCATAATGCCTGTTGTACTTCCGACATAATCTGCCAATTCAACAACCTCAGCTCTGCACTCTGGATGTACCAAGAATAGGGCATCAGGATGCTCGGCCTTAGCCTTAAGTACATCCTCTTTTCTCATTCTCATATGTGTAGGACAGCCACCGTTAAAGAACTTAAAGTCTTTGTCAGGATGGCGCTTTGCAATCCATCCGCCCAGATTAGGGTCAGGCACAAAGAGGATTTTATCATTTTCAATGTTGCCAATAATCTTGTCAGCAGACGATGATGTGACGATAGTGTCACAGATGGTCTTTAGTTCTGTGGTTGTGTTTATGTAGGCAACTGTTTCGTAGCCAGGATACTTAGCCTGCAAACCCTTTAGGATAGGGATGTCCATCTGCTCAGCCATAGGACATCCAGCGGTTGGATTGGCAAGATAGACATTTTTCTCAGGTGATAGAACCTTAACTGTCTCAGCCATAAATCGAACTCCGCACATTATAACATTTTTTTCGGGTACCTTAGCGGCCTGAACAGAAAGGCCGTAGGAATCGCCTGTAAAATCGGCAATCTCAACGATAGAGTGTGCCTGGTAGGCGTGGACTAGTATGCAGAAGTCCTTTTCTTTTTTTAGTCTATTAATCTCGTCTTGAATTTCTTTTGTAGTTCTCATAGTTTACTCCTTAAATAAATAATTAGCATTTAAATAATAGCATCTAGTAAGCTGATAGCAACTATTAGGCTATCAATTAGATAATAAAAATAAGCTCTAAACATAGTAACTTGACCATACTATAGCACATAAATTTACAACTGTCAAAACAACTGTCTTGTCAGTTGTAAATTTATGTGTTATAATCACCCCTAAAGGAGCTGGATGGGCAAATGCAGACAGGCTGCAACCATCTTGAGGATGCTTATGAAAACAGATATACTAATAGTCGGAAGTGGATGCGCGGGCCTCTACTGTGCGCTTAAGCTTCCAAAAGACAAGAAAGTGACCGTTATAACCAAGCG
>JAIKVP010000086.1 GCA_024685635.1 Lachnospiraceae bacterium
TTGAAAACTGCATGACAAAAAGAGCATCTATGTAGGTGCTCAAAAAAGGAGTATTGAATTAGAAAAAATCAAGCTGCTTTAATGTATTTCTGATTTGTTTTTTCGAGATGATAAATGACTCGTACTAGCTTTTTCACAGCGGTGGAAAATGGAAAATAGATATTTTGATTTGTACGTGTAATCTGCTTTGGCATAAAGCAGTTTTTTTTTCAACGTATGAGACCTCACCCTTTATAAGTAAACGACAGCATAGTAATATCGTCAAACTGCTCCTCGTTACCCATAAAATGTGTGACCTCGTCGATTACCTTATTCACCAACTCTTCGTCACTTAAATCCTTGTTAGCATTTAATAGTGGAACAAGATTCTCCGTCTTAAAACGCGCACCACTGTGGGATTTGGCGTCGGTAACTCCGTCGGTGTAAAGGAATAATCTGTCACCAGGATTCATTTTAAAACTAATCTCAGGATAGTCGCTATCAGGGATAAATGCTAGCGGAGCGCCATGCTCGGTGTGTGTCACGCAGTAGTTGTCTCTCTTAAGTATTGCAGGGTACTCGTGCCCGGCGTTGCAAGCATTTACCTGGCCGGTTTCAAGGTCAATTATCGCCATCCAAACTGTTACGAACATACCCATTTCGTTATTCTCTGCTATGCGCTGATCCGCGTATTTGAGGATCTTAGCAGGCGAGCCACCCAATAGAGCGCGAGTCTTAATTATAATCTTAGAAGCGGACATAAAAAGCGCCGCGCCAATGCCCTTGTCAGAAACATCCGCAATCAGTATCGCAAGATGCGAATCGTCAATCATAAAGAAATCATAAAAATCTCCGCCCACCTCTTTAGCAGGCGTTGCCGAAGCGTAAATGTCAAATTCAGTCCTGTCAGGAAATGCAGGGAAAATGTTAGGGAGCAAGCCTTCCTGGATTCTTGACGCGATATCTAATTCATTTTTGGTAGCGAGATAACTCTTTTCAAGTCTGGCAACCAAAATTCCAAAGTTTAGAATTATCGCCATAAGAATTGCAGCAGGCTTCATAGACAATCCAAATTTGAAAAATGTTAAAAGCTCCGCTAATGCTGGGATTCCAATAAGCAAGAAAGCAACAACCTTCTTCTCTAGCATTTCCTTAGAATTAATAAACAAAGATATGCATGCAGGAAGAGGAATCAGATAAATGCAAGGCCTGAACCTATAAAAGAAGGCCCTTTCATACACGCCAGCGTCATCTACAGTGAAGAAGATTGGTAGGAAAATGTCGGCGATATTTATAAAAACAGTAATAACATAAACGATAACGAAAATGATAGTTGAGACTTCAATAAGGCGATTTCTATAGTTTAAAACATAGCAGATAAAAAGCCAAATTAAGACTCCGATTGAGTAATAATTGATGTGAAGAATTGCGTTAGAAAGCTTGTTGACAAGCGCATATTCAGGCACACCTTGAACCAGCCAGGCGATTTCATCTAAGAAAAGGCAAAGCGCGCAGACAAATATCTGTGGAACAAACATCATAAATGTTTGATTTTCCTTATCCATTGATTTTAGACAACTATAATAAATAATAGCGCAAATAAAGATACCCATTATCTCAACGCCAGTGCTGAAAGCCCATGTGCTTTCTATATTTTCAAAGCCGCGTTTCATTTGCAAAACAAATCCAGTGATTGCGAAAATGAAAACGCATACCAAGCCTAGATTCATCGCTCTTTTACTATCCGGGGCAGCTAGTTTTAGAATCTTATCGTACATAGTTTATACCTCGCCTCTTTACATTCTATGCTTATTATATAACATAGGTAAATTGCTGACAAGAGACGACTGGGGACAGGGGGACGGTTCTAGTGTCACCCCCCGTCTTCATAGAAACATTGACATTGGCGTATGGGAGTGTTATTCTGTCATCACATAGTATTAATGGAGGGAGGAGCGGTATTATTATCGCAAATAGGAAAATGAAAATAATTAAAATACCAACTACAAATTCAATACTAAGAGCAACTCTACTCGCGTTAGCATTTGTTATAACGCTTGGCTTTAGTGCTGTTACGGCATCGGCCAAAACGATCAAGCCAGGCTATTTGTATGGCTATAAGGCAGTAAAAATAAAAAATAACATTTACTATTGTAGCAATAATTGTTTCTATAAGTACAACTTAAAAAAGAAGCAAAAAACCAAGTTGTGTAAGATGGAAAAAGTGGACGAGGACCCCATACTAATTAACTACAATAACGTGTTTTATGTCCAAACTTCCAAAGCTTCAGATGATAAATATTACAAATATAACATCAAGAGCAATAAGCAAGAATACATCCAAAATAACGGAAGCTTTATTGGGAAACTTGCTGGAAAAGAATATTATCTGAAGGGCAAAAAAATTATAAGAATTGGCAAGGATAATCAAAAAGAAACTGTTGTGAAAGGCGTTAAAAAGTATGGCTACACATGTATTTATGGTGGCAAGCTTTACTATGAAAAGAAGAAAAATGTATTTAAAATGTCAGCTAACGGATCCAAAAAGAAAATGAACAAAAAAGACTTCAATAGTTTTAGAAATCGCTATAGGGATTTTATGTTTTATCCAGAAAAGAACGTGCAGAATGCGGTAAGTAGTGCAGTTTATTATAACTATAAAAAGTTCAACGGATGGGAAGACTTTAAGGAGTGTTATTATTATAATAATAAGGGGCTTGTTGAAGGCTTTAAAAAGAACAAAAGAGTAGTATATAAGAGCAATAAGGTTATTTTTGCCCATTGCGCATTTAAGGATTATTTGCTTGTGGATATAGGAACTTATAATATTAAAAAAAGCATTTTTAAGGGCGATACTATATTAATAACAAAGAAGGGTAAGAAGGTGGCCACACTAGCGAAGGGTGTAAAATATGAGCGTTAGATAATAACCAAGGGCTGAACAGCATTTTATGCCGTTCAGCCCTTGCAGTTGTTGTTCGCAGCTTTATTTTCAATAGTTCCAAAAGATTACTTTCCAAGTCCTTTTCCTGGCTTTGGCTGTTTAACCTGCTTGGCTGCATCAGCCTTGGCCTTTTCTGCATCAGCCTTAGTCTTGTCTTCAGCCTGCTTAGCTGCAACAGTTGCCTTAGAAAATTCCTTAATGAAATCTGTTCCATCATTCTTGATGAGCTTGCTTCTTAAGTTCACAGCCTTTTCGAAATCGTTATTACCCTTTATATTGCTCATAACAGACTTGAAAACAGCATTTTCCTTCCATTTATCTAAATCCTCGATTGTAACTATTTTTGCTCCCTCATAATTATATCCTTCCTTATCCATTAAGTTCTTAGCAACAGCACCTAAAAGCATACCGTAGGCAACATTGTTGATTTCCTTAACTACAGCATTCTTTTCAGCTTCTGTTTTAGCTGCTTTTGTATCAACATCGAGAGCTAAGTTACTCCACTCCTTATTGTTAGTAAAATCGTAAGTCATATTTGTGATGTCACGCTTAACTTCATCTGCTAATTTATATTTCTTTTCATAATCTTCGCAGAACTTGAGAATATTTTTAGCAGCTTTGAACCTCGCCTTACCCATTCTTGTACTAGGCTCCCAAGTTGTATCATTAGCATGCTTCTTGCCACGCTTTTCAGCAATGTATTTCGCAGCAGCTTTTTTAATCTTCTCTATTAACTCATCTCTTAAGCGGGAGTTATTCTCGTTATACAGAGTCTTTTTATTATCCTCTGCGATTTTATTAATAATTTCAATTGTTCTGTCAATCTGATGCTTTAAGAAGCCGAGTTCATGGGAAGCACCGCCTCCGATAAATTTAATCCAATGTCTCTTGTTAAGATCGCTTCTGTATTCGCCGAGACTTCCCTGAGAAAATCCATAATTATCCTTTACATTATCAGGACGATTCATATTTTCCTGGATTTCATTTACAACATCAGCTTTAACTTTTATATTAGTATTAATATTATTTAGTGTAAATTCAGCTTCCTGTTCCTTCTTAACTTCTGTCTTACCAGCTTTTTTGCTATTAAACTTTTTATTACCTTTTTCCAAAATGGCTTTTATAGTAAACTCACCATCTTTAATAACAGAAGCTATATCCAAAGAAATAATCTTGCCAACTTGATCACTATACTTAGTAAGATTTTCATTTACATGGCAGTTAATCTCATTATCTCTAATAGCTAATTTGATTCTCTCCTCTTCAGCCTTTCTTATCTCTTCTTCAATTCTTTTAAGCTCTTCTGCCTCATTTTCTAGTTCTGCCTTACGCTGTTCTTCTAATACTTTTTTTCTTATTTCCTCTTCAGCTTTCTTTTCTCTTAATTCCTGTTCTTTTCTTGCCATTTCAGCTCTGTTATCTTCAAATTCCTTTTTTTGCTTATCTGCAAGAGCTTTCTTCTCCTCAGCTTCAGCCTCTGCACGTTCTTTTGCGTCTTTCTCTTCCTTTATCTTAGCTTCTTTAGCAAGTTTTTCCAGTTCTTCCTGATATTTTCTTTCTGATTTTGCAAGTCCGCTATAATACTCCTTATCCTTCTTATCGATTCTTGCAGCGGTTTTTACATTAAATGCCTCGTATGAATTAGGATTATCGGTAGCTTCCTTTAAGCGCTCAGGGCTCATGATATAAAGTTTGTCATCACCGTATTCAGGTCTGACAATCGCTGTTTTATCATTGCCGACAGCCTCATAGAGATATGGCTTGTATGCAATATAATGCTTACTGATAAGCTCAGCCATTACAATAGCACGAGCATACTTTTCTTCATCAACATCAAATTTAAAATGATCAGGATACTTGTTCACTAACTGTTTAACAACGTTTTTAACAGGAATCTTTTTGTATGTAGCATTAGGATCGCTTACATAGAAGTTATCCAAAAAATCATAATTTGTTCTATTGGCTTTATTAAATGCATTATATGCCTCTTTTTGATTCTCATAAAGCTCACCAAAGACGTTATTAAAATCTAGATTAAGGTTATATAATATATTGTCAAATGTCCTATCTAAATCAAATAGGCCATCCTTATAATAGATATAATCATAAATAGGATGATAAGTAAGAGCATCATGGCCTTCACTATTAAGTTTCTTAATAATATTATTATAATCATTTGTATGACTATTAACCTTATCGTCTCTATCCTTCTTTGCTTTAGCTTCAGCAGCTAGTCTCTCCTTGATTTCTTTAGCCGTAGATGAGAAATACTCGTTCTTTGGAAGAGCCTTATCAAATTCTAATATTGTCTTTTCGTAAAGGGCTGTATCGTCCTTCTTGAGATCTGATAAAGATTTGCTCTGAAGCGTTTTGAATTCTTCGTCTGTAAAGTTTTTGAAGTAGTCATTGCTATACGCCAAATTAATATCAAGTCCTATTGTATTAAATCTGTCTATATACTCACCCGGATTTTTTCCCTTAAATTCAGAATCTAAAATAGTATCCGAGATAATCTTATTAATTGCTTTTTCCTTTTCTGAGAATTCTGGATGGATTGTAGTACGCATCGTATACATTAAACTATCAAAGTGTGCAAGGTTGTCCATATAGGTACTTGTACCATATTTGCCGCCTGCTACTTTATTAAATGCAGAGTTATAAGCATTTCTGATTGGGCTTTTTGCTGGTAGGTTAAGGAAATTTTGCTGTAATGTATTTCCCATGAACTCAAAAATCATATGCTTAGGATCAAATACGACCTTCTCAACCTCTGACTGGCTAAGACCCTTGATTGAAGGAATCTTGGTATCCTTAATCTTGTTAAATGCAGCAGCATGAATGCTTGCATATTCACTGGCTCTTTCATTTTTCTGCTGCTCGTCTAATTTATCGAACTCTGGTCCGCTTGCAGGCTTTGCTGCAACAAATTCCTTGAATTCATTCTTTAATGTTTTAAATTCGTCATCACTGAGATCAAAAAGCTTCTCAGGAGTCATGTCCTTCTTAGTTCCCAATGCCCATGCAAAGAATGCTGAGCGAATTTCGGTGTTATCCATTTCTAGATGTGAATTTTTCAGTGGTTTAAAGAAAGCATTCTTAAATGTATCAATTTCTGTTTTAGCAAACATTTTGTCAGCACTAACTGTGCTTGCAAATGGGCTGAGAGCATTATATCTCTCCTGCGGGGTCATCTTGTTTAATTCTTCCTCTGTGTAAATCTTCTTTGGCATATTTTTTTCCTCCTTAATTTGGAACTTTATAAATATTATTAACAGTTTTATAGTTAAACATAAGTGATTTAACATTGCGATAGCAAGTAAAAGCTCATATTTATCTTTAACATGAATTTATTGTAACATAGGCTTTATAACAAATGAGCAACAAAATAAAAAATATTTCCAGTTCAAAGGAAAAAAACCTTGAGAAGAAAAATGATTAAGAAAATGTTGATGCTAGATACATTTTAATGTGCTAAAATGTTGATGCATCAGCATTTTTATATTTAAACATAAAAACATGGAGGACTAAGAAAATGACAGATTTATTAGAAGCACTAATGATAATATGTTTCGGCCTATCGTGGCCAGTTTCAATCAGAAAATCCTACATCTCAAGAACCGCAAAAGGCAAAAGCCTGTTCTTCGAGGTGTTCATCTGGATAGGTTATGTATTTGGAGTAGCAAGAAAAATCATCCAGATCCACGAAGGCGGCGACTTTGGATGGCTATTCTACATGGGCTTCATTTTCTACATCCTAAACATCGCAGAAATCAGCATAGATATGCTACTCTACGCCAGAAATGTAAGACTCGACAAGCAGGCAGAAAAAATAGCAGATTAATATTGCCCCACCCTTATATATGTTATATTATAAGTAAAGAAATAAACTGATTAATAAGGAGGTATATAGCATGAACCAAAAAGCCATGTACAACATGAGCTATGGCTTATTTGTTGTAACATCTAATCTAAACGGCAAGGACAACGGTTGCATAACCAACACCGCAATCCAGGTGACGACCGAGCCTGCAAAAATCACAGTAACAATTGACAAACGAAACTACACCCACGACATGGTCATGGAGTCGAAGATTCTCACGGTTTCCATCCTAAGCGAAGCCGCAAACTTCGACCTGATCAAGCATTTCGGCTTCCAGTCAGGACGAGATGTTGACAAGTTTGCTGACTACCAAAAATGCAAGAAAGCAAGCAACAACACCATGATCATCACTGAGGGGACCAATGCATACATTTCCGGAAATGTAGTTGAGACAGTCGACCTGGGCAGCCACACAATGTTCGTCGTAGAAGTAACCGACATGGATGTTCTATCTGACAGCCCATCTGCAACCTACAGCTACTACCACGAGCACATCAAACCTAAACCAGAAGCAGTTGGCCAAACCTCAGACGGTCAGACCATCTGGCGCTGCACAGTATGTGGCTACGAGTACGTAGGAGAGGAACTCCCGGACGACTTCATTTGCCCAGTTTGCAAGAAGCCTGCCTCGTATTTCGAGAAGGTCAATTAAGTCCCCAAATTTTTCACTTCTTAAGAACTTCTTAATATCATTTATGATATAAAGGTAATGTAAACAAAAACTTTACATTACCTTTTTTTAGGAGGAATAATCATGAAGGATGTAATACTAAAAGCAAAGGACGTGCAGAAATCATTCGCCAACAACGGCGAGCAGCTACACGTTTTAACCAACGTAAATATGGACATTTACGCCCACGATTTCACCGTAATAATGGGCTCGTCAGGCTCCGGCAAGTCAACTCTTCTCTATGCCCTCTCAGGCATGGACAAGGCAAGCGCCGGCGAAGTCATTTATAAAAAGGGAAATGAAGAAATCGACATCTGCAAACTAAAAGAGAAGAAAATGGCCGACATAAGAGCCAAGGATTTCGGCTTCGTCTTCCAACAAATGCATCTAGTCAGCAACCTAACCCTATTAGAAAATGTCACCGTAACCGGCTACCTTAATAAGAACAAAAGCGCCCAAGAAACAAGGGAAAATGCTAACGAGCTCCTAGACAGAATGGGCCTTGAAAATGTTAAAAACAACCTCCCATCAAGAGTCTCAGGCGGTGAACAGCAAAGATGCGCAATAGCAAGAGCGGTAATAAACAGCCCTAATATTCTATTTGCCGACGAGCCAACCGGCGCTCTAAATAGAAAGAACACGACAGAAGTTTTAGACCTTCTAACCGAGCTAAATGAAAAAGGCCAGAGCATTGTCATGGTAACCCACGATATCAAGGCCGCATTAAGAGGTAACCGCCTTCTCTACCTAGAGGACGGAGACATCGTCGGCGAGCTAGAGCTTAGCAAATACGGCGAGAAAGACAAGGACGGCAACCCACTTCAAAATAGCAAGGCAAGAGAAGCACAGGTAAATGCTTGGCTTAGCTCTCTAGATTGGTAAGGGGTGATAAATATGGAGATTTTAACACTTGTAAAAGCAGGAATCAAGCACAGAAAAGGTGTATTTATCGGCTTCGCCATCCTTACAATCCTAATCGTTGTAAGCAGTATCACAATGCTCGGCGTGAGCCACAACTCTAACGGCGCGATCAAAAGGGCATTTGAGACCGTTGACAAAGGCGTTATGGTAGTATCCTACAAATACCAGGCATTTACCGACGAGCTTGAAAAGAAACTTAACGACAGCGAATTAGTTGACCATATAGAAGTGAACGACCTGATAATTGGAACCAATGTAGCTTGCAACGAAATAGAAAATGGTAACTGTTTTTTCCTTCAAAAATACTACGACAAGCTTCCAATCTATAATGAAGACCAAACCGCTTTCGTCAATTACGATGAGAAAAATGCTAAATTAGTAAAGAAAGATTTGCCTGAAAAATACAAACTAAAGAAAGGCGAAGTCTACCTTCCATACGGCTGCAAGAGCAATTTCAAATGCAAAGCTGGCGACAAATTAACTATGGATTTATTAGGAAAAAGTCTAGAACTTACCATCAAGGGCTTTGTCCAGGATCCATATATGGGCGCATCTTTAATAGGAATTAAGACAGTCTTTATCTCGGATGAAGAATTTGAGGAACTATATAGTTTAACTACAAGCAATATTAAAAGCGAAGAAGATATTTGGGGAGCAGGAGATCTTGTCTACATTTACCCAAGCGATAAAGCAGACAATTCATCAGACAAATTCTTAAGAGACTTAAATCTTGAAACTAAGTTTAACGACATGTCATTCATTGCTATGACAAGGGATTCTGCCGAGCATTACACAGGCATATTTGTAAATATTATAATGGCGGTTATTGTTGGGTTTGCAATATTATTAACAGTCATTTTCCTGATTGTCTGCGGCCACAATATCAGTACAGAAATGGAGATTGACTACACCAATCTTGGAATACTAAAAGCAGAAGGATTTACTAACCTATCTATCAGAAAGGTATATTTAATCGAGTATTTGCTTACTCAGTTAGTCGGAATAATAATCGGATTTGCCATTGCGATTCCATGTGAAAAATGGCTTAGCAGACTCTTCTTTAATATAAGTGCAACACTTCCATTAAAGCAGCTTCCAATATTAGATGGCTGTCTAATTACGATCGCACTGCTTTTGATTACAGGAATATACATTTACATTTTCACAAGTAAGATTATTAAGACCTCACCAGTTAAGGCGATTACAGGTGGCAAGGAAGACTATTATTTTTCTAACAGACTTAACGCGCCAATCACTAAGAGAGGCTTAGGATTTAGCTTGGGCTTAAGGCAAATAACATCTGCACCAAAGAGATACATTAGCATTTTCATAGTATCTGCTGTGCTTGTATTTATGATTATTTCTGTTGAGCTTATGTCCACATATATTGAGTCGAGAAATGCATTAACAAGTATGGGTATGCCGTTTGTGGACCTTGAATTTTCCCGCAAATCCGATGACGTTAGTTGGAAAGTCAGTGATATAGAGGAAATGATAAAGAAACACTCTGATATAGAAGGAAGATGCTACAAGACTCATCAGTACATTTCCATCAACGGTGAAAATATTATGTGCGTCATTAAGGCATATCCTGATGAGCTAAGTTCAACGTACAAGGGACGCGAAGTTAAGTATGACAATGAAGTTGTAATCACCGAGCAGGTAGCTAATCTTTTGGATATAGGAATTGGCGATACAGTCGAGCTTGGACTTAGAAAGAAGACTGAGGAGTTCGTGGTTTCAGGAATTTTCCAGACTATGAATGACACGGGAAAGGCTATCTCGATATCCAATGGCGGGGCGACTAGACTTCGTGTGGATCCGACTGATAAATATACTGTTGACAATAACAGTATGTACGGCGTTGTCCTTAGCGATGCCACAAAATCAGAAGAAATCGCCAAGGAAATAAGGGATAAATACGGCGATAGCATAGAAGTTACCGTCAGTGATTTCGAGAGCGTTATGGATGATTTGACCGATGTATTTTACCTAGCAGCCAATGGCTCCAAACTCCTAATCTACATCCTTACGTTTATCTTCTCTCTTGTAACAATAATGATGGTATTTTCAAAGACATTTATCCAGGAGAGAACCGACATAGGAATCAACCGAGCAACGGGCTTTAGCGTCGGAAGAATAAGAAGACAATTCGCCCTAAGATTCATGATAATCGGACTAATAAGCGCAGCATTTGGAGTCCTCTTAAGCCGCCTGTATTCAGGGCAAATGCTAGAGAGCGTCTTCTCAATGTTTGGCATTCCGCATATGGAATTAGAATACACTTTGATGTCATTTGTAAGACCAGTTCTACTATTTGCACTGTTTTATATGATTTTTGGCTACCTAGCATCAAGAAAAGTCAAAAAGGTCAGTGCAAGAGAACTAATCAGCGAGTAGTAATTTATTAGGCAAATGCTAATTATGAGAAGAGGATGAAAATGAGAAAAATACTTATAGTAGACGATGATGTCGCCCTATCTGACATCATCAAGGAAATGCTAGAGCAATACGAATATGAGGTGAGCCTTGCAACAAGCGTAGACGAAGCATTTTCAGTCTTGACGGACAAGAAATACGACTTGATTTTGCTTGATATTAACCTTCCTGACGGGACAGGATTTGAAATTATCGAGGAGCTTAGACGGGTATCTAATGTTCCAGTAGTGTTTGCCAGCGCTAGAACAAGCGTTGATGACAGGGTGACAGGCTTTGAAAAAGGCGGGGATGATTACATCCCCAAACCCTATTCTATGAAGGAACTTTTAGTCAGGATAAATGCAATAATGAGGCGAACTTACGGAGATTCAGAAGCAGAAGAAATGGTTGAATTTGGCGATGTAATTGTCAACTTAAGTTCAAGAACAGTAACTAAGGCAGGGAAAGCGGTTTCGCTTTCCCTAAAAGAGTTTGATCTATTAGCCTACCTTGCTAAAAATATGAACCAGGCAATCGAAAAAGACAAGCTTATAACAGAAGTCTGGGGCGCATTTAGCGTGGTTGAGGCATCAACCTTAACGGTGCATATCAGGTGGTTAAGAGAAAAGCTAGAGGACAATCCTTCTAAGCCTAAGCACATCAAGACAGTCTTTAAGGTTGGCTACATTTTAGAGGGATAAATAGTAAGAAATAATCAACTAGGAAAATGTCTGATAAGAGAGGTTCATATGAATAAAAAACTAATTTCAATCGCAATATTTTATATAATAATTATTGCATTTGTTTCTCTTATTTTAATTCAAAATGAGAGGGCAAATAATCAAAAAAATATTGAACAAATAGGAGAGTTTAAAGTCGCGACAAATGCTATTATACAAAGCATAAATGCTGGCGAAAATGACAAAGCGATAAGCTTAATTGACGAGCTTAATAACGACTATAATAAGAGTAAAAATATAGAGAAAAATTCGCTTGCATATATAGTTTCTATGCTGATAAGTATCGCTGGAATTATAACGATGTTTATCTACATAGATTATAGCATTTTAAAACCATTTAGAGAGTTAAAAGATTATGCAAATGAAGTCTCAAAGGGTAATCTTGATAAGCCTCTGATTGCCAAACGAGGCAACTTCTTTGGCGACTTTACATGGGCATTTGACAATATGCGAAAAGAAATAGTAAAAGCAAGAGCCTCAGAACGAGCAGCAATTGACAACAATAAAACCGTAATAGCAACCCTGTCCCACGACATCAAAACCCCGATATCCTCAATCAGAGCCTACTCAGAAGCATTTGAGGCCAATATGGATTCATCCCCAGAAAAGAGACAGAAATACCTAAGCATCCTAATGGAAAAATGCGACGAAGTAACCAAGCTAACCAACGACTTATTCTTGCACTCAATCTCAGAAATGAACAGGCTAGAGATTAAGAAAGAAGAGTTTGATTTAGTTGAATTTATAGACACTGATATAAGACAATTATTTGTA
>JAIKVP010000169.1 GCA_024685635.1 Lachnospiraceae bacterium
ACTGTTTCCGACAAAAAAGGCGATACAACAAATAAAGCATAGCAATCTCTGAACATCTCGCGCGGCGTCTTTCGACGTTCGGCTGATGATATCCTCTTTATTCCGTTTTCATTTTTCCCATATATTCCAAATGGATGGAACTCATAATCATCAAAGCAGTCCAGCAGCTCAAACTTTTCTACTCTTCTTACATTCTCTATCAGTATCTTGTATCTGTTTTTATTGCTGTCAAACTGCGATACAAATGTGAGCAGATCTGCTATCGGCTGATTCTTTGGATTTATCTTACTTCCTACAAAACCTTCCATATCAACTGCAACATCCATGCTCTGGTCAAAGGTAAGATTACGGCTCAACGTAACAATCTTAATCATTAGACTGCCATCATGAATATTGTGATACTGAAGAACCCATAACTTCGGATGAAAGTTATTTCTATAGTTCGGCATCCTGACTTCATGGATGCTGTCTTCTAAAAGGGCATAAAGCCTACTCTCAGTCTTTGGCACCTTAATACAGCCCACATTACAAAAGATAGATAGCTTCTTTCCTGTCCTTCTGATAGCTTCAAGCACATATAGAGGATTATTCTTCTGACCTGTCGTCATCTCTCCGTGCATCCCAAGACAAAGCGGTATTCCCATCAACGCTTCCATATCCAGCGAATATGTAAGGCATACTGCTTGATCCAATTCATAATATGCATCAGCACTTAAAAGCTCACCGTAATCTACACGGTCATTGTTTTGATCAAATCTTCTTCTAGGCATCGTCTCTCACCATTCCTTTCAAAATATCAGAAATGATAGTCTGACCGGTACCATGTCTGTAATTCATTGGCGAACTCTGAATCTCCTGATATGGATAATCCTTGCCAATCTTAGCTTTAACGGATTTACAAGCTTGCTCACGCTGTCTTATAATCCGTTTTTCTTCATCGGAGCAACTATCTGTAGTATTGTTTTTTACAGCACTTTCAAAACGAATCAAAAAATCCCGAAGTGCCACTTTATAATGCTCGTGATTTCTAACAAGCTTTAATATCTCATCACGATGAGGCAGTCCCGGACTATTCTTCTTCCAATCCTTATACTTATTCTCTAATCTGCTTTTTTCTTCAGCAGTTGCGTACTCTCCACCATTCTCGATAAACAAAAGGTTATAGACGATATAGGCACCATATATAAAGTTTGCAAATTCAGTTGCCAGCTCCAAATTATGTGCCAAAACTTCCGGCATTCCTTCGGTAGGAATATCATCGAGTGCTACACCTTGATATGATGTCTTAGTCTTAAGGCAGTACTCCATAAGCGTATTCTTCATTACAGGGACATGTAAAAACTGGGTACGCAAATAATCCGCCTCATCTTTTCTAAGATGTAAAGTCGGATTATCCAAATAGTCCTCTATTCTTTCTTTACAAGGAGCATTAAATAAAGCGAAATTACCTACTCCGGCATCATCAGCATCGCCACCATCATCGTCGCTCTCATACTTGATTACGATATTCTGCGTCTTTCTGTTATAACCTGCAACAGCACTACAAGCGTCATCAAAAGACATATCCCCATTACATAAAATCTCGGTTGTACGCAGGGCATTCCAATAGATTCTTGTAGGCTTCATCTTAACACCGCGATCCGAACGCCCGCCGATGATTCCTGCTGCCTTCGTTCCTGTTTCTTCATCTATCGCACGTCTGAGTGCCCTTGCGATTCTATCCTGATCTGTGTTAATGAGATTTCTAACCTCAGCTCCGGTTGTAAGTCCACTCTTCATGGCTTTCTTAAAAAGTTCCGGAATTAGAATGTAATACTTCGCACGAGTATGTAAGACAGAGGTTCCCGGATATAAGAGATCCGAAATACTGTCTCTTACAATGCCAACGCCAAGCTCATCCAGAGAACCTGATTCCCCGAGAACCTTTAGCAATTCTTTAATTGTTTCTCTTTCTTCTCTGGAATAATCCACCCAGCCAAGTTGCATTTTATATAACCACCTTTTCCTTTATCCGAAAAAGAACCACCAAATAAATAAGCCTGCTATCACAAAGAATAAAACTACCGATCCAATCGGGGCCTTTCTTTTACCTTCATTAGATTCTTTTTCCAATTCTTCCATTAAGCGCATTTCATCGTCTCTAAACAATGAATCTTCTCGCAGATCATCAGAATACCTTCCATTCGACATCAAACCACTTCCTTAAAATCCAATGTCCCTTAAAAACATATCAACCGTAACTATCCGAGTAGTATTTGGCTCCTTGCTGCTTTTCATCTGTATTTTCCCATCAGCTCTTTTCTCAATTGTATACCTTGCTCCGGCATACTCAATTTCAAAAGCATCACCGACAGACTCTCCTGCCGCGTTTCCCTTGGATGTATACTCTTCAGAAAACACCTTGTACCATCCACCAAGGATTCCGTCTATAACCTTTCTATACTTCACGAAATCTTTATCATGAATCAAAAATATATAAGATCTTTGTGAACCTTTGTGGTAAGTCAGAATTGCCGGCTTCGCATCCTTAATTCTCTTAAACATTAGACTCTTGTGAGCTTCCCACTGCTCATATGGTCTTCTTCCCTTATGGCAATAATAAACAACGTTATGTCCTTCAATAAAATAGCTTTCAACTTCGCTTGGAAGAACATATTTCTCACCGCCAAGCTTCGTGGCATCATTGCTTTCAAGTAAGCCGTTATCCGGATCCATAAAAATCAGTTCTGCATCCTTAAGCTCATACAAACTTTCCTGAAACCAACTGCTACGTTCCTGCTCTCGATCATTAGGCGTACCCTCCGGTTTAAGAATCTCTGAGTAAAATACTGTTCCAGGGAGAATGCCACTCTTTTCAATATCAAAAACAGATTTGTCCTTGTTCTTTGCAATGCCCTTCAATGCATCAAATACTTCCGGACAATATCTTCGCATTACGCCTTTATTCAAATAGTCCGTAAACTTACCATCATTAGAACCATCGTCCTCCGTCAGATACCAGTTCACGCCAACCTTAATTCCTGCATCTATAAATGCTCGGAGCATAGAGTATTTTCCGAAATCTCCTATGTCTCCCACATATTGATTCTTCATTTACCTCATCCTTTATATTTATTAGTAGTTTTCGTCCAACTCCATCCTGATTATGTCCTCAGCGATTTTCTTTAAAATCTCCGGGAGATCATCTATCTTTTGAATACCCATAATTACACTTTCGGTTTCTTCATCTGCATGGTAGCCATATTTTTCTGCCAAACCACGGCTTTTAAATCCCATCGACGAATTATAAACCTCACCCAAAAGTTCTTCTTTCAGCCAGCTGCTATAAGGTGAACCAGCATTAAAATCTTCTTTATGCATTTTCATATTCAACCCCCAATAACACCTATGGCATATAGCTATAATAAATACTTTGCCGTTTCAAGATACCATGCTCATCACAGACTATCTCAAAATCTTCTGACGGATAAAAATAGCAATCAAATGATTCATCCATTACAAGATATAATCCATCTTTATCACAGCCAATTGCCTTATAAACGCTTCCGCTTACCAGACTGATATCGTCATACTTGTCAGTAATACAACGAACCGTTGCTTCATAGTCATTAAGTAAATTATCTTCATCAGAAAGCACTACGAAATCTTCAAAGGAATTGTAATCGGTTATTTTTCCGTCGTTTCCGCGAACATGCAGGCTATTACGTTGTCCCTGCCAATACTCCACAAAAAATGCTTCGTATTCATTTCCCGGAGTAAACTTTTCGTTTTTAACTCCTGCATATCTCACTATCGCAGGCCTCAGATTATCAAAATCCATATTTCTAATCCTTTCCAAAGCAATTGCTTCTTCATATACTCATTCACCTCTCCATGTAATCGAAAGCTTATACTGACTCAAATCGCATCGATTCAGAATTGTGGTCGGGTCATCCTCGCCATCTCTCATAACCCAATACTGGTGCCCATCAACGAAGATATACTTATTGGGATGATCCCAGAAATACATGGTTATTCCATTCTCTTGGATATAATTCACCACATACATAAACTCCTCATCAGAACCATTTACCCTATTTCTTACAACGTATTCATGAGGAGCCTTATGAGCATAGGTCTTCGCAAATATCCAGCTCTGCTTTTCTATAAATTCCTTAACCTTCTGCATAGTCTTCACCTCAGATTTCAGATAACATACCACGGTCTAAAGTATTTTAATCGCTGTGCCCGCTTATTCTTTTTTATTTGAGCTTTAATCTTCATTGTCCAAACAATCAGAAAAAGAGGGAAATAGATCACCTTGCAAACGTACTGAGAAATATCTTTTTTATTCCAAATGTCATAGATAGTAAGCAATATTAGTAGAACTCCAAAGACTCTCAGTGGTACATTATATTGTCCAAAATCTTCCATGAAAAATGCAATTCCCGGCAGAACCATTAATAACCAATAAATCACTTTCATAGGGACCTCCTTATCTTTTATACCTTTACTTTAACAAAGACACTGTCCCATAATACGGACTTATTCCCGAGGCTGTCACCAATTATCCGAGATACTCTGAATAAGGTGCAAACTCCTTCTCAGCAAAAGAAAGACTACTCATTATTGTGCCTTCCTTTTTCAAGACATCCTTGTAAGTTTCTATCTTCTCTGCGTAACCGGCTACGTCTGGTTTAATAATGCCATTTACCGTGGCAATAACGGTTCCAAACTGTTTTTCGCCAACTTCCGAGAAATCAACAACTACACTGGTTCCGCAATTGCTCTTAACGGTACCATCACCATATTTCCCGTGATGAACTAAAACTCCTTCCGTAAGAACAGAATTAAGATATTCTTTTGCTTCTTCAAGTTCCTTTGCTTTTGCTCTAGCCTCTTCTAATGCAGCCGAAAGACGTATCGCCTTTTCCTTTCTTTCCTGCATCAGCTGTCTTTCCTTAGACTTCGGACGAACAAAGGTAATCCCATCAAACAATCCGTAAGCGGAACAACAATATATCAGGTCAAATGCCAAAATATGCTTCATTGGATCAGCATATAGCTCATCTTCATTTTCCAATTTACTGATTTCAAATCGGCTGGCATCCGTAGCCATAAGTTCCTTGCTTTCCTTGATTGCTTCTACAACCTGGTCGCACATTCGGTAGTAAACAGAAAGATTTACATCATCGCCGGATCCCCATTCGTCATAGAACTCGATGCAATCTGCAAATATCTGTGCATGTGTCGCCTTAAAAATATAGTTATGATCCGGGTCATATAAAAATAGATATCCGGTAACGGAATGCATATCATCCTTATACAGATAGCTGTCCGGATAATACTTTTCACGAAGCTCATGGCTCTTCTTTAAGAAATCCTGCACACGCTTTTGTTTAGAAGCCATATCATTGCTATCATCCTGCAAAAGTTCCTTTAGCATCTCCCTAACTGTCTGTGGCTCCTCTTCCGCAAACTTCACTAAGCCATGGAATGGCTGGGTATAACTATCAATAAGATTCGCAGATAGTTTCTTCAACTCAT
>JAIKVP010000173.1 GCA_024685635.1 Lachnospiraceae bacterium
AAAAGGCGGCTTCTCGCGAGAATTCAATGATAAAGACTAGTAGTCGCAGTAAGGTTAATGTTGAGAACGCAACTAAAAATGCATTAAAAAAATTTAAGCAAGGGGAAGCAAATAAGTTGTGAGATGGAATGAAAATGAAATGATTACTTCTTTATTATAACATTTTCAAAAAATGCTTTATAAATGTTCAAAATATGGTATAATAGGGACAGCGTGCGCTGTCCCTTTCTTTTTTTGCGCCTTTTTTGGCCAAAGGAGGCGCTTAGGGGTGGCTAATCGTAATATAATATTATATTAGGAGGTAACTTGATAATGGCAAAATGGGTATATACCTTCAAAGAAGGTAACATGACCATGCGTAACTTGCTTGGTGGTAAGGGTGCTAACCTTGCAGAGATGACCGAGATTGGTCTTCCAGTCCCACAGGGATTCACCGTTACTACAGAGGCTTGTACACAGTACTACGAGGATGACCGTAAGATTAATGATGAGATTATGGGTCAGATTATGGATGGAGTTAAGTGGATGGAGAACGAGAACGGAAAGCAGTTCGGTTCTAAGGAGAATCCTCTTTTAGTTTCTGTTCGTTCAGGAGCTAGAGCTTCAATGCCTGGTATGATGGATACTATTCTTAACCTTGGTCTTAATGACGAGGTTGTAGCAGCTATGATAGCTGGTAACCCAGATCCAGCATTTGAGAGATTCGTTTACGATTCATATCGTCGTTTCATCCAGATGTTCTCTGATGTAGTTATGGAGGTTGGTAAGAAGTATTTCGAGCAGCTTATCGACCAGATGAAAGAGAAGAAGGGCGTTCAGTATGATGTAGATCTTACTGCTGCTGACCTTAAGGAGCTTGCTGAGCAGTTTAAGGCAGAGTATAAGAAGCAGTTAGGTGAGGACTTCCCTGCAGACCCTGTAACTCAGTTAAAACTCGCAGTAGAGGCTGTGTTTAGATCATGGGATAACCCACGTGCAAACGTATATCGTCGTGATAACGATATTCCATACAGCTGGGGAACAGCTGTTAACGTAATGCCTATGGTATTCGGTAACTTAAACAATGAGTCAGGTACAGGTGTTGCATTTACTCGTGACCCTGCTACTGGTGAGAACAAGCTTATGGGTGAGTTCCTTAAGAACGCTCAGGGTGAGGACGTTGTTGCTGGTGTTCGTACACCAATGCCAATCGCTCAGATGGAGCAGGAGTTCCCAGAGGCTTATGCAGAGTTCTTAAAGGTTTGCGATACCTTAGAGAACCACTATCATGACATGCAGGATATGGAGTTCACAGTTGAGAACAAGAAGCTTTATATGCTTCAGTGCCGTAACGGTAAGAGAACTGCTCCTGCCGCATTAAAGATCGCAGTTGATTTGGTTGCAGAGGGACATAAGACAGAGGAAGAGGCTGTTGCAATGATCGATCCTCGTAACCTTGATACACTTCTTCATCCACAGTTCGACGCTGCAGCTCTTAAGGCTGCTACTCCACTTGGTAAGGGACTTGGAGCTTCTCCAGGTGCTGCTTGTGGTAAGTGCGTATTTACAGCTGATGACGCTGTTGAGTGGAAGGCTCGTGGTGAGAAGGTTGTTTTAGTTCGTCTTGAGACATCTCCAGAGGATATCACTGGTATGAAGTCAGCTCAGGGTATCTTGACAGTTCGTGGTGGTATGACATCACACGCTGCCGTAGTTGCTCGTGGTATGGGTACATGCTGTGTATCTGGTTGTGGAGACATCAACATGGATGAGGAGAACAAGCAGTTTACATTAGCTGGTAAGACATTCAAAGAGGGAGATTACATCTCAATCGATGGTTCTACCGGTAATATTTATGAAGGCGAGATCGCTACTGTAGATGCTACTATCGCTGGTGAGTTTGGTCAGATTATGGAGTGGGCTGACAAGTATAGAACTCTTAAGGTTCGTACAAACGCTGATACTCCTGCTGATGCTAAGAAGGCTCGTGAGCTTGGTGCTGAGGGTATTGGTCTTTGCCGTACTGAGCATATGTTCTTTGAGGAGGACAGAATTGCTGCATTTAGAGAGATGATTTGTGCTGATACTGTTGAGGCTAGAGAGAAGGCTCTTGATAAGATTCTTCCATTCCAGCAGAGCGACTTCAAGGCTCTTTATGAGGCTCTTGAGGGTAACCCAGTTACCATCAGATTCCTTGATCCACCTCTTCATGAGTTCGTTCCTCATGAGGAAGCTGAGCAGCAGAAGCTTGCTGATGCAACTGGCAAGACCTTAGATGAGGTTAAGGCAATTGTAGCAAGTCTTGCTGAGTTCAACCCTATGATGGGTCATCGTGGATGCCGTCTTGCTGTAACATATCCTGAGATTGCTAAGATGCAGACTAAGGCTGTTATCCGTGCTGCAATCGAGGTTCAGAAGGCTCATTCAGATTGGACAGTTAAGCCAGAGATCATGATTCCATTGATTTGTGATATCAAAGAGCTTAAGTTCGTTAAGAAGGTTGTTGTTGAGACTGCTGACGCAGAGATCGCTGCTGCAGGTGTTAACCTTGAGTATGAGGTTGGTACTATGATCGAGATTCCTCGTGCAGCTCTTACTGCTGATGAGATCGCTAAGGAAGCTGACTTCTTCTGCTTCGGTACTAACGACCTTACACAGATGACATTCGGATTCTCTCGTGATGATGCTGGTAAGTTCTTAGATGCTTACTATGACACTAAGATTTTCGAGAACGATCCATTTGCTAAGCTTGATCAGACAGGTGTTGGTAAGCTTATGGATACTGCTATCAAACTTGGTAAGCCAGTTAATCCTAACCTTCACATCGGTATCTGTGGTGAGCACGGTGGAGATCCTACTTCAGTTGAGTTCTGCCACAAGATTGGCTTAGATTATGTATCATGTTCTCCATTTAGAGTTCCTGTTGCTAGATTGGCTGCAGCACAGGCTGCAATTGCAGAAAAGTAGGAAACGAAATCGATGATCATATCTACTTTATGACTACGATAATTGATGAAGATCGAGCAAGGGAAATCCTTGAAGAACTAGGAATTACCGTTAGTTTGAGACGATATGAACCGATTACGGTAGACATTTATATTTAATTGAAATCCTGAAAGGGACTGAACAGTTTTAACACTTTTGTTAAAATGTTCGGTCCCTTTTTGCGTCCTAGGGTAAAAAATAAAAAAATTGAATTTTGATGCCCTGCGTAATAAATATAAGTTAAATGAGCTTTTACCAGTGCTTCACCTTTCTAAGAGTAGTTACTGCTATCAGGTTCAATGTATTAAGCGCGAAGACAAATATAAAGAGCTCCGCAATAAGATAAAAGAACTCTTTATTACCAATAAGGAGCGATATGGTTACCGCCGAATACACTGTTTATTAAAAAAGTACGGTATCACAGTATCTGAAAAAGTAGTTCGACGAATAATGAGAGACGAGCGATTAATTGTTAAAACAACAAAAATACGAAAGTATAATTCATACAAAGGTGAAATAAGTCTAGAAGTAGATAATGTAATCAATCGTGATTTTTCTGCATCTCTGCCTAATCAAAAACGGCTAACAGATATCACAGAATTATCTATCCCGGAAGGTAAAGTATATCTATCACCTATAATAGATTGTTTTGATGGAATGGCAGTTTCCTGGACTATAGGCACATCACCTAATTTTGGTCGACTCAAAAACGAAATGTTTTATAATCGAAACTGGAAGCATATTACTATTGATTCTTTCATCGAGGAACTAGATAAATATATGCATTGGTACAATGAAGAACG
>JAIKVP010000218.1 GCA_024685635.1 Lachnospiraceae bacterium
ATGAGTATTGATATGTTATTTATATGGTTATATAATTACAATAATATTTTTACTATGATTATACTAATATATAACAAGGAGATTTTATTATGAAACAATTGACAGGTGCAGAAATTGTTATTGAATGCTTGAAAGAGCAAGGCGTTGATACCGTATTCGGTTATCCGGGCGGTACAATTCTTAACGTCTATGATGAGCTTTACAAGCATAGTAAGGAGATTAACCATGTGCTTACCTCGCATGAGCAGGGCGCAGCGCATGCGGCAGACGGATATGCAAGAGCAACCGGTAAGGTTGGCGTCTGTATGGCTACATCGGGTCCTGGTGCTACCAACCTCGTAACCGGTATCGCAACCGCATATATGGATTCTGTCCCTGTCGTCGCAATTACTGCAAATGTCGGAGTATCTATGCTAGGTAAGGACAGCTTCCAGGAGGTTGATATCGCAGGCGTGGTTATGCCTATAACCAAGCACAGTTTTATTGTCAAGGATATCAAGGATCTTGCTCCTACAATCAGAAAAGCATTTAAGATTGCTAAGTCAGGACGTCCAGGCCCTGTACTTGTTGATATAACCAAGGACGTAACAGCTAACAAGACTGCTTATGAAGCTCACACTCCAGAGCCAATAACAAGATATACTGAGAAGATTAAGGGTAAGGATATAGACAAGGCCGTTGAGCTTATCGGCAAGTCTAAGAAGCCTTTCGTTATGGTAGGTGGCGGATGCGTTACCTCTGGTGCTCAAAGCGAGCTTATGGAATTTGTTGAGAAGATTGATGCTCCTATTTGTGATACTCTTATGGGTAAGGGTGCATTTGACAATAATCATAAGTTATACAGTGGTATGGTTGGTATGCACGGAACTAAGGCTTCTGATCTTGGACTTACTGAGGCAGATTTGCTTATTACAATCGGTGCTAGATTTTCTGACCGTGTTACCGGTAATGCTTCTAAGTTCTGTAGACATGCTAAGATTATTCACATCGATGTTGATGCAGCTGAAATTAACAAGAATGTTAAGATTCACACAGCTATCGTTGGTGATGCTAAGAGTGTTTTAGAGCAGATTAACAGCAAGCTTAACAAGAATTACAAGCATACAGACTGGGTTAAGCATATCAATGATTACAAGAAGAAATATCCACTTACAATATATGAGAAGGGACTATGTGGTCCATCAATCATTGAGTCTGTATATAATCAGACTAAGGGTGATGCTATCATTTGTACAGATGTAGGACAGCATCAGATGTGGGCAGCACAGTTTTATAAGTATTCTAAGCCACGTACACTTATTTCATCAGGTGGATTAGGAACAATGGGATTTGGTCTTGGCGCTGCAATCGGTGCTAAGTATGGCCGTCCTGATAAGACTGTTATCAATATCGCTGGTGATGGTTGCTTCAGAATGAATGTACAAGAAGTAATGACAGCAGCAAGATACAATGTACCTGTTATCGAGATCGTTATCAATAACCATGTTTTAGGTATGGTTAGACAGTGGCAGACTCTTTTCTACGGTGAGAGATATTCAGCAACTGTACTTGATGACTCAGCAGACTTTAAGAAGATTGCTGAAGGTATGGGTGCGACAGCATTTACCGTTAGTACTCAAGAAGAGTTCGACAAGGCGTTAGCTAAGGCTCTTAAGGCTAAGGGACCAGTTGTTATCGATGCTCAGATTGGCAAGGATGACAAGGTATTCCCTATGGTGCCAGCAGGTGCTCCACTTGAGGAAGTATTTGATAAAGATGATGTTAAATAATTATATATATTAAGATATAAAGCCTAAGGAGGATAATAAAATGGCAAGAGTGTATAACTTTTCAGCAGGTCCATCAATGCTACCTGTAGAAGTATTAAAGGAAGCAGCAGATGAGATGCTT
The DNA here is from genome assembly GCA_024685635.1 of Lachnospiraceae bacterium. GTDB lineage: Bacteria > Bacillota > Clostridia > Lachnospirales > Lachnospiraceae > NC2004. The sequence continues at coordinate 1,891 of JAIKVP010000218.1, forward strand.
GATTACAATGGAACTGGAATGGGTGTTATGGAAATGTCACACCGTTCTAAGGCGTTTGAGGAGATTATTGAGACTGCAGAGCAGGATTTAAGGGATTTGATGAATATTCCTGATAACTACAAGGTTCTCTTCTTACAGGGTGGAGCAAGCCAGCAGTTTGCTGCAATTCCTATGAACCTTATGAAGAACAAGGTTGCTGACTATATCGTTACTGGTCAGTGGGCTAAGAAGGCTTATGAAGAGGCTCAGAAGTATGGTAAGGCTAACAAGATTGCCACATCTGAGGACAAGACCTTCTCTTATATTCCAGATTGTTCTGATCTTCCAATTTCAGAGGATGCTGACTATGTTTACATTTGCCATAACAATACAATTTATGGTACTACATTTAAGAAGCTTCCTAATACCAAGGGTAAGATCTTAGTAGCTGATATGTCATCTGATATTTTATCACAGCCTGTTAACGTTTCTGATTATGGTATGATTTACTTTGGTGTTCAGAAGAACGTTGGACCTGCAGGTGTTGTAGTTGTTATCATCCGCGAGGATTTGATTACTGATGACGTATTAGAGGGAACACCTACTATGCTTAAGTATAAGACTCAGGCAGACGCTAAGTCTTTATATAACACACCTCCTGCATATGGTATCTATATTTGCGGCAAGGTATTTAAGCACTTAAAGAAGCTTGGTGGCCTTGAGAAAATGAAAGAGATCAACGAGAACAAGGCTAAGATCCTTTATGATTTCCTTGATTCTTCTAAGCTGTTTAAGGGTACTGTAGTTCCTGAGGACAGATCACTTATGAACGTTCCTTTCGTTACTGGCGATGCTGACTTGGATGCTAAGTTCGTTAAGGAGGCTACTGAGGCTGGCTTCGTTAACCTTAAAGGTCACAGAACAGTTGGTGGTATGAGAGCTTCTATCTACAACGCAATGCCTACTGAGGGTGTTGAGAAGTTAGTAGAGTTCATGAAGAAGTTTGAGGCTGAGAACGCTTAATTATTGCATTTGACTTATTATGACCGGTGGGATTAGTCTTGCCGGTCATAGATATTATATTTTATGAAAAGAGGTATTTAATAATGGCTAAGGTACATTGCCTAAATCCTATCGCTAACTGCGGTACAGATTTATTTACAAGTAACTATGAGATGACTGATGATTACGCTGCGGCTGAGGCAGTTTTGGTTAGAAGTGCTTCTATGCACGATTTAGATCTTTCTGACAAGCTTCTTGCTATCGCAAGAGCAGGTGCTGGTGTTAACAACATCCCACTTGATAAGGCTGCTGAGAAGGGTATCGTAGTATTTAACACTCCAGGTGCTAATGCTAACGGTGTTAAGGAGCTTGTTGTTGCTGGACTTATGCTTGCTTCACGTGACCTTATGGGTGGATATAACTGGGTTAAGGAGAATGCTTCAGATCCTGACATCGCTAAGGCTGTTGAGAAGCAGAAGAAGAACTACGCTGGTAACGAGATTAGCGGTAAGAAGCTCGGTGTAATTGGTCTTGGTGCAATCGGTGCTAAGGTTGCTAACATTGCATTCAGACTTGGTATGGAAGTATATGGTTACGATCCATATGTATCTATTGATGCTGCATGGAGCTTGTCTCGTCACATTAAGCACATCAAGGACGTTAATGAAATCTTTAAGGAGTGCGATTACATCACAGTTCACGTTCCTGCATTAAAGGACACGATCGGTATGATTAACAAAGATGCATTTGCAATGATGAAGGACGGAGTTAGAATCTTAAACTTCTCTCGTGACACATTGGTAAATGATGACGATATGAAGGCTGCTTTGGCTTCTGGTAAGGTTGCTAAGTATGTTACTGATTTCCCTAATCCAGCTATCGCAGGTGTTGACAATGTTGTAACTCTTCCACATCTTGGAGCTTCTACAGCTGAGTCAGAAGATAACTGTGCTATCATGGCAGTTAAGGAGATTATGGATTTCATCGAGAATGGTAATATTAAGAACTCAGTTAATTATCCTGCTGTTGACGCTGGTGTATGTGAGACTGGCGGAAGAGTATTAATCTGCCATAAGAATATTCCTAACATGATTACTAAGTTCACTGGTGTATTTGGTGACAAGGGTAACAATGTTGAGAACATGGTATCTAAGAGCCGTGGAGACTGGGCTTATACAATTATTGATACCAAGGACGCTCCAAGAGATGAGTCTGTTGCGGCTATCAAGGAAGTTGATGGAGTAGTTAAGGTTAGAGTTATTGTTAAGTAATTATAGCATTTTAATAATGATTTAGAGTTTAAGGCGGCTACTGATTGTGGCTGCCTTTTATTGTGCTAAATTGCAATAATTGATAGATTCTATCGCATTTTTTGATAAATATATTTATTGATTTATGAAAAAAAGGGTGTATAATAGTGGATGTATTTATTTTTTAGAGTATAAGGAGAGATTGTTATGAACGATAAATTAAAGGTTGGTATCCTTGGCGGTACTGGTATGGTAGGACAGAGATTTATCTCTTTACTAGAGAATCATCCATGGTTTGAGGTTACTGTAATTGCAGCTTCACCTCGTTCAGCTGGCAAGACTTATGAAGAGGCTGTTGGCGGAAGATGGAAGATGGATACTCCTATGCCAGAGGCAGTTAAGAAGATTGTTGTACATAATGTTAATGAAGTAGAAGAGGTTGCTAAGGATGTTGATTTCGTATTCTCTGCTGTTGATATGAGTAAGGATGAGATTAAGGCAATCGAAGAAGCATATGCTAAGACAGAGACTCCTGTAGTTTCAAATAACAGCGCACATAGATGGACCCCAGATGTTCCTATGGTAGTGCCTGAGATTAATCCAGAGCATATGAAGGTTATCGAGTTCCAGAAGAAGAGACTTGGTACTACAAAAGGTTTCGTAGCAGTTAAGCCTAACTGTTCAATCCAGAGCTATGCTCCAGTTCTTACAGCATGGAAAGAGTTTGAGCCATATGAGGTTGTAGCAACAACATATCAGGCTATTTCAGGTGCAGGTAAGACATTTAAGGATTGGCCAGAGATGGTTGAGAACGTAATTCCATATATCGGCGGAGAGGAAGAGAAGTCGGAGAAAGAGCCTCTTCGTATTTGGGGACATGTTGATGAGGCTAAGGGCGAGATCGTTCCTGCTGAGTCACCTAAGATTACATGTCAGTGTATCAGAGTTCCAGTACTTAATGGACATACAGCTGCAGTATTTGTTAAGTTTAAGAAGCAGCCTACTAAGGAGCAGTTAGTTGAAGCACTAAAGAACTTTAGCGGTGTTCCTCAAGAGCTTAATCTTCCATCAGCACCTAAGCAGTTTATTCAGGTTATGGAAGAGGACAACAGACCTCAGGTTAAGCTTGATGTAGATTATGAAAATGGTATGGGAATCTCAGTTGGCCGTATTCGTGAGGATAGCATTTACGATTGGAAGTTCGTTGGACTTTCACACAATACAGTCAGAGGAGCAGCAGGTGGCGCTGTACTATGTGCAGAGTTACTTAAGGCTCAGGGATACATTAGCAAGAAGTAATTATTAGATTGTAAGATTGATTGTAAGATTTGGCCCCGGCAAGATTATCTGCCGGGGTTTTGATTTATTAGATTGTCATATTCGTTTTGATTTATTAGATTGTCAGATTCTAATATTAGTCATTTATCATCAAATAAAGTGACATATCATAGAAAATGTGATAAAATATAGGCTTGAATTGTTATAGTATTTTACTGGTAAATAACAAATGATATAAGAATAATATTTAAATATTAAGAAAAGAGGTATGCTATGGCACAGTTATGGGGCGGTCGTTTTACTAAGGAGACCGATAAATTGGTTTATAATTTTAACGCGTCGATTTCATTTGATCAGAAGTTCTTTAAGCAGGATGTCAGAGGAAGTAAAGCACATGTTACTATGCTTGCTAAGGTTGGCATTTTAACAGATGCTGAGAGAGATGACATCATCAGATGCTTAGATGAAATAGTTGCTGATGTTGATAGCGGCAAGCTTATCATCACTGACGAGTATGAGGATATCCACAGCTTCGTTGAGGCTAACTTAATTGACAGAATCGGCGACACAGGTAAGAAGCTTCACACAGGTAGAAGTAGAAACGACCAGGTAGCTCTTGATATGAGACTTTACTGTAGAGATGAGCTTAAGGAGATTAAGGGCGTAGTTTTGCATTTAATTAAGACTATTCACTCTCTTATGGGTCAGCATATTGAGACTTATATGCCGGGATTTACGCATTTGCAAAAGGCACAGCCTGTGACATTAGCCCACCATTTAGGCGCTTATATGGAGATGTTTAAGAGAGATTATGACAGAATTGAAGACATCTTAAAGCGCATGAATATATGCCCGTTAGGCTCTGGCGCTTTGGCTGGCACAACATATCCACTTGATAGAGACTATGTGGCAGAGCTTTTAGAATTTGATGCACCATCCCTTAACAGTATGGATGGCGTGTCTGACAGAGATTACGTTATTGAAATGCTGTCAGCATTTTCAACTATTATGATGCATCTTTCAAGATTCTCAGAGGAGATTATTATCTGGAACAGCAATGAGTATCAGTTTGTTGAGCTTGATGATGCATATTCGACCGGCTCTTCGATTATGCCACAGAAGAAGAATCCTGATATTGCAGAACTTGTAAGAGGTAAGACTGGTAGAGTTTATGCGGCGCTAACTTCGATTTTGACAACTATGAAGGGAATTCCGCTTGCTTACAATAAGGATATGCAAGAAGACAAGGAGCTTACATTTGATGCGATTGACACTGTTAAGGGATGTGTTGCCTTGTTTGATGGCATGATTGCAACTATGACAGTCAATAAGGACAAGATGGCAGCGTCTGCTAAGAATGGCTTTACCAATGCTACTGATGCAGCTGATTACCTTGTTATGCACGGCGTTCCATTTAGAGACGCTCATGGCATTGTGGGACAGATGGTTCTTTACTGTATAGATAAGGGCATCGCGCTTGATGATATGGAGCTTAGCGAAATGCAGAAATTGTCATCAGCATTTTCTGAGGATATATATGATGCTATCAGCATGAAGACCTGTGTAGAGAAGAGAAATACTATCGGAGCGCCAGGTCATGATGCGATGAAGAAGGTGTTAGAGGCTAACAGTAGATGGCTTGAAGCTAAATAGTTAATAATATCAAAGAATAGAGGTTGATTTAATATGAATAACACCAAGAAGAGACAGGTTGAAATTGCTAAAAATATGCTTGAGGTAGAGATACCGGTTGAGGATATTGTTGAGGTTTCAGGCCTTAGTAAAGAAGAGATTGAGAAGCTTGCTAAAGAGGTAACTATAAGAGTTAGAGACACTGAGGATGTAGTTGACTTTAACCTTATGGACACCTTATATCACTACAATGACAAGGCTGCAAGAGTTGATGAGACTGGACATGTTGTTGTGGATGATAAGAAGGATGAGGAATAAAAAGAGATTTAAGGCATGAACTTAGTTAATTTGGAAAAACTTTAAGAATGATAGATCAGAAAGAAGGAATTATTATGTCATTAGATTTAGTAAAAGCAGATGAACATTTTATACATGTATATAACAGGGCGGTATGCTTTGTAAAGGGTGAGGATGTATACCTTTATGACGACGAGGGTAAGAAGTATTTAGACTTTACCGCAGGTATTGCAGTTAACGCTCTAGGTTATAGCAATGATGAATTAAAAAATGGAATTAAAGATCAGGTTGATAAGATTTTACACACATCTAATCTTTATTTTAACGAGCCTGCAATTAAGGCTTCTAAGTATATTGCCGACGCAACAGGCCTTGATAAGGTATTCTTTACCAACTCTGGAGCAGAGGCAATTGAGGGCGCACTTAAGCTTGCTAGAAGGTATGCTTATGACAAGAATCCTAACAGTAAGGGCGAGATAATTGCGATGAACAATTCATTTCACGGCCGTACTATGGGCTCTTTATCTGTGACAGGAACTGAGCACTACCGCACACCATTTGAGCCACTTATCGGCGGAGTTAAGTTTGCTAACTACAATGATTTAGACTCAGTAAAGGCATTAATCACAGATGACACCTGTGCAATTATTATGGAGACAGTTCAAGGCGAGGGCGGTCTAACACCAGCCAATGAAGACTTCATCAAGGGAGTTAGAAAGCTTTGCGATGAGAACGATATCGCTATGATTCTTGATGAAATTCAGTGTGGAATGGGACGTACAGGATATATGTATGCATATCAAAAATATGGTGTTAAGCCTGATATTGTAACTACAGCTAAGGCTTTAGGTTGCGGAGTACCAGTAGGTGCATTTGTTGCAAATGCTAAATTTGCGTTGTCACTTGTTCCTGGTGATCATGGAACTACCTACGGTGGTAACCCACTAGCAACAGCAGCGGTTTGCAAGGTATATGAAATATTTGAAAAAGAGAACATTCTTGACCATGTAAATGAAATAGCAGAATATTTTGATGAGGCTCTTAAAGGCGTTATGTCTCGTCACTCAGATAAGATAACAGGAGTGAGGGGTACAGGTCTTATGAGGGGCTTAGCATTTTCAGAAGAATATAAGGCAGCGGACGTCGTTAAGGCATGCTTAGATAAGGGTGTGGTTGTAATCATTGCTGGAGGCAATGTGCTCAGGATGGTGCCACCGCTTGTTATTAAGAAAGAGCATGTCGATGAGTTGGTCAAGGTGCTTGATGAGGTGTTATAAGCTAGTTTATTTAAGATAGATTATATGAAATAATCTTTGGCAATTAATAGATTCTTTTTTCATATTGCTTTAGAGGTGCTGCTTTGGAAAGAATATTAGATCTTATAAAGAAATATAAAAAATCATTGTCATATATTGCCGTATCTTTAGTTACTGCAGGTATAGAAACTATTATAGGCCTTCTGGTTTTAAACCTATTAGGCTATAATGAAGTAGTTTCTAACACTGCTGGAATTATTGTCGGTTCCTTAATACACTATTTGCTTGTTACAAGAAAGGTCTTTGACAAAAGTGTTGGTTATAAGACAGTTCTAATATATATCTCCACATTTTTTTTAGGCGTTTTAATTCAGGACACTGTAGTAGGCTTTGCTAGTTCATTTCTAAAAAAAATGATAGATACTAACTTGAGTTATGTGATATCTAAATTTTGTTCGTTAGCAGTATCATTTGTTATAAATTATCATATAAGAAAGTTTTTATATTCTAAGGTTGAATAAGGGAGGCTGATTATGAATAAGATATACGCAATGCTACCCTGTTACAATGAAGAAGATAACATTGTCGACTTGATTTCGCAGTGGCTTAAGATGAAGGAGCCTTTGTTAGACAAGGGATACAAGCTTACTGTAATAGCTATAGATGACAAGAGCACAGACTCCACTGCCGACAGGATAAGAGACTGTGTGACAAAATATCCTAATGACATAAGACTTCATCAGCATGAGGTTAATAAGAATCTTGGTGGTGGTGTCACTACAGCATTCTCTATATTTAACAAGGAATGTGGCGAGGGGGATTTATGCGTCTTAATGGACGGAGATAATACTCACGATCCGAAATATATTCTATCTATGATAGATAAGATAAATGAGGGCGCAGATGTCGTAATTGCCTCAAGATATCAAAAAGGAGCCGAGGTGGTTGGAGTGCCAGGCTTTAGAGAATTCTTAAGTAATGGCGCTGGCGTCTATTATAAGCTTGTCTTAAATGTAAAAAATGTTAAGGACTACACCTGTGGCTACAGAGTTTATAAATATTCAATCATAGATAAGGCAATCAATAAATATAAGGATAAGTTCGTTGAAAAGCAGACATTTGCCTGTATGATGGAGGTCTTATATAAGTTATATAAGATAGGAGCAGTCTTTGATGAGGTTCCATTTACATTAAGATATGACAACAAAGAAGGCGCTAGTAAGATGAGAATTATGAAAACCATTAAAGACAGCCTTCTTACATCCCTTTCATTAAGATTTAAGAAGATTTGAAGAAATTAACCGATAAATAGAGATGCCAACAATAGCAAGATGTAAATATATAAACATCTTGCTATTTTCTATTTAAAACTTTATTGACAAATCCTTCTTATAGTAGTAACATAAGCATAATGATATTAGCACTCATAGATGTTGAGTGCTAACAGAAAGAGCAGATGCAGTTAAAAGCTAGTATATATCAGCATTTTAGCATTTGCAGAAAGGATGGTTAGATGGAACTTGACGAGCGCAAGCGTAAGATATTGCAAGCAATCATAAAGACCTATTTAGAGACTGGCGAGCCAGTAGGCTCAAGAACCATATCTAAGATGGAAGGCCTTAATCTATCATCCGCAACCATCCGTAATGAGATGGCAGACCTTGAGGAGATGGGCTATATCTTACAGCCACATACTTCTGCTGGACGTATTCCATCAGATGCAGGTTACAGACTTTACGTTGACCAGATGATGGCCGAGAAGGCTTTAGAGCGTGAAGAACATGCTTTGACAGTCAAGGACGAGGAGCATGAGAAGCTGCTTGCTAAGGTAGACAGACTTGAGACTCTGTTACAGCAGGTTGCTAAGGTTTTGGCATACAATACCAATTACGCGACTATGGTAACCGGCCCTGATTACAAGAATACCAATGTCAAGTTTGTACAGCTTTCACAGGTCGATGATGAACAGCTACTTGCAGTTATCGTCGTTGGAAGCAATGTAATCAAGAACAAGATGATAGACGTAGAAGAGCGTATTCCTAACGAGGAGCTGTTAAAGTTAAACGTCCTATTAAATACCTTCCTTACAGGTGTTTCTGTTAAGGAGATTGATCTTGAACTTGTACAGACTATGAAACAGCAGGCTGGAGTATATGCAGATATTTTAGAGCATATTTTTGATGGTATTATAGACGCTGTAAGATCAGCAACGGAGACTGAAGTCTACACAAGCGGTGCTACTAACATTTTAAAATATCCAGAGCTTGGGGATATCAACCGAGCTGGCGAGCTCTTAGAGGTGCTTGAAGAGAAGAAAGCCTTAAACCACCTGATAGCTGATGAAAATGAAGACGGCACTACCAACCAGTACGGAATACAGGTTTATATCGGAGATGAGACTCCTGTTGAGACACTTAATGATTGTAGTATAGTAACTGCTACTTACGAGTTAGAGGAGGGAGTTCGAGGCAAGATTGGTATCATAGGACCTAAGCGAATGGACTATGACAAGGTAGTTACAACACTCAGAAATCTTACCGATGAGCTAGATACGATATTTAAGAATAAAAAGACCTAGAAAGAGGTCATTAATTAGCAATATATATTTAAGAGGTGATAATAAATGGCAGATAACAAGAAGAAGACTAATGCTAAGGCAAAGTCGGGCAATGCCAAGACTAGTGCTAATAAGCAGACTGCTTCTAATAAGCAGGGAGCAACTAAGCAGGCCGCTAACAAACAGTCTTCTAAGCAAAAGCCACAGGCCAACGCCAAGCCTAAACATGTTAAGAACATGGAGATGGACAATAGGGCGAAGAACGAAATTCTAGATGCAGTTTCTAAGAAGCTTAAAGAGCTTAAGGAGGAAAATGAAGAGCTGAAAAAGAGAATTGCAGAGTATGAAGGTTCAGTTGATACTGATTCTAAAGAGTCTAGTGAGGAGACTAAGCAAGCGAATGGCAATGAAGATGCCAAGGAAGATGATTCTAAGGTGGCTAAGCTTACTGAAGAACTTGCAGCTCAGAATGATAAGTATCAAAGACTGATGGCAGAATTTGAGAATATGCGTAAGCGTACCGAGAAGGAAAGCATTCGTCAGTATGATATAGGAGCTAAGGAGGTGCTTGAGAAATTACTTCCTGTAGTTGACAATTTTGAGAGAGCTATGGATTCCGTGACAGATGAACAAAAGGATGATGCATTTGTTCAGGGAATTGAGCGTATACATAAGCAGCTAACTGACTATTTGACATCAGTTAAGGTTGAGCCTATGAATGCTCAGGGAACCGAGTTTAATCCAGACCTACACAACGCCGTTCAGCAGGTTGAGTCGGATGAATACGAGGAAGGAACCGTAGTTATGGAGATGCAAAAGGGCTATATGTATAAGAACGAGGTTTTAAGATACAGTATGGTTCAGGTTGCTAATTAGTTGGTTTAACAACATTTACATAGATACTAGTTAATGATTTAATATGCATAGGAGGCATTTTATTATGGGAAAGATTATTGGTATTGATTTAGGAACTACTAACTCGTGTGTAGCTGTTATGGAAGGTGGTAAGCCAGTTGTTATCACTAACGCAGAGGGCGTTAGAACAACTCCATCAGTTGTAGCATTTACTAAGAATGGTGAGAGGGTTGTCGGTGATCCTGCTAAGCGTCAGGCTGTTACAAATGCAGACAAGACAATCGCTTCTATCAAGCGTCACATGGGTTCAGATTATAGAGTAGCAATTGATGATAAGAAGTTCTCTCCACAGGAGATTTCAGCTATGATTCTTCAGAAGCTTAAGAAGGATGCTGAGGCTTATATCGGCGAGGATGTAACAGAGGCAGTTATCACTGTTCCTGCTTACTTTACAGATGCACAGCGTCAGGCAACTAAGGATGCTGGTAAGATTGCAGGACTTGATGTTAAGCGTATCATCAACGAGCCTACAGCTGCTGCATTGTCTTATGGTTTGGACAATGAAAATGAGCAGAAGATTATGGTTTATGACCTTGGTGGTGGTACATTTGATGTATCTATCATTGAGATTGGTGATGGAGTTATTGAGGTATTAGCAACTGCCGGTGATAATAAGCTCGGTGGTGATGACTTTGATGACGTACTCACACAGTATATGTTAGATGATTTCAAGAGCAAGGAAGGCGTTGACTTGTCTGGTGACAAGATGGCTATGCAGCGTTTGAAGGAAGCAGCTGAGAAGGCTAAGAAGGAGCTTTCTTCTTCTACAACAACTAACATCAACCTTCCATTCATCACAGCAACAGCTGAGGGACCTAAGCATTTTGACATGGATATCACTCGTGCTAAGTTTGATGAGCTCACATATGATTTGGTTGAGAGAACAACAGGACCTGTTCAGTCAGCTCTAAAGGATGCAGGACTTACAGCTAACGATCTTGACAAGGTTCTCCTAGTTGGTGGTTCTACTCGTATCATCGCTGTTCAGGCTAAGGTTAAGCAGCTTACAGGCAAGGATCCATTCCAGGGTATCAACCCAGATGAGTGTGTTGCTATCGGTGCTTCTATCCAGGGTGGTAAGCTTGCAGGTGATGCAGGTGCAGGCGAGATTCTTCTTCTTGATGTAACTCCACTTTCACTTTCTATCGAGACAATGGGTGGTGTTGCTACAAGACTTATCGAGCGTAACACAACTATTCCTACTAAGAAGAGCCAGATATTCTCAACAGCTCAGGATAATCAGGATGCAGTTGATATTCACGTTGTACAGGGTGAGCGTGAGTTCGCAAGAGATAATAAGACACTTGGTCGTTTCCGCTTAGACGGTATCGCACCAGCAAGACGTGGTGTTCCACAGATTGAGGTATCATTTGATATCGATGCTAATGGTATTGTTAATGTATCTGCTAAAGACTTAGGTACTGGTAGTGAGCAGCATATCACAATCACTGCAGGTTCTAACCTTTCTGATGAGGATATCGACAAGGCTGTTAAGGAAGCTGCTGAGTTTGAGGCACAGGATAAGAAGCGTAAGGAAGCTGTTGAGGCTAGAAATGATGCAGACGCAATGGTATTCCAGACAGAGAAGGCATTAAAAGAGGTTGGTGACAAGCTTGACGGAGCTGAGAAGGATAAGGTTGAGGCAGACCTTAAGGAGCTTAAGGACTTGATTGCCAGCACAGACCCTGATAATATGACAGATGACCAGGTTGACAAGATCAAGGCTGGCAAGGAGAAGTTAACAGAGTCAGCTCAGGAATTGTTCAGCAAGATGTATGAGCAGTCAGCACCTAATGCCAATGCTGGAACAGGTGCAGAGAGCGCAGGCGCTGCTGATTATGATCCAGATGATGTTGTAGATACAGATTTTAAGGAAGTATAATAGGTTAATTATTTTTACGTTCTATATGGAAGGCGAAAGATATGGCTGATAAAAGAGATTATTATGAAGTGTTAGGTGTTGATAAAAATGCCAGCGATGCGGACTTAAAGAAAGCATACCGCGCAGTGGCTAAGAAGTATCACCCTGATATGAATCCGGGAGACAAGGAGGCTGAAGCTAAGTTTAAGGAGGCTTCAGAGGCTTATGAGGTATTAAGCGATCCTGATAAGCGTGCTAAGTATGACCAGTTTGGACATGCTGCATTTGATGCGGGCGCTGGTGGTTTCTCAGGTGGCGGATTTGAATTTAATATGGGAGATATGGGCGATATCTTTGGCGACATTTTCGGTGATATGTTTTCCGGTGGCGGAAGAGGACGTCGTGATGACAACGGCCCTGTCAGAGGCGCTAACATCAAGACATCCATACGTATCGACTTTGAAGAGGCTGTTTTTGGATGTACCAAGGAGATGGAGCTTCCACTAAAGGATCCATGTGATTTCTGTCACGGATCAGGATGCCAGCCAGGCCATGAGCCTGTTACATGTTCTAAGTGTGGTGGTAAGGGTCAGGTTACATTTACACAGCAGTCGCTCTTTGGAATGGTTAGAAATATCCAGACCTGTCCAGACTGTAACGGTACAGGTAAGGTTATCAAGAACAAATGCCGTGTCTGTGGTGGTAGCGGATATGTGACCAGCAAGAAGAAGATTCAGGTTGACATTCCTGCCGGTATTGATAACGGACAGAGCGTTCGCATAAGAGGCAAGGGAGAGCCTGGTAAGCGTGGCGGTGACAGAGGAGATTTGCTTGTTACTGTTATGGTTAATCAGCATCCAATCTTCCAGAGACACGAGTATGACCTTTATTCAACACAGCCTATTACATTTACTCAGGCTGCACTTGGTGCTCAGATTACTATTAACACAATTGATGGAGACTTTAAGTATTCTATCAAGGCTGGTACTCAGACAGATACCAAGATCAGACTTAAAGGTAAAGGAGTTCCTACAATCAGGAACAATTCAATCAGAGGTGATCACTACGTAACATTAGTTGTTCAGGTTCCTGAGAAGCTTTCTGAGAAAGAGAAGGAGATCTTAAGACAGCTTGATGACGAGGGTGATGATCCATCAGAGAAGAAAAAAGGTTTCTTTAAGAAGTAGTATATATAGAGCCACTCACATATTTGTGGGTGGCTTTATTGTGCTATTTGTAGTATAATTACTGATGTTTGGAGGTGCAGTTATGAAATGGAGTAGAATAACAATTGACACTACAGTTGAAGCTACGGATATGATTAGCTATGAGCTCAATGAGGCTGGTTTTGAAGGCATTGAGGTAGAGGATCATGTGCCTTTGTCTGAAGAGGATAGACGAACTATGTATGTAGACCTTTTGCCAGATGAGATTGCGCCAAATGATGGCAAGGCTAAGGTTTCATGCTATGTTGAGATTGAAGATGGCGAAAGCCCTGAGACAATTCAGGCTAAAGCAGAAAAAGCAGCGTCTAAGGTCAAGGAAGTCTTAAAGGGAATTGCTCCATTTTTTGATATAGGAGAAGGAACTGTTACAATATCAGAGACTGAGGATAAGGACTGGATTAACAACTGGAAGCAGTTCTTTAAGCCATTTAGACTAGATGACAATATCATTATTAAGCCGACTTGGGAGACGGTTAATGATGCTAAGGATGATGATATTATAGTTGAGATAGACCCGGGAACCGCCTTTGGTACTGGATCGCATGAGACAACTAGACTATGTATTTCTGGAATTAAGAAGTATCTAAAGCCAGGTGCTAAAGTGTTAGACTTAGGTTGTGGTAGTGGAATACTATCTATTATTGCGCTTAAATTAGGCGCCGGCAAGGTTGTTGGAACAGATATTGACCCTAATGCTATAACTGCAACTGAGCAGAACCTTAAGGTCAACAAGATTGAGGAAGGTCTAATGACAGCCTATCAGGGCAACTTGCTTGAGGATGAGGAATTGTGTGAGAAGCTTGGTTACGGTGAATATGACATCGTTGTTGCTAACATTTTAGCGGATGTTATTATTCCACTTTCTAGCATAGCTAAGAAGTTTATGAAGGAAGACGGGTATTTTATTACTTCCGGAATTA
>JAIKVP010000228.1 GCA_024685635.1 Lachnospiraceae bacterium
ACACTGTAAGCTTAGTAGTTTATGTAAGAGAGAAGGACTCTAAACCACTATACTATGTAAACGGTGAATGGACCAAGAGCTACCCATGGAATGCAAGCGGAGGAAACAAAGCCCTAATTGGAAGCGGCAACACCCTCCAAGACGGAACCAAACTCCAGCTATACCTACTCTCCAACAAAGGAAATTATACAGTAACAAACAATAAAAGTATATGGAATTACCTAAACCCAAAAAATAACTCCCAATAAAAAAGCAACTCGTACCAGTGTAAATTAAGAATGGGTGTGGGTGTTTTTCCGAATAAACGAACCTAGGAAAGCAACTCCCGGGTGGCTCGCCACCCCCGAGTTGCGATTATTCAACTCGTACCAGTGTAAATTAAGAATGGGTGTGGGTGTTTTTCCGAATAAACAAACTGAGGAAAAACACCCACACCCATTCTATATATCACATACAAAAATAATCCCAACGCCACTTACTTCTTCTTACGTATCAACACCACTATAACTCCTACGAGTATAAGCAACACCGGCAATCCCACAATACCTACCGCAATTACCATCTTCGCTGCAAATGCAGAGAACATCGCACGGTCAGTAGATACATTAGTAGGCTTAATTGAAATCTGCTCATCCTGTCCGATAAGATAATTAACCGCATTAGCGTAAAGATTAGTATTACCATTGGCAGTATAGTTATCAATATCGTCAACGCCCATTGATGAACATCCAGAAACGAAGAGAACTCCGTCACCTGATGCATTATCAACTATTTCTGCTATTGCTAGAGGACCTGCGATATCTTCATCTTCCTTCTCAATGCTCTCACTCTGAAGGTTAACCTTTGAGAATGACTGATCTGAAGACATAAGAAGATCACTTGCTTCATAGCCATCAACCTTAACAGCTGTAAGACCCTTTGAAACAGGTGCAAGCACCTTAAGTCCTGCTGTTGAAAGAGGCTCTGTCACCTCATGCTGTGCAATAGTTGGTAAGAGATAGGTTGGATAGTTACCCATATAGTAACCTGAACCAGTCTCAACCATAATTCCTTCATTTACCTTGACACCATAGCTTTCTAATAATTTATTAAGATTGGTATACATATCATTAGGGTCAATAGCAACAAACATGCGTCCACCATGATCCATATACTCTTTAATTGTAGTGATAACGCTCTCTGGCAAATCACTTGATGGTGCGTTTATTACAAGCAAGTCACAATCAGTAGGAATTCCACCATCCGAAACGATATCTAAGTTCTGAACATCATAATTGTCCATATCAAGAGCTGACTTAAAGTTCTCGCCTAACTCCTGCTCTCCCTGTCCTGTCATTGTGTAAATGATAGGAGTAATTCCGGAAACACAGTAATTAATTGATGATGTTACCTTAGGCTCGATATTGATGGTAGTAGCGTAGTTCCCTGATTGATCATAGCCATATTTTAAGTAATCAGCACTCTTTAAATATCTATATCTTGTTCCACATACTACAATCATATCATCCTCTGATGCCTCTGCGCCTTCATCAAGATACGCGCTTGGGAACTGAGGATATTTCTCAAGATCCTTATATACAACAGTAACATTGGCATGCTTGTCGTACTGGGTAAGGATATTCTTATATACTGAGTTAACTGCTGAAGTAGAATTCATGAAATAAATTGTTACCTCGTGATCCTTATCAAGACCGTCTAGAATCTTCTCGGTCTCATCAGATAGGGAATAAAGCTTGTCTTTTGTCAAGTCAACGCTCCACTCCTTAGATGAGAGGATTACGTTTAACGCAATTACTAATAAAATTACGATAACAACAGATGTTGATGCCATAATTCCGTATCTAACTTTACGCTCTGCAATTGATACAGGCTCTCCTGACTTCTTAGCATTTTTCTTAGCTTTGTCAGCCTTCTCTTTTGCATTTTCTTTAGCGTCAGAAGCTTTTTCTTTTACATCAGAAGCTAGTTTTTCAGCTTTTTCTTTCGCGTCTGAAACAGCGTCAGTAGCTGCCTCTTTTGCCTCAGTAGCCTGCTCCTTAACTTCCTCAACTATTTCTTCGATTTTATCATTTGCCTTCTTAGTATCAGGCTTATTATTCTTATTGTTTTTATTTTTCTTAGCCAATTTAATTCCCTCCCTTCTAATTCCATCTCTTCTTCTCAATAGAGCGTATTGTTAGGAACAAGAACACTCCAACGAAGGAAAGGTAATATACTATCGAGCTAACATTTAACAATCCATCTGAAAATGAATAGAAACGGTCAAGTACTGAGAACCAGTTTACAAACTTGGCTGCTCCGTCCTCATACATTGAAGGATTGATAAAATAGCCACACGCAATTGCGCCAATACCTAAAACTCCAGCAATCGCTGATGGCAAATATTTATGAGTTGATGTGTAGAATAAAATCATAATTCCAATTACGACAACTCCTAGCATCATGATTGAATATCTTGCTCTTCCCGGGAAAGAATCCGCAAGGTTGTTTAAGAAGAAGAACATCAATACTAACACTGCAGATACAACTGCTGAAACTATCTGATTCTCAGTCAATGTGGAAATGAAGAATCCAATTGAAATGAGTGAACAGCCTAAGAGTAAGTATCCTAAAAATCCTGTGAAAACTGATGGCCATGCCACATCAGCGTAAAAGCTTAAGATAACTGGGAATAGGAAAAGTACAAGCAATGTAATGGCAAATAGTGTTACAACTGCAAGATACTTACCTAAAACAATCCTCGTTACGCTTATAGGGGCTGTTAATAAGAGCTGATCTGTCTTTTGCTTGCGCTCTTCTGCCCACAGTCTCATTGTTATAATAGGAATAAGTAAACTAAACCATATACAGGTACTTGGAAGCACTGCTCCAGCGAAATCAGCATAACCGTTGATTACACAGTAATACATAAAGTAAATGCCGACTACAACTACAAAACCTGCCATAAATAAATAAGCTATCATGGAAGTAAAATAGCCCTGCATTTCTCTCTTAAAAATCGCTAGCATTATTCTTCCACCTCGCTTTCTTCTTCATCATCAGTAATGATTGCCTCTTCATCTGAATCGTAGGACTCATCATCTGAATCACCATTCTCTGCATTTTCTTCAACAGCATCTTCCGCTTTTTCAGCATGATCTGCCGCTTCATCTTCAGTAAGCTTTAGGAATACCTGCTCAAGGCTCAGATTCTCTCTTGATACCTTGTGAACTGGAAGCTTAGCTTCAGCAAATGCAAAGAAGAGCTCGTCATTCTTATCCTCGTCAGTATCAAGAATAAGCTTAACAGCAATGATGTCATCAACGACTTCTCCAAATGTATAGCTGCTAACATAGTCCATACCATCTAAAACTGCACTAATCGATGCCTCATCACCCTTGATCTCCATATTGACATGAGACTGGTTAGAGTAAGCATTTGAAAGGTTCTCAGGGGTATCCTCAGCCACAACAGTACCATTGTTGATGATGATAATGTGGTCGCAGACCTCGCTAACCTCTGACAAAATATGTGAGCTTAAGATTACTGTATGCTCTTTTGCAAGATTCTTGATAAGCTCTCTTATCTCTACAACCTGGCTTGGATCAAGTCCAACGGTTGGCTCATCAAGAATAAGAATTGGTGGATTGCCAATAAGTGCTGCAGCAACTCCAACTCTCTGCTTATATCCCTTTGAGAGTTTTGAAATAATACGAGTAGCTCTGTCAGCAATTCTCACTGCTTTCATTGCCTTTTTAACTTCCTCTGCTCTTTCCTTAGATGGAACGCCCTTTAGTTCAGCAACGAATTTCAAGTAAGATAAAACGGTCATATCCATATATAGTGGCGGAATCTCCGGCAGATAGCCAATAGCTTTCTTAGCAGCCATAGGCTCAGTCATAATGTCGTGTCCGTCAATTACTACGGAACCACTTGTCGCCGAAATATATCCGGTGATAATGTTCATTGTTGTGGATTTACCGGCGCCGTTTGGTCCTAAAAGACCGACAACCTGTCCTTTTTCCACATTCATGTTAAGACCTTTGACAGCTTCAAATGAGCCGTAGTTCTTAACAAGGTCTTTCACCTTAATCATAATGTCCTCCTTACTGTAACAACTAAAATATTATAATAATCTGTCACAAATACAGATGGTATAACAAATATGTTTCCATTTTGTGAACAGTTATATTATTTATCTTCTATTCTTGGAACTGATGCAGTTCTAAGCTCAATCGCAGGAACACCCTTGCCCTCAATATAGTCTCTATTAATAGTGACCCTGCCTATGTTATCATCTCTAGGAATCTGATACATAATATCAAGCATAAATTTTTCAATTATTGCTCTTAAGGCTCTAGCGCCTGTCTTCTTCTCCATCGCAAGCTCAGAAATAGCCTCAAGGGCTGAATCGTCAAATTCTAAATCAACCTCATCTAACTCTAGAAGCTTTTGATACTGCTTTAAGATAGCATTTTTAGGCTCTTTTAGGATTCTTATAAATGCTTCCTTGTCAAGATGGGTGAGGGTGCATATGATAGGCAAACGGCCTATAAATTCAGGTATCATACCGAACTCTCTTAAGTCCTCCATAGACACTTCCTTTATGACATCCTCATCATCATACTGATCCTTAAGCTCTGAGCCAAAGCCCATGGTGTTGGACTTTAAGAGACGCTTCTTTATGATGTCCTCTAGGTCTGGGAAGGCACCACCGCAGATGAATAAAATGTTGGTAGTGTCTACATTTGCTAAAGGTACCATTGCATTTTTAGATGAAGCACCTACAGGAACCTCAACCTCACTGCCCTCTAAGAGCTTAAGCAAAGCCTGCTGAACAGACTCGCCACTCACATCACGGCTCTTGTTGCTGCTCTTTTTGGCAATCTTGTCTATCTCATCTATAAATACAATTCCTCTCTCAGCCTTCTCAACATCATTGTCCGCTGCCGCTAAGAGCTTAGAGATAACGCTCTCTACATCATCACCGATGTAGCCTGCCTCGGTAAGAGATGTAGCGTCTGTAATTGCAAGAGGCACATCTAAGAGCCTGGCTAAAGTCTTTACAAGATACGTCTTACCGCAACCAGTAGGACCAATCATTAAAATGTTGGATTTATCAATCTCAATGTCCTTCATAGTGTTGGTAATAACACGCTTATAATGGTTATAAACAGAGACAGAAAGCACCTTCTTAGCATAGTCCTGACCGATTACATACTCATCTAACAAGGCCTTAATCTTATGTGGGGCTGGTAGATTATTTAGGTCTAACTCAGGCTCCTTTTCTTTCTCTTCCTTCTTTTTCTTGTCCTTCTTAGGCTTAACCTGCTGAAAACGAGGCATTCCCATGCCAAGTGATGACAAGTCAAATGAATTCATATCAAAAATCTTAAGCTTATCGCCTAAGCCGTCAAAGGTCTTTTGCATACAGTCATTACAAACTGCGATGTCATTTGGCATATTAATAAGAGGTCCGCACTGACTCTCAGGGCGTCTGCATAAATAGCAGTATCTCTCATAGCCATCTCTGTCATCAGGCTTGTCAGAGTCTTTATCAGCGCCGTCCTTGTCGTCTTTAGGGTCGATTAACTCGCCCTTTTCGTCAACCTCTTTAAAATCTAAATCATCAATATCTGACATTTAATTCCTCCTTAAAAATTAAAACAAACCAACATACAGTATACATATTATTAAAATAACTTGTCAAATTTTATCGGAAAATTTGAACTAATTCTTTTATCGCTGCGGCGATTTCATTTTCATCTAATTTAACGTAACCCATTACAAATGTTGGGTATTGCACAAGGTAGGAGCCTATTGTGTAGGATTCTAGCGGGTAGAGCTTAATACCCTTCTCCTTAGCAGCTTTAACAAGCGCCTCGCTATCCATCTCTCCTCGCCATTCTAAAAGAAGTGAGGAGCCTGTGCTAGTTGAGTTAATGACAGCATTTTCTCCAAACTGCTTTAGAGCCTTTATTAATGCGTCGTGGCGAATGCGGTATTTGTTTCTCAATCTGTTTATATGTCGCTCAAAATCTCCGCCGTTTATAAACTTGGTCATGATCGCCATATCCAGCTTAGAGACGGTGCAGGAGAAGTTTCTAAACAGGCTGTTAAAGGCGTTTAGGAGTTCATCTGGCAAGACCATATAACTCATTCTGATTGCTGATGAAAGCGCCTTTGAAAATGTACCTAAATAGACCACCCTGTCACTCTTATCCATACTTAAAAGCGCCGGTATCGGCTTGCCCTGATAACGAAATTCGCTGTCGTAATCGTCCTCGATTATATATCGTCCCGGGTTATAATTGGCCCAGTTTAAGAGCTTAGCACGCCTTGTAATAGGCATTACAATTCCTGTTGGAAACTGGTGGGACGGGGTGACATAAGCGATATTGGCCTCAGACTTTTCTAGGTATTCTATACTCATTCCGCCCTCGTCAACATTGGCGGGACATATACTTAAGCCTAAGGCTTCTATGGTCTTATAGGCGGTCGTGTAGGCTGGATTCTCCATTGCCACAAGGCTTCCCTGCTTAAAGAGTCTAAATAAGAGCATAAGCAAATACTGGCTTCCCGCGCCAAGTATTATGTGCTCTGCATCCGTTATAATTCCTCGATTTGCCCTTAGGTACTGAGCGATTTTTTGCCTTAACTCCTTGCTGCCCTTTGCGTCATTATCTAAAAAGAGCGAGCCATTGTCGTAATTTATGCACTCTCTTGACAAGCGGCGCCAGACATTATCTGGAAAGTTCTCGATTTCATTTGCCACCGGGGCAAAGTCGTATAGCATGTCCGGCTCTTTTTCAGGCATGTCAAAAAAGCTCGGCATGTGGGCGATAGGAACTATATTTAGGAGCTTGTCTATCTCTGCTATAAAATAGCCTCTTTTTGGTGAAGCGATTATATAGCCCTCAGCGACTAACTGCTGATAGGCTGTATCGACTGTGCTTCTACTTATTCCTAAGTGGCTAGATAGCGCCCTGCTTGAAGGGAGTTTCTCACCTTTTTTTAGATTGCCCTTTTTAATCTCATCCTTTAGGAAGCTATAAAGCTGCTCGTACATTGGCTTTTTGCTGTTTGGCTTTAGATATACTGTTAGCATATATTACCTCATATCAAAAAGGGACAAAGGCTTATCCCTTGTCCCCATACTAATCTTACTCTTCTGCAAATGTTGATACCTTAACGGACTTCATTATAACGTCTGTAGTAGGCTTGTCAGACTCATCTGTCTCAACCTTGGAAATCTTGTCAACGAGGTCCATTCCCTCGTAAACCTGACCGAATACTGTGTATCCGCCCTGTAGCCAAGGAGCGCCACCGTTCTTAAGATAAATCTTTTTCTGCTCATCTGTCAATGTCACACCTTGCTGCTCATAGGATGTCAAATCGTCCTCGGTGACTTTAGCAAGCTGAGTGATAAAGAACTGACTGCCGATACTTGGATCAGCCTGTGACTTCGCATAACACAAAGAACCTCTAATCACACAAGCCTGGTCACATATCTCATTATAAAACGGAGTCTTCCAGATACTCTCTCCACCCATTCCTGTACCTTCTGGGTCTCCACCCTGAATCATAAAGTCGCTTATAACTCTGTGGAAAGTAAGACCATCGTAATAACCTTCATTTGCAAGGTTTACGAAGTTCTTAACACCATATGGCGCAACCTCTGGGAAAAGCTTAGCCTTGATCTCGCCAAAGCCCTCAACGTCAAATGTTATAATTGTATCACCAGCCTTAGGAGCTGCTGTCTGATCAAAACCTTCAATAGATGTATAGGCGGTCTCTGTCATATCCATGGTTGAACCGTCTGGCGCTGCTACGCCAGTTGAAGACTCGCTGTCAGTCTGACTCTCATCGCTAGTAGCCTCTTCTTCTGTGCTATCGCTTGTCTCTTCAGTATCCTCGCTAAATGATTTACTTCCGTCTGAATTGCTAATCTTCTCAGAACAACCAGCAAATGCAAATGCCATAACAAGCACTAATGTCAACAGTAAATACTTAATCTTCATTTCATTCATCCTTTCCATAATTACGATCTGTAATCGCCATTTATCTTAACATAATCATAGGTCAAATCACAACCCCAAGCTTTAGCGTCGTAATCGCCCTGATTTAAGCAAATGTTAACGATAATCTCATCCTCTTTTAAGACCTTAGCTGCCTCTTCCTCGCTAAAAGCAACGCCGTAGCCATTTCTACAAACTGGAATGACGCCAGCATCTGAGGTTAAATCGCAGTCCATAAGCATAATGTCAAAGTCTTCATCTGTGTAGCCAACCGCACAGGCAATTCTGCCCCAGTTAGCATCCTCACCAAATATTGCGCATTTAAATAAGCTAGAGCCTGCAACGCTTTTGGCTACCTTGATAGCGCAATCCTTTGAAGGAGCCTTAGTTACATGAACCTCGATTAGCTTAGTTGCGCCCTCTCCGTCCTTAGCAAGCATCCTTGTAAGCTGCTCCATTACTATATATAAAGCTTCCTTGAACTTATCAAAATCTTCTCCAACATCATTGATTTCAGCATTTTCGGCCATACCATTGGCCATAACGGAAACCATGTCGTTAGTTGATGTGTCGCCGTCGATTGTAAGGCAGTTATAAGTTACGGTCACAATCTCAGAAAGCGCTGAGTGAAGCATATCTGAGGAAATGCTGACGTCTGTCGTTAAAAAGTTAAGCGTTGTAGCCATATTAGGGTGAATCATTCCGCTACCCTTTGCCATACCGCCTAACACGCATTTTTTGCCGCCTAGACTAAACTCGACTGCTATCTCCTTAGGGACAGTGTCGGTTGTCATTATAGCATTTTCTGCGCGTAAATGGCCGTCTTTTGAGAGGCCGGCTACTAAGTCTTTGATTGAGTTCTTAAATGGTTCGATGCTCATAACCTCGCCGATAACGCCTGTTGACGCAACGATAACCTCGTCCTCAGGAATATTCATATTGTCGGCAACAAGTTTTGCCATGCCATCTGCAATCTCTATACCGTTAGCGTTGCAGGTGTTAGCATTTTTGGAGTTGGCAATGATTGCCCTCGCCTTGCCACCGTTGTTATCAAGGTGTCTCTTAGTCACTAGAATTGGCGCACCCTTGACCTTGTTGGTCGTATAAACTGCAGCAGCGTTACACTGCTTCTCTGAATAGACTAAAGCCAAATCGTTCTTATTCTTGTCAGGATTAAGTCCACAGTTTAAGCCATGTGCAGTATAGCCAGCAGCCGCTGTGACTCCTCCTTCTATAAACTTAAAATCTTCTTTCATAATAAGATTCCTCCGTTTCTGTGAGTGGTGGCAGAAGCTGACAGCAGAACCGCCCCCTGTCACCCATTTTATTTAACATTCATCCAAATAAAGTTGCTATCACTCGTCATAAAGTCAAGGTTATATATCATGATAATCTGATCGTAATTGCCTGACTCAGTTAGCTCTTTAACATCCTCATGGTAGTATCTTAAATCAACCAC
>JAIKVP010000110.1 GCA_024685635.1 Lachnospiraceae bacterium
GTGGAAACGCTCTGAACCTTAACCTCAGGATGAGCTCTCTCAACATTGACCGTCTGACTTGGCTGTGCAAAAGACTGGCTCTGCTGAACTGTGCTCTTAGCTTTCTTAACACTGTTAGCTGCTCTTGTCTCATAATGCATACGTTCAACATCAGACATGTTCTCACGCTTAATACTATCACTTCCATCACCAGCTGGCGCTTCATTGGACTCTAGCTGTGATGCTATCTGCTGGCGGTTAGTCTCAATAGTCTGGTACTGATTAGACAAGGTAGTAAGAACATCCTGAAAACTCTTCTGCTGCTCTTCGATAATCTGAGCAGTAAAGCCTGCTAAGTCACTCATTATATTGTTGGTATAATTAAGTGCAGAAAATCTTAATACATTAGCGTCATCATTCGCCTGATTCTCAATAGCTCTTGCATTGGCTTGTGCCTGAGCAATCAAAGCTTTCGCCTGCTCAGTAGCCATGTTCATAATCTCAGTATCATTAACTCTTCTCTGTGCCTCAGCATTGGCCTCAGCTATAATCGCCTCCGACTGGCGTCTTGCCTCTGCAAGTATAACCTCACGATTCTCAACTATTTTGTTACTATGCTCAACTTCACTAGGAATCTTCATCTCAATCTCTCTTATATAATTAAGAAGAACATCTCTAGAAACTACAATCTTATTACTAGAAAGCTTTTGTGATTTACAGCTCTCAATAAAATCCTCTAAATCATCAAACATGTCTTTTATATTACGTTTAGCCATAACTACCCTCTTCTTTCTGTTTCATTCACATATACCTAATACTATCATTGTTAGTTCAAACCGTCAAACCTTTTTTGAAGATACGGAACGACCTCCTTAGGTACAAATCCACTATAATCACCACCAAACAAGGCTAACTCCCTAACAGCACTTGAACTGATATAAGAGCAATCAGCACTCGCAGTCAAAAACACAGTGTCTATCTCGCTATTAAGCTGCCTGTTAGTCTGTGCCATCTGAAGCTCATACTCGTAATCAGTGACAGCTCTTAAGCCTCTGACGATGACATTAGCATTTTCCTGCTTGGCAAAGTCTACTAACAAGCCAGAAAATGACTTAACCTTGACATTTGGCACGTCCTTAGTCAAGAGTTCTAGCATTGCCACCCTCTCCTCAACAGAAAATGCAGACTGCTTGCGATAATTGTCTAGCACTGCAACAATAACCTCATCAAACATCTTAGTGGACCTGATGATAAGGTCCTTATGTCCTATGGTCACAGGATCAAAGGATCCTGGATATATAGCTCTTTTCATTAATTTGTCCTCTTTAAAAATATATGTTTATTAGTTTTGTATTCTTTGATGCGCTCTATACTATATCCCATCCCCTCAGTAAATGAAAAATCTGTATCAAGCTTAGCTTCGACTATTACAAGCGTGTCATCACCTAAGAGCGATGAGCGAGATAATTCGCTTAAAACCCTCTCATCGTGCTGCTCTAGGTAAGGCGGGTCAATGTAAATATAGTCTGCCACAACTCCCTTGTCACTTAATCTTCTTATCGCTGTATTGACATCGACGGCCAAAACCTCTGATTTATCAGTATATTTGGTGTGCTCTAGATTATAATTAATGACCGAGACAGCATTTTTATTCATTTCAACTAAATAGGCGTAGGCTGCCCCTCTTGACAAGGCTTCTATCGCCATCTGCCCAGTGCCGCTAAACAAGTCAACAAATATTGAATTGCTTATATCGGGCTGAATAATATTAAATAGCGTCTCCTTTATTCTGTCAAGAGTAGGTCTAGTGTTTTTGCCGTCTAGCGACTTTAACTGCAGCCTTCTAGCCTCTCCAGCTATTACTCTAAGCATATAACTCTCCTAACTCATTAAATAATTCAATTATTAAACTCTATATACTAGCAAGATTTAAGAAAGCTCATCAGCTCTTCTTAATACCTCTAGCAAAAGCTCATAAGTCCTCTTAGTAGATGCAACCTTAAGTGTCTCTCTTGGCGTGTGAATATCTAAAATGTCAGGGCCAAGTGAAACAATATCAAAATCAGCCTTGTCAGCAAATATTCCACACTCTAAGCCAGCATGTATTCCCTCCGCTTTCATAGGCTTGCCATATTGCTTATTATAAACATCCATAACAAGCTCCCTAAGCTTAGAATCCTCCTTATAAGCCCAGCCCGGATACTCGTTAGACGTTGAAATAAAAGGCATTACCTTTATTCCCTCATCAACCGAATAATCATCTACGTGGTTATAAACTCCCTTTCTTAGGACAAATATTATAACCGACACAAGCTTATCAAGTTCAGACTTAACGCTGCTTCTAAGAAGGAACTGTAAGTTAATGAACTTCTCTGACTCATCAAAAACTATAACACCTAAATTTGATGATGTCTCAACTAAGCCATCTATATCCTCACTCATCCTGCAAACGCCGTCACTTACGTGCGCAATAGCGTCAACTAGTGAAAGCTTGGTGTATTCATATATAGCTTTATCAAACTTCTTCTCCGACTTAGTTAAATCGACTAAAATGTTAGGCTCTCTCTCAGCAAACTCCTGAGCAACCCTCGTAACAAAGTCTTTTAAAACAATCTTAATCGATTCAAGCTGGCTCTCTTTAATTCTTATAGTCGCATTGCTAAATGAAGGAATAGCGTTATTCTTCTCTCCTCCGCTTATTGAAAGCAGCTGAAAAGGAACTCCTGCTCCTACAAAAACATATAAGAGTTGTCCCATAAGAACACAAGCATTGGCCCTGCCTAGATGAATCTCGGCTCCAGAGTGACCTCCCATAAGACCGTGGATATTAATATCATAATTGACATAGTCCTCGCCTCTTAAGTCCTCATACTGCAGCTCATAAGTTGCATCTAGATTAATTCCACCTGCACAGGATGTTAAAAGTATGCCCTCATCCTCTGAATCAATATTTATAAAGTATTTGCCCTTAAGTTTAGATACATCAAATGCATGAGCACCCTCCATACCTACCTCTTCTTGAGTTGTAATAACGACCTCTAAAGCTGGATGGGCAATTGTTTTGTCATCTAATATTGCAAGCGCATAAGCAACTGCGATACCGTCATCTCCACCTAAAGTTGTGCCTTCAGCACTAATGTCATCGCCATCTAGTTTAAGCCTTAATCCTTCCTTTTCAAAGTCAAAATCAAAGCCAACCTCCTTAGCGCAAACCATATCCATATGGCCCTGAAGAATAACTGTTGGCGCATTTTCTAAACCCTTAGTAGCAGGAGCCTTAATAAGTACATTTAGCTCCTCATCCTGACTTGCTTGATATCCTCTGTCTTTTGCAAATTTAAGAAGATAATCACTAATTGCTTTAACGTTGTAGCTACCATGTGGAATGCTAGCTATCTCTTCAAAAAACTTAAATACTCCCTCTGGCTCTAAGCCCGCTAAAACACCAGCCACGATTACACCTCCAAAAATAATTAATTCTTAAAGCTATGTATTGGAGCAGGAATTCTACCCTTTCTCGCTATAAAATCATCACATGAATAGTTGTTTACAGGCATGATTGGGGCATATCCTAAAAGTCCGCCAAATACAGCCTGCTCACCTACACCCTTACCTATTACAGGTATAAGTCTTACTGCTGTGGTCTTTTGATTAACCATACCTAAAGCCATCTCATCTGCTATGATACCTGAGATAGTGCTCTCTTTAGTGTCACCTGGAATAGCAATCATATCAAGACCAACTGAACATACGCAGGTCATAGCCTCAAGTTTCTCTAAGGTCAAGGCCCCACACTCTGCAGCGTCTATCATTCTCTGATCCTCTGACACAGGAATAAATGCACCTGAAAGTCCTCCTACGTAAGAAGAAGCCATAATTCCGCCCTTCTTAACCTGGTCATTAAGCATAGCTAGAGCTGCAGTAGTACCAGGTGCACCGGCATACTCTAAACCAATCTCCTCTAAAACCTCACCGACGCTGTCTCCAACAGCAGGTGTAGGCGCTAATGACAAATCAATAATACCAAATGGAACTCCAAGTCTCTTGCTCGCTTCCTGCGCAACTAACTGACCTACTCTTGTTATCTTAAATGCAGTCTTCTTAATTGTTTCGCATAATACTTCAAAGCTCTCACCCTTGACATTGGCGATAGCTGACTTAACAACACCAGGACCACTTACTCCGACATTAATAATGGCATCCTCTTCTGTAACACCGTGAAAAGCACCAGCCATAAATGGATTGTCATCTGGAGCATTGCAAAGCACAACTAACTTAGCGCAGCCTAAACTATCATTGTCCTTGGTCTTAACGGCAGTCTCCTTAATAACCTCACCCATGAGTCTTACTGCGTCCATATTGATACCTGTCTTAGTTGAGCCGACAACTACTGAGCTACATATTCTCTCAGTTGAAGCTAGCGCCTCTGGAATAGAGCGGATAAGCAACTCATCAGCCTTGGTCATTCCCTTTGAAACAAGGGCAGAATAACCACCAATAAAGTTAACGCCAACCTCGTGCGCCGCCTTATCAAGCGTTTTGCAAATGCTGACAAAGTCGTCACTAGTCTCACACACTCTACCGCCAACTAAGGCAATAGGTGTTATTGATATACGCTTATTTACAATAGGTATACCAAGTTCTTTTTCTATATCACGGCCAACCTTAACTAAGTCCTTAGCCTTAGTTGTAATTCTCTCATAAATGCTGTCACAAAGCTCGCTAACTGTGCTTCCCTTGCAATCTAGCAGGCTAATACCCATGGTAATGGTTCTAACATCAAGGTTATTCTCCATTATCATCTTGTTGGTCTCTATTACTTCTCGAATATCTAACATGATAAATCTCCTTAAATTCTATGCATTTTATCAAAAATTGCTGCCTTCTGAGCACGGATATCTACACCTATCTCCTCGCCTATCTGCTTAAGCTCATCAGAGATAAGATAAAAATCCTTATCGGCATCATTGAAGTCAGCAACCATCATCATGTTAAAATAGCCGTCAACGATAGTCTGGGAAATATCTAGAATATTAACCTTGTTATTAGAAAGATATGTACATACCTTTGCTAAAATTCCTACCGTATCCTTACCTAACACTGTAATTATTACCTTATGCATTTTATTAAAATCCTCCTAAAAAATTATATAGAAACTTCTGCGGTTGGCTTAGTTCTGCTAGCCACAAAAATCTTGGTCTTCTCTAAATCTACGCCTGCCTCGCGCATATAATTCTCCATATTTATAAGCGCACATTCAGGTATATTATTATCTCTTGATAAATGTCCTAAAACAATATATTTTGGTGGCGACTTTTTGACTATTTCTGTCATAAACTCGCCAGATCTTTCATTGGACAAATGGCCACATCTGCCCAAGATTCGCTGCTTTAATGTCCAGCTATATCTCTGATTAGCCTCTAACATCCTTACATCATGATTACTCTCAACTAAGTAGCAGTCTGCCCCGCTTAACTTGTTAATCAGGTATTCATCATAATCTCCCAAATCAGTTGCAACAACTGCTCTGCCATTCTCATCACTAACTGAATAACAAACAGGGTCTGCTGCATCATGCCATATAGAAGACGCTTCAATATTCAGGTCTCCTATTTGAAAACTGATATCAGGCTTAATCACCTTAAACAAATCTCCATCAAGCTCACCTAACTTATCACAAGCTAAGATACCATTGATAGTTCCGTGAGTAGAATAAACAGGAACTGGATGCTTTCTTAAGAATACACCTAAGCCCTTAATATGGTCGATATGCTCATGAGTGATAAGAATAGCCTTTATGTCTTGAATTGTCAAATGAAGGAGATCTAGGCCTTCAACTATCTTCTTACAGCTAACTCCGCAATCAACTAATATGTGAGTATCATCGCTGCCTATATATGTAGCATTTCCACTACTACCACTTGCTATATTTAGAAAATGCATAATTACATTACTACCTCCTTAAGTACTTCTTCACTGTCAACTGTAATTCTTCCTCTACCATGCTGTTTAGAATAGTACATAGCCCAGTCAGCATGATTGAGTAAATCTGCTAAGTTAGAACACAAGTTAGGATAATCAGTAACACCGATACTGACATTAACCTTAACTGTCTCACCGTTATGATCTAACTCTGTAGACTTTATTCTCTCATGAATCTCAGTTACTATCGGCAAAAGTTCTTCTGATGTCATATTAAGAAATGCCATCATAAACTCTTCACCGCCATAGCGGCCTAATATTCCGCCATGCTCTCTTACAACTTCGTCTGCTATATGAGACACAGTCACGATAACCAAGTCACCAAAGCTGTGTCCGTAAGTATCATTGACATTCTTAAACTTATCTATGTCAAACAAGGCTGCAGAGATAGGTAATTTCTTGTCCATCGCATCGGTAACATAGTCGTTAAAGAGCTTGTTAAAATGTCGTCTGTTGTAGATACCAGTAAGTCCATCCTTAGTTGCGAGATTCTCCATTGTAACATATAAGTTGGCATTATTAATGCCGATACCTATCTGTGTTGCTATATTGTAGTAGAAATTCTTGGTCTCATCAGTGAAAAACTTATCATCTTTAGCGCCGACAATTAAGACACCACACATATTGCCCTCTATCTGAACCTGAACTCTCATCAATGCCTTAACCGAAGCATTAAGCAAGCATTGATAAAGCGCAGGAAATGTTCCTACATCAACTTTATAGGTCGTGTCAAAATGATGCGCCTCATCTAAGATTTCATTAGCATTTGCCAAAAATTCTCTCTTGATGCTCTTGTCTTTATCCCTCACGATGCAGGCGTTAACTAGCGGAAACACTGGCGAATTCATAATCCCGTCAATGAAGAGTCCACATGCAACCACACCCTCTACACCATAAGATACTGTTTCTGTAACCTGCTTAACAAACTTAACCATATCTCTTTGTTCCGAAATGATATTTAAGATTTCATTGTTAAGCTCCATCTCTGCAGAGTGCAAGGAAATGGTCTCATAAGCCTTAGACAGCTCAATCTTTTGAACCCCTAAAAGCTCGACAACATCTTTAATCTTGCGGCTCTGATCATCTAAGTTTTCATTTAACTCACCGAGCTTGGTGTTCTTTTGGTTAAGCTTGTTGATGTAGCTTACATATTGATCAATATGGTTATATACCTGACTTACAATAGCGTACATTGAAAGCGCTATAATAACCATAAGAATCACAAATTCAACCAGACTAAACTTAACACCCGCAAACAAAAATGCGATAACATATGTCGCTGCTAATAATACTCCTGAAGTAACTGCGACTCTTTCTTTAACCTCGCTGGTAGTTATCTCAATACATTCAAGGTATTCTATAACCATAAGAATATAGCACGAAAGTCCGCACATGACAATAATCCCGTCATTCTTAAAACTAGCCGTAAATGCTGCCGCTGCCGCCATATTAAATATCTTAATTGCTCTTAGCAAAAATCCGCTCTCGTTATATTTCCTTCTCGCATAGTGCATATCAAAAAACTGGCCAAAAAACAAGAGTCCTAGAGTAATCCAGTTTTCGATTTCGATACTAGCATTTTTCTCAGTAAGTCTAAAACAGAAGAATATTACAAACATCACGCCGATAACAATATGCATCTTAAAATGCTTCTTCTGTGCGGAGAATCTGTATTTCTTACTCTCCTCTATAAAGTCAATTTCGCCAACATTTGTCTTTGACGATTCACTGCTGTCGTTAGTACTAGTATTAAGAGCTTCGTTTTCACTAAGAATATCTTCTTTGGATGCTCCCATACTCATCCCTCCTAATTCTTATTGATTCCAGAAAATGCGGGCCTGATCGTTCTCCTTTAACGGCGCTGTAAAATCAACATCAACTCCGTTAAGCGTTGTAGCAAGTGAACTTCCGCCCATCTCTGATAAGTCAAATGGATAAACATCTAAAATATCAACAAATGTGTAGTTTGGCTTGCCCTCTAGGCTAACTTCTTCACCATTAACTGTAATCTTTATTGAGACTGATTTCTTAGTCTTGGCCTTTTTAGGCTTGGCTTTCTTGGTCTCTTTTTTCTCGATCATTTCTTCGTCTGAAGCTTCATCGATTGCGTCATCAACAGTCTCATCAATAGCTTCAGGCTCTTTAATATCTGACTCTTCTTTATCTAAATTATCTATATCTGTCTCTTCTTCAGTATCGACTGCATTGGCTCCATAAGCCCCGTATTTGCCTGCTGTTTCTTTCTCAAGCTTATCTAGTGCTTCCTTGGTTTCAGCCCAATTAATCATATAATGGTCATATATTCTGTCTTTCATCGCAGCTTTTTCATGGTTAATATAAAACGACACATTTTTAGGCAAATCAAGGAATAGCAATAATTGCTCGACAGTATAATAATCAAGAATAACAATCTGATCTTTGTCGCAAACCTTATAATATTCTGACTTAATCTCGCCGTTAACCATAATGAATCTAGGGCATGTCATCTCTGCCCCATTTACCATAAAGTTAATAGCATTCTTAAACTCTGGCAAATGACCAACCTCAAGATAAGCATCGTCACCTCTAGTCGATTCAGAGATTGTAATCTTGTCGTTCTGGTCAATCGTTGTAGTCATATTGACTTCCTTGCCATTAAGCTTGATAACAGCAGCCTCTCCACGCTGGCCTCTCTGAATTCTGGACTTGCCATTAACAGTAAAGTTAAGGTCTCCGCCTCTCTTAGGAAATAGATTCTCATTAGGATATGAAGCCGCCGCAGCAGCATCCATAACCGTTAATTTATTGTTGTTATAAAGCTTAATTCTCTCACCATTTACGGTGACAAATATAAAGTTATTCTTCTTCTCGTAATAATTAATACAGATACCAATAGGTGTGACATAAAGGCTGTCCTTCTTAAGCCCCTCTTCAACCATATCGATACTTCCCATAACCTCCTCGCCTCTTAGAGCAACTCGGTTTGGAACAAGTCCTAAAGCAGAGGCTAATTCCTTGGTAAAGTTATTAACCTTACCGCCTCCACCAACTACAAATACAGCATTAACAGCCTTGCCACCGTTAAGCTCCTTAATCTTATCTGAAATCTGCTTAGCCATTCCCTTAATCTCACTCTTAAGGTCAGAGTCAAGCTGCTGACGGGTAATTTTTTGCTTATCACCCATAATGTCAGAATAGGTCATGGTCTTTCTATTTGCAGGCATCATCTTAATCTTCTCGGCTGTGTCAAAATCAACCAAATACTTCTGCATAAGAATCTCGGTAAGCTTGTCCCCCGCAAATGGAATCATACCGTAAGCGACAATAGTACCATCCTTAGTTATACAGATATCTGATGTTCCTGCTCCGACATCAACCAGCGCCAGATTAAGCAATCTGTACTGCTCAGGAATTGCAACATTCATAGCAGCAATAGGCTCTAGTGTAAGGTTAACTACCTCTAAGCCAGCCTCTCCAACTGAGGCGTAAAGTCCGTCAACAACGTCTTCTGGAAGAAATGTAGCTAAAACCTCAGCCCCTATCTTATGTGCCTTGTGGCCTATAAGATTGCTGATTGCAAAGCCATTTAAGAAATATCTTACAACTGTATATCCGACGCAGTAGAACTTATACTCGCTGTCATTTTCCTCCTGGATAATATCATTGGCCTTTTCAACACCAAGCATATCAACTGAGTATACCAACTCATCATCCACTACGTTGTCGTCTGCTAAGTCTATCTCAGCCATGCCAACTGCAGTTTTAAGAACACGACCAGCGGCAGCTATACATACTTCAGTTAAGCTTGTATTAAGCTTGCTCTCTAATTTTTCTTTGACAAATGATATAGTTTCTGCAACTCTTCCTATGTCGTGAATCTGTCCATCAAGCATCGATCTCTGCTCGTGGAACTTCTCTTCCTGCGCTAAAACCTGAAAGCGGTTTCTAGCATCCTTATAACCTACAGTTCCAACTATACTCCTTGTTCCTATATCTAATCCAAACACAATCTCGTGTCCATTATAGGTCATAGACATAATTATTCCTCCGTAACTGTTAATTAGAGTCTCTCTTTTATCTGCTCATTAAGACTCGATAAATCACCATTGTTGACAATTATATAATCAGCTGCAGCTCTGTATTCGCTATCCTTTAGCTGATTATTGATTATATTAACGCATCTTTCATAGCTGTATCCCCTGTCAGACATAAGCCTCTTAATTCTGACTTCTTCATCAGCAGACACATACCATAGTTCATCATATATGTCCTCGTAATGAGCTTCAACTAAGAGTGCTGCCTCGATAGCTATATGTGCGTGTTTATCAAGATTATCATTGACTAACTCAACTATCTTAGTTCTAACCTTGGGGTGAACTATATCATTTAGTTTCTCAACCATCATAGGATCCTTAAAAACTATCTTGGCAAGTTTAGCTCTGTCAATCTCTTTATCATTTGCTAAAATGTCTTCTCCTAGCCAGTCAACTATCTCTTTATAAGCTATGGCATCTTTAGCCTGCAAATCTCTTGCCACATCATCAGCCAAAATCGCATAGCAGTCAAAATTCTCTGCCATATAGTTAATGACAGTAGATTTGCCAGCTCCGACGCCACCTGTAATTCCAATAACCATTATCTCACCTTACTTAGACTCATACCATGTATCGCCAACCGAGAGACTTATCTCTAAATCAACTGATAGGTCTGCCGCATGAGTCATAGCATTTACTAATACTTCTTTGACTAAATCTAGCTCATCTTCATATGCCTCAATAACAATCTCATCATGAATAGTTAAAACCATTCTTGACTTTAGACCTTTATCAAGCAGGCCCTTAGCTGTCCTAATCATAGCAAGCTTCATAATATCTGCAGCTGTTCCCTGAATAGGAGAATTCATTGCAACTCTCTCTCCAAAATTTCTCATATTAAAGTTAGATGATCTAATCTCAGGGATAGGTCTAATTCTTCCATAAAGCGTTGTGACTATACCTGTCTTATAGGCTGTATCGACCTCCTTGTCAAGATAATTCTTAATCTTAGGATAAGTCTGATAATACTGCTCTATAAACTCCTTGGCCTTAGCTCTTGTTATTTTAAGATCTTCAGCTAAACCGTGAGCACTTATACCATAAACAATTCCAAAGTTAACTGCTTTGGCATTTCTTCTGTCGCCCTCTGTAACCTTGTCATAGTCTATATTAAAAACTCTTGATGCTGTTGAACTGTGTATATCCTTGCCCTCTTTATAGGCGCTAATCAAATGCTCATCATTTGAGATATGAGCTAATATTCTAAGCTCAATCTGCGAATAGTCAGCATCTATAAACTTGCAGCCCTCTTTCGGCAAAAAGACCTTTCTTATGGCTCTTCCGAGTTCTGTTCTCATAGGTATATTCTGAAGGTTAGGTTCTGTTGAACTAATTCTTCCAGTCGCAGTAACCGTCTGGTTAAAATGTCCATGTATTCTGCCGTCAGACAATATAAAATTACTAAGTCCTATAGCGTAAGTAGAGTGAAGCTTAGTTAGCTTTCTGTACTCTAAAACATCTGCCACAATAGGATAATCATTCTTTAACCCCTCTAAAACCTCAGCGCTTGTTGAATAGCCTCGTTTGGTTTTCTTAGCTTTAGGAAGCTTAAGCTCCTCAAACAATACCTCTCCTAACTGCTTAGGAGACTGAATATTAAACTCATGTCCTGCTTTTTCATATATGCTCTTCTCGTAGTTATTAATGCCCTCTGTCAAAGAATCTCCATACTCTTTAAGCTTCTCTCGATCAACTATCACACCCTGATACTCAAGGTCATACAAGACAAATGCAGTAGGAAGTTCAATATCTAAATATAAATCTAATAGTTTATTATTAACTAACTCATCTCTTAAAACAGTATATAATTCGCACAAACTAAATGCCTTATCGACATCCTTAAGCGCTGACTTATAATCATAAACTATCTCATCATAAGGATAACTGCTCTTAAGCGGATTAATTAAGTAAGCACAAAGACTGAGATCAAAAATCTCTAATTCTTTATCTAGCGACTTTATAAAAAGCTCATTTCTTAAATCATGAGATAAGAGATATAAAATCTGCTTAATATCATATACAACTAAGGCCTTAGACTTGGTCATAATTGAAGCTAATATCTCTTTTAACTCCTCATCAGAATAGTTATTGTTATCTATACATACAGTCTTAGCTTCCTCGTAAGAAAATGCTAATGACTCTATCTCGTACTTATCTATATCAAGTGGATGCTTGCTAAGCTCCTTGCTATTAGTATTTTCAGGTGCACTAAACAAATCATCAAATGAAAGCTGTTTAGCTGACTGATTAATATCACGCTTGTTAGCAATAATATCTAGCCCTACAATATCAGCCTTATATGCATTGTTTAGATATTCATCTAATCTTGACTTGTCTGCATTTATAACTTCGCATTCTATTCTAGCAGTAAGCTTAGAATCTAAATATTTCGCATCAATACCATTAACTGATAGTGAATGAAATTCAAGTTCGTTAAAGACTTTGTCTATTCCTTCTGCTGACAGCTTCAATTCTAAGTCATCTAAACTCTCAGTTATATCAAGGTCCCGCTTTATTGTTGCAAGTTTATAAGAGAGCATCGCACTCTCTTCACCAACTAACTCATCATCACTCTTAGCAAGTAAGGCTTTAAAAGGCGCTCTAGTTAATCCTGCTTCTTTCCAACGTTTCTTAACCTCTTCAATACCCGCATCATCTAAGTCTCTAATATCATCATATAAATCTTTGGTGTCATCATAAAGAGAGGCAAGCTTAATAGCTATCTTATCTCCTACTCCTTTAACACCAGGAATATTGTCTGCCGAATCACCGGCTAGGGACTTAACCATCACAGTCTTAGCTGGTGTGTAGCCATATTCTTCATAAACCAGATCAGGAGTTAAAAACAAAGCCTGATCAGGTGCAATATAATCATCCTTTGACAAAGAGTGACGCTTAACAAAATCCTGTGCTTTGCTTGCACTAGAGGTCATCATCCAGAGTGAAACCTTATCGTCCACAAGCTGAAGATAGTCTCTATCTTTGGTCATTACAATGACATCAATATCGTTCTTAAACTTGTTAGAAATTGAGCCAGCATAATCATCTGCCTCATATTCTTTAGAGGCAAACTGCTTGATTCCAATCTCATCACATATCTTCTGGCACAAATCAAACTGTTCTTTTAGTGGCAAAGGCGTTGACGATCTGTTGCCCTTATATTCAGAATATAACTCTCTTCTAAAGGTGTCTCTTGTAATATCCCAGCAAACGGCTAGATACTTAGGCTTTTGACCTTTAATTATCGACAGTAATGTCTTCATAAAACCATATACCGCATTGGTATATACACCATTGCTATTATGCATAATTTTATGATAAAGGGCTTCCTTCTCTTCATCAGTCTTAGCATATAATATATCCTTTGGTAAATTGCCGTAATATTGTGTCGATAGCAAACTAGAGCCATCTATAATCAGCAAGTAATCATTCATCATAATTAATAACCCTTCTTATTGCCGGAGGCGTATAATCTCCAGCATCATAGACGTAATTCCTTGTACTTATGTAATAATAATAGTTTCCTCTGTCAGCGATTAACTGTTTATCTAAATATTCATTATGAAATTCCTGTTCAAAAAATCCTAATACTATTCCAAAAAGAGAAATTGCAAGTCCAATTAGAATCATCTGAACCTTGGTCCTAAACTTGAGCTTTTGCTTGCCAAGCTGACCTTTAAGCTCATCATCCATCTCCTTTTGAAAGTTGACTGCAATATTGCCACCACTTTCTAACCTTCGCATTCCCTCAATCATGATGTAACTAATCTCCATTTCTTCATGACAGTCAGGACAATTCTGGATATGCTTAATAAAAGGAATTAAATCGTCTCCAAGTTGTTGGTGGTTAAGGTATGTATATATAAGCGAGCTAGCTTTTCTGCAGTTCATAAACACACCTCCAACCGTAGTTTTTTATATCAGGGCACATTTGCCCACAATCTTTAATATTATATCACAAATGCCTAACAATTTACACTTATAAATGCACTTTTTATTATCGTTTTTGGGATTTTTTTATTTTATTAGTTGACTTATAAAGCAAATTCTGATATATTACCTTTTGTTAAGTTAAAAGTTAATATAAGCGGATGTGGCGGAATGGCAGACGCAGCAGACTCAAAATCTGCCGGTGGCAACATCGTGTGGGTTCAAGTCCCACCATCCGCACTAAAAAAAGCAGGATTTAATCCTGCTTTTTTTGTTTTAATTTATTAAACTAAGATATAATCCACAAACTGATATCATAACCTGAATGATCGCAAATCTAAATACCACCTGACTATCCGACCAGCCTAGATTCTTTCTTGCATGGTCATGAAGAGGCATCCTCGTATTCTTAAAAATAGATATCTTAAGAAATCTCTTTAGACTTACCTTTACTAGTCCTAAACCACCGTCAACTATAATCACAGCGGCAAATAGTAAAAACATAAATGGTGACTTGGTTTGAAGAATTGTTATTGCTAAAACTAATCCCATCGCTCTTGAGCCTGCGTCTCCCATCAGCTGCGATGACGGACTTGCGTTAAACCAAAGATAGGCAAGTAAAGCCGACATAAAGAATGGAACTAATTCTAAAAATGGTCCATTGCCGCCAAGTACTAACATACTCGTAAGAGAGATAAGTACAAGCGTTGTAGATAGTCCATCAACTCCATCAGTACAGTTAGTTACATTGATTGAAGCCCATACTAAGATAACTATAAGCACTCCGTATAAAGGAATCGATATCTTAAAGCTTATGTCAAATATCGCAAGACTGACAACAGCTGAATTGTGATAAAGAAAATTAACCGCAACTAATATAGCTATTATAAGATCTAATATTCCTTTTTTATATTCACCCCATGGTGTCTTAGCTGCATCGTCTAAATATCCTGTCATCATCCCACAGAAAATCAAGCATAAATATACTGCACACTCACTGTCTATCTTTCCAAAAATCACAGCTATAAAGATAAAAACAGATACAAAAAACAATCCTACTCCTCTTGTCTTACCTCTTGACTTATCACCGTTGACAGCGAACTCTCTTCCCTGATCAGCAGGCATAAACTTATCAAGTGTCACCGAGCATAAATAAGTAAGTCCGTATGCAAATACGACTCCAATCACACTTAGCATCACAGTACAATCCTTAAATAAAAATGTTAGCATAAATACCTCCGATAAAAAAGCAGGACTAATCCTGCTTTAAATTAATTTCATCTTTTTTAAAATCATTCCAACTACCAAGTCTTCTAAGCTCATGATACTTAGCATAAGCCTTCTCAAGTATCTGTTTCTCATTGGCAAATCTAAGCAAATGATACGCTTCATGATACTTATAAAAGCCAGAATCAATAAAGTATTCCTCTCTCTGTGGACTACTGTAATAGCTCTGTCCTATCATAAGATACCAGTAAACCTGCTTATCTATAAGCTCTTCTCCAGCCCTAAATGTGTATTCGCTAGTTCCGACAAAGCTCTTAATAGTTGCTATCGCACCAGTTTCTTCCTTCACTTCTCTAAGCGCGGTCTCCTCATGCGTTTCGCCTTCTTCTACTGTTCCTTTGGGTAACACCCAGCCATCGTATCTGTTCTTATAGTTCTTGTAAAGTAACAAAACCTTGCCTCTGAATATTACCACACCACCACAGCTAGTTGCTTCAGCCATTGCAATCCCTCCTGTATATAATGGGTGTGTCATCATAAATCTATAATATTATACACGAATACGAACAATTATTCAATCTATAATCAATTATGTTTGTTGTAATATGCAGTAAATACTTTTTCAGCTATAGGAACAGCAACAGCACTACCCGAACCACCATTTTCCACAAGTACCGATATTGCTATATCTGGATCCTCGACATTAGAATAACCAACAAACCAGGCGTGTGTATTGTCACCCTCTCCTGTCTCTGCAGTTCCAGTCTTTCCAGCATAACTATGTTTTAAGCCTGCTAATTTTGAAGCTGTACCATATTCAACCACTCCAGTTAAGAGCTTGTTCATAACATTTGCCTCGTGTTCAGACATAACCTTACTATATTCCTCTGGCTTAAACTCTTTTACAATTCTGCCATCGTAGCTCTCAATGCTGTCAAGCAGATAAGGCTTCATCATAACGCCATCATTGGCAATTGTAGCTACTGTCATAGCGTTGAGAAGAGGTGTACATAAAGTGTCACCCTGGCCAAATGATGTCTGTGGAATCTCTGATCTGTCAGACTTAGATGTCAGTTCAAATCTGCTCTTTGAATATTCAAATTCTATAGGCATCTCGCTGTTATATAAAAGCGAAGTTGCTGTTTTTCTATATTCACCAATGTCTAGTTTCATACCTATATCAACAAATGCATTGTTGCAGGAATATGCCATAGCGTCTCTTAAGCTTACTTTGCCATGCACGTGGCCGCCACTACATCTTACACTTACACCACTGACAATAGAGCTTCCCTCGCAGTTATAAGAATAATTCTTCCAATCCTTCTCATGCTCTTTGACGTATTCTAAGGCCGTCACTATCTTAAAGGTTGAGCCAGGTGGATAAAGGCCTCTTGTCGCTCTATTTAGGAGGGCTGAATCATCTACCTTGTTAAGCTCTTCCCAGACCGTCTCGATGGTATTAGGATTATAGTCAGGCTTACTGACCATAGCAAGAATTCTTCCTGTATCAGGTTCAAGGACGACAACTGCACCCTTGCTAGAGCCTAGTGCATCATAGGCCGCCTTTTGCAAGTCGTAATCCAGGGTTGTATGTACATCATCGCCCCTGTTCTTTTTCTCTGATAAATCATTGCTTATTCTCTCAAAGAGTGAGGCATGCGAAGAGTATAAATAGTAATTGGCACTTGCCTCAAGACCTGCCTTGCCGTTAATGTCATAGCCTACCGTCTGGGCAAATAAACTGTCATAAGGATAATTTCTTACGTAACTGCCATTGCCCTTAACACTCTTAGCGACAGTCTTACCATCAGATGTGATAATCTTACCCTTTATTATCTTGTCCTTAAATAAATCCTTTCTAGGATTATAAGAGCTTGCTAAATCAGCCTTTGAAGGCACTGCTACATAGTAGGAAATGTAGCCCATAAGCCCGATAAATAGAAATACAAATACATAGGCAGTCAAGGTAACCTGCCTGTTAATCTTTAATTTCTTTGAAGTTCTTACAAAGCTATTTAAAAGCATGTAGATGAAGCCGTGCTCCTTTTTGCTTTTAGCATCAGTTTCCAGCTTATCTTCGATTGCATTTTCCTCATCGAAAATATCGCCCTTGTTATCTTCTGCATCTAAATCAGGGCTTTCTTCATCTTCACCCTTCTTCTTTCTAAGATTCTTGATATCAGTTATAGTTATATCATCCTCATCAAAGCTCTCGCCCTTCTCTTTAGCAAGCCTGTCAGAGCGGCTGATAATTAAGATACCCTGAACTATACCAAACAATAGCATCACACTCGCAACACTACTTCTACCATAGCTAATAAGTGGAAGTGTTACACCTGTTAACGGAATAAACTTAACCGCACCACCAACATTTAAGAAGACCTGGAAAATGAAGCACACGCCCATACCAAGTGCTATGAGCTTATATAGCGGACGACTAGACTTCATTGATGCATTTAAGAACATGATAAAACAGGCTAGGAATATTAGTAAAACGCAGAGAACAAATATAGTTCCAAACTCCTCTGCAATCGCCGACAAAATAAAGTCGGAATATACTACAGGAATGGCGTCAGCCTTGCCTTCTCCCACTCCTACTCCAAACCAGCTACCTGTTCCAAAGGCAAAGAGCGACTGACATATCTGATATCCTACGCCGTCAATTACTGCCCAAGGATCCTTAAATGCTATAACTCGGTTTTGAACGTGGGTAAATAACTTAAATGCAACGACAGCCGCCACGGCACCTGAACCAAAGCCGACAACTAAAAGCGTAAGCCTTCCCGTTGCTACATAAAGCATAATAATATAGGTTACAAAGAAAATTAATGCGGCACCAAGATCTCTTTCTAATACGAGAACAATAACATAAGATGCTGCAATTATTGTTGTGACAACAAGACTTTTTAAATCCTGAGTTTTGCTAAGTCTGCACGCTACAAAGAGCACAAATATAAGCTTGGCAAACTCGGATGGCTGAAGTGTAATTCCATGAATTGAAATCCAGTTAGTTGCTCCGTACTCATCAACTCCCCAGACAGCTACAGTGGCAAGTAAGAAAAAGCCGCCAATTCCGTATATCCAGGTAAGTCTTCTCCATATCGGCAAAGCCTTCATAAGCAAGGCGACAACTATTGATAAAGCAAAGCATAAAACCAAGGTGACAAACTGCTTAACTGCATAGTCCTCAAATGACAATCTAGTAAGCATTACCATTCCAACTACCATAAAGAAAAGCATATTGTTGGTTATTACTCTTGAAACACCCTTTAACATCCTGTGATAAAAAATCATAACAGTAAGTAAAAAGAGCAGTTCTGCACCGTATAGGTATATATATTTCATCTTGCCCATTTGCAAAATAATATCTAGATTAGCAAAAAAATGGAACAACAATAAAACCCTGTTCTGCCTTGCAAAAAGCTTCTTGCTCCTAGTCTTAGACTCGTTACCAATAAGCTGAAAGCAGGTTAAGGTATATAATGCCACAAGCACGATATTCAAGTACGATGTAATAACCAAAGTAATATGTATCATTTTCGCTCCTAGTCTACTCCATTAAATCTATGTCCGTAGTTTTTGTCTATAGTAGTATCTCCCTTTAGAATATTTATAACTTCTAAAGGCTCCTCATCAGCAAATGTATATAATACTCCTGAGAGTTCTATATTCTTATCAATATCCGCCTCGTTAAAATTAATAGGCTCATCATTATATATTATATTTCTTCTTCCTGTATCGTCATAGCAATAAGCGCAGTCAGAATAAACCTTTAACTTCCTTCCCTTCCTGTCAATCAAGGTAAGGTAATCTAAGTTTTTATCGCATTTGCCAAGATTTCTCTTGACGCATAAGGCCGTCGTCATAAGGCGCTCTTTACCATACAATGTAATTATATATGGTCTGTCAACCTTGGCTAATTCCTTAAAGGTCGCTTCTAAAGGTGCTATAACACCTAATAGCCTCTTATTATATCTGCTAATCACATCTCTAATATGATCATAGGAAATGCTGTTAAAGGCATATAAACTATCATCAATTATAATATCTAAAGCAAGCTCCTTATGAGATAAGACAAATGCTAACGAGTCGATTGATGAGCATAAATAGCCCTTAACCTTGGCTAGCCGGTCTATATCATTTGCAAACAATTTACTTGTTTTCTCTCTAAACATATGAGGAAATGCAATGTAAATATTAGAAATATCTTCATCCTTAATCTGATCTATTATCTCGTAAGGTAGAATGATTTTGTAGTCAGGATAGTTCTTGTCTAAAGCCTTATATTGCTCGTAGTTAGATAGTGATATGTAGTTATATTTATTTGTTTCTAACTTAATATTACTACTATACTCGCTATCATTTATGCTATTCTTAGCATTATTGTTATCGCTATTATTAGCTTTATCGATTCCTATATCCTTTAACTTATCTGCGCATTCTCTTAAATATTTCTTATGCGTTTTTTCTTCAAGCTTATCAAAGGCCTGTCTTCTTATCTCTTTAATTGCTCCTACCGGCATAAATGCATCATCTGAAATATCAATATCTAAAGAAGTAATATTGTAGCTTGTTCCACCTAGTTTATTAAGAGCCTTAGCTAATGCTTCTTTAGTTACTGGTGCCTTAATTGCAGCTTCAACTTCAGGGCCTGATAAACTCACTTCAACAAGATTAGATAGATTTCTAATCTTGATATTAATAGGCTCAGATTTTATAAACTTAACCTGCATTTTGACATTTATTATATCATTTTCTAACTCAGAAACTATATCTTCAACTAGCTGATTGCTCTTCATTCTATATAGTTTAATACCCTTAGATAAGTCCTTAACCTTAGGACATTTAAGCGTTACATTGTCATTGGACTTAAAATTAGCAGGCGATGTTAAGGTTATATCTAAGTCCCTGTCATTTTCTCTTAAATCAATAACATCCCCCTTATAAAGATCCTGCTTGGCCTTAAATGAAATCTCGCCCTTTCCTAACGACTTAATCTCTCCTATAAAAACACCCTCATGATTAGGACGATTAATACTCATCATCTTAGAATCATAGTTGCTTATAAGATAGCCCTTGTTAAAGCCACCTCTGTTAAAGACCTGCCTTAAGGCATCAAGATCTTTAGACATAACTTTGTAATCAGACTCACCCTTAATCTCGCTCGCTAAATCAAGATATTTTCTATATATCGCTGTCACAACTCCTACATAATCAGGGCTCTTCATCCTGCCCTCAATCTTTAACGAGTCAACATTATTCATAAGTTTAAGCGAATCCAAACCACACATATCCTTAGGC
The DNA here is from genome assembly GCA_024685635.1 of Lachnospiraceae bacterium. GTDB lineage: Bacteria > Bacillota > Clostridia > Lachnospirales > Lachnospiraceae > NC2004. Next base: position 20,493 of record JAIKVP010000110.1, read on the forward strand.
GAGAAAATGTAGACGCTCTCACCATTTAGGAGCTTATAAGGAAGGCGGCAGCTTTGCGCACATCTTCCTCTATTGCCACTTCTAGAACCGATTGAGCTGCTAAACATGCACTGCCCAGAATAGCCATAGCATAGAGCCCCGTGAACAAAAACCTCAATCTCAAGGTCGTCTATATCTGTAACAGCTTTAACTTCAGGAAATGTAAGCTCTCTTGCAAGAACTACTCTTTTAGCGCCCTCTTCCTTCATAAGCCTAGCTCCCTTAGCAGACATAATACCCATCTGAGTAGAGCAGTGAATAGGAAGGTCAGGAAAATGCTCTCTTATAAAGCGCATTACACCCAAATCCTGAACTATAACCGCATCTATTCCATTAAGATAAAAAGGAAGGAGGTAATCATAAAGCTTGCGCTTAATCTCCTCCTCCTTAAGAAGTGTATTCACAGTCAAATGAAGCGCTTTACCCCTACTATGCATATAATCAATAGCTTCAAGCATAGTTTTCTCGTCAAAATTATCAGCAAATGCCCTGGCTCCAAATAGAGAGCCCCCAAGATAAACGGCATCGCATCCTGCCTTAACTGCTGCTTTTAACGCATCAAAAGAACCTGCCGGAGAAAGAAGCTCCGGCTTCTTAATATCAATATCCATATTGCTCCTTATTTCTTAGCTGGATCCTTAGTAGAAAGACTAGACTTCTCCTTGGTCTTGCTACCCTTTATTGCCTCTAATTCAAGCACTCTAGCCTGAGTATCCATAAGCTGATGCTTATACTCCTCCTGCATTTTAAGTGCTGAGTCATATTTGATCTTAGTTTCAATCTGCTCATGCTGAATGTCATAATTCTGCTTCTCAAGCTTCTTAATCTCTTCCTCAAGCTTATCAACCTTGTCCTTAGCCTTAAAATAATCGTCTGCGATATTTAGGGTCAATGATAGAGACTTTTGGTCTTCAGAAAGACGGTTATAAAACTCGCCCATACGCATCTCAGCCTTTTTGTTGTTAATATAAAGTGCAACCTTTTGCATATATTCAACGCTCTCATCAGCTGAAAGTGTTATAACCTTATCATCAATAATAACCTGTACATCCTTCTTACTGCTACTAATCATAACAATTATCACTCCTCATATAGATTAATCATGCCTAAGTGTTCGTATGCAAGCTTGGTCACAACCCTGCCCTTAGGCGTTCGTATTAATAATCCTCTTTGTAACAAAAACGGCTCATATACATCCTCTATTGTAGAAGAATCCTCTCCAATCGAGGAAGCTAGCGTATCAAGTCCTACCGGACCGCCATTAAATCTTGTAATAATAGCCTCAAGCATATGCTGGTCTGTAGTATCAAGTCCCATGCTGTCTACCTTAAGCATATCAAGCGCCTCAGATACCACATCCGCAGTTATAACACCATCATAGCTAACTACAGCAAAATCTCTCACTCTCTTAAGTAGCCTGTTAGCAAGTCTAGGCGTTCCCCTTGAACGTCTTGCAAGCATCATAGCTCCCTTAGCGTCTATTGAAACATTAAGCACATCCGCGCTTCTAACAACAATATCCATAAGCTCTTCATCTGTATAGAATTCAAGCTTGTCAACCACTCCAAACCTGTCTCTAAGTGGTGCTGAAAGCATTCCTGCCCTCGTTGTAGCTCCAACTAAAGTAAACTTAGGAAGATCAAGCCTGATAGACTTAGCCATCGGTCCCTTACCAATCATAACATCGATAGCATAATCCTCCATCGCCGGATATAAAACCTCTTCAACCTGCCTGTTAAGGCGGTGTATCTCATCGATAAAGAGTACATCCTTCTCCTCTAGGCCATTGAGTATGGCAGCAAGCTCACCAGGCTTCTCTATCGCTGGGCCTGATGTTATCTTGACCTTAGAGCCCATCTCATTGGCAATAATAGTTGCCAATGTAGTCTTACCAAGTCCAGGCGGTCCATATAGTAAAATGTGATCAAGTGCCTCGTCTCTTAGCTTGGCAGATTCAATAAAGACATTAAGGTTGGTCTTAATTCTCTCCTGACCTACATAATCCTTAAGCCTCTTAGGCCTTAGGTCACTGTCTATAATCACATCTTCCTTAGCATCAAAATCAGTGTTAAGAATTCTACTCAAAACTTAACTCCTCCAATATTAGATAATCAGCTTAAGCGCTTCCTTAAGCACATCCTCTGTAGTCATATCGGCTGCATTATTAACCTTCTTAACTGCCTTAGTAGCCGACTGTCTGTCATAGCCTAAGGAAATCAAGGCTAGTATCGCATCAGACTTAGCTGAACTTGCCATATCATCATCTGAGTCAAATGTTAAGTCTGCATTAACGCCTTCCTTGATAAGCTTGTCCTTAAGCTCTAAAATAACCTTCTGTACTGTCTTCTTACCAACGCCTGTCGCCTTGATAGCTGACTCATCACCAGCTACAATAGCTGCCTTAATAGTCTCAGCCGAGCCATTAGACATAATATTAATCGCACCCTTAGGTCCGACTCCACTAACTGATATCAGCTTGGTAAAAAGATCTCTCTCTTCTAAAGAGGCAAAGCCATAAAGCTCTATCTGGTCCTCTCTAACATACATATATGTATATACAGTAACCTCGTCCGTTCGACTAAGGCTAGCAAGACTAGTCATGGAAGTATATATAATAAAGCCCATTCCGTTGTGATCTAATAAAACTCCATTATCTAAGACCTTAACTATTCTGCCATTTATAAAACCAATCATAATTGCCTCCAAACACAATATAGGTCTATTGTATCACAAAAGATTAATTCGTGCTATATAAATCTACAAAATATACCAACAGTTAGAAAAATATGATACAATATCTAGTGGATTTATTTAAGGAGGGCGTTTTCATGAGACTAGACTTTAATATTGAGGCCAAGGATTATTCTGACATTTTAAAATACTATAAGATTAATCCCAAAGAAGCCCTGTTTTTTGACATAGAAACCACAGGCTTTACAGCCAAAACTTCTAAACTATATATGATTGGTGCAGTATATTTTGAAAACGAATCAGGCATTTATAAGGGCATTCAGTGGTTTGATGAAGACGGAAGACAGCTTAAAAGTATAGTTGATGAATTCTTTGAGTTTACCAAAGACTTTAGCACGCTTATACATTTTAACGGAGACCGCTTTGACATACCTTATATGAGAGATACCGCCAATAACCTAGGCATCATTTCTCCTCTTGATAGTATGAATAGCCTTGATATATATAAAAAAGCCAAATGCTTAAAGCCTGCCCTAAAACTAGAAAATGTTAAACAAAAATCAGTCGAGAAATTCTTAAGAATCTACCGCGAAGACCAAATGTCAGGCGGTGATTTAATCGAAGTCTATAGAAAGAACTTAGCAATCAGAAGCAATGAGGCAGAGAGGCTTTTACTTTTACACAACAGAAATGACATAGAAGGCCTAGTTAACATTCTTCCCATCCTAAGCTACTCTATAGTTACAGAAGATAATTTCAAGCTAACCTCTTATAATATAAACGATTCTGATATCGAATTAGCATTTGAAATTAAAATCCCGGTTCCGATAAGAGTTGCAACATCACTAGATGATATAACATTAAACATTTACGAAAATGAAGGCGTCCTAAAAATACCTTTTTATAAAGGCGTATTAAAGTTCTTCTACGAAGACTATAAAAACTACTACTATCTTCCATTAGAGGATGAAGCTATGCATAAGAGCGTCGCTACATTTGTCGACAAGGAATACAGAGAAAATGCTAAAGCATCTAACTGCTACAGCAAAAAAGAAGGAGTATTTATGCCCCAGTACGAGCAGATATACTCCCAAAAATTCTTAAAAAACTATAACGATAAGATATCGTATTTTGAAAAAGATCTATTCGAGCAGTCTGACAGTGAGTTGATTGGTCAGTATATCGCGCATATAGTAAGGCTTGTACTGACCAAATAGCTCGTATCAAAGCTTGCTCAATATAAATATAACAAGATAAACTACACTTGCTATCACTCTAGCCAATAACTTCCTTAACAACTTTAGG
>JAIKVP010000264.1 GCA_024685635.1 Lachnospiraceae bacterium
GGCACTTTCTATTCTAAGAGTTCCATCTTTGTTTTCTTTTTGAATTGTATTATATAGTTCTCGAATTCTATCAGGAATTTCTCCACCGTATTCTCTGATGAGTTCATCAAGCTCGGCATAGTAGGAAACAAAATCTTTTAGGTCTTTTCCACCGTCATTGATTAGTTGCTCTGTTTCATAACCAAATTCACCTTTGAATTTACCTTTATCTAATGAAGTTAGTTTTTGTATTAAATCTTCACGACGTTTTTCATATTCTGATATAATAGTATCTTCGTTTAAATTCAGATCAAATTTTAACCATAATTGTGGACGTTGTACAGTGGAATACTTATCTAGTATTCCTTTAATTCGTTGAGGTGATAAACTGTAGTTATCATCAGCAAATGTCTGTCTACCATTCTTATCTTTGTTAGAAGATACAATTTTATTATATCTATCTCTTATCTTTGTTATTCCAGAAAAGAAACCTTCTGTCAGCTTTTCCCAATCATCATATTGAGCTCTATAAGCATTAACCATCTGAACAAATTCGCCAGGAGAGGTTTTGTCATATGCAGAACTAATTTTTGCTATTCTGCTTAGAGCATCATCTTTTGAGGAGGATTTAAACTTTGATACTTGTTTTAATTCTGTTGTAACTTTTTTTAATCCGCCAAGTGATTTGATCAATTCTTGATTTGCTTTAGCGGCTTTAAGTACATCGTCTGTACCAGATACGTTCTGCTTGAAATTTATATTTATATTTTCGGTGACGTTCTTATTATTCTTTGTTGATTTACTATCGTTAAGCAAATCATACAGTATTTTTTCTACATCACCACCAATACCATAATCTTTTTCGATCGCCATTTTATGATCTCCTTATAAATATGTGATGAGTTTTATTCTTGGCAGCAATTTACGAGTAAAATCGTTCGTAAGTTTTTTGTCTGCTTTTTGAATGTATTCATCAAACTTTTCTTCAATTCTGCTATAAGGAGACATATTCCACGCTGCCGGACAACTCCATTCGGGATAATCCGGAGCAGGAGTTCTCCAATAAGGAACACCAGGATTTGGATGATCTGGACCATCTATTGCTCCGCCGTGAAAACCACCTAAAAAAGAATTCTCAAAAATATAGGTAGGATCTATTTTATCAACACGATGAATTGGATACATGAATTCATGGCTGAAACGAACAGAAATTTTACCGTTACCTCCAGAAATTTTAAATGCGTGATAAAGAGTTCTTTTACGATGATACTCTTTAGGAGAATAACTCTTATACCATTTCCAAACTTCTAAACGAGCAATCTTATTAAACTGCTTTCCGATATCTTGACTAGCTTTGTTAGTCATATTTCTCCATTCTTGTATAATGCTGAGAATTTCCTCTTCTCGTGTTTTTTTCTTAGGCATATTTGTTACCTCCTTTCCATAAATATATATCAAGTAAAAAAATGGCCTACAAGTCTTTCGACTCATAGGCCATATAAATATCAACATAGCCCGTTCAAAAAGACTATATTGTGGAAGAGAAGAGCGATATACACAATATCTAGTATAAAATAATCAATTTCACAATTCTAAATCCACAATCATATAATAAAAGACCTATAGGCTTTGACCCCTATAGATCCTGAAACATAATTAACTATTCTCGATTTCTTCGATCATCCGCTTGATTCGCTTGCGTTCCTCGTCGCTGGTAGCGGTATCGTGTGCCTTGTACAAATGCTCTAACATATCAGATTTTCCAGATTTGTTAGAATTACCTCTCATTGGTTCGTCACGATAGGAACTACCTCTACGGTAGTATCCATCTCTATAACTGGAACCGTAGTTGTACATACGGCCACCACGAGAAGAGTAGCCATCATTTCCGCCATCTCGATCATACTCGCTAGAAATGATTTCATCAATATCCTTTATAACGTCCACTATCTTGTAAACGTATTCAAGTGTAGAGGGGCTAATCTCTTGTTTCTGGACAATCTTGTCTAATTCACATACCATCAAATCCTGAGTGGATTCATAGATATCAAATCGTTCTCTCATAGTCACCTCCTTTAAGCTTCTCTCGTTATTACGAGATTTGCATTCTGCAAGTTGATGGGGATAGTGCTTGTATTTTCAATAGAAATACAGAAGCAGCATCCTCTTGTGATATCAATAAATGCTGTTGAAGTAGCATTAAAGTATGCATCAACTACAGTAGGTGTGACGATAGCGTTACTCGTTAAGATAGCCTCACCATCAATCGCTATAGCAATAGAGATGGGCGCAACAGTTTCTTCTTCCGGAACAGCAATGTTGCCGTTAAAAGTAACTTGATAACGAGCAAAGTTTATATAATATCCATATTGTCTGAGATATGACTGATGTACAGAGTTGTCACTCATCATTCGAGACATACCAAAACCTTGTAGGCTCAGATCCACATAAACTTGATCCCAGGTCTTATCTAATAGCTTAGACAATGCTCTGATAACACAATCTCCGGTTTGGAGATTTTCTGGGTTTGGATTAAAGCGTACATACATACATAGAATCCTTTCAACTTTGTGCTATTTCATTGGACATTTACCTTTTAATCCTTTCTGGAACTTATAAAAAGTCGTTATTTTTTACGTGCTCCTCATAAGCTTCCTTGATTATCTTTGTTGTAACAACTGTCCTTTCATTTTGAAAATCAGGATGTTCTTTACAATAGTTACCATAATCAGTTATATCAGCAAGTATTTGGTTATAATACTCTTCGGAATGCCTTAATTGTTTATTCTTTACTTCGTCGCCAAAGCGAAGTATTCGGTTACGAGCTCCTTCAGCACTTTGTTTATCAAGTTTGCTTTCAAGTTTCTTAATTTGTAAATCATTCTTTTTTCTGTATTCTTGGCTAGTAGCTAAGAACTGATCTTGTTTATCCATTACTTCTTTATTAATGACACGACCCACTTGCTTTCCGAGCCAAGACCAAGGATTTATTTTTATAGGTACTATTTGTATTAAACTTAACAAGGCAATAACAAGAATAGTCCATTGCCCTGAAGTTAAACTTTGCAAGAATTCCAGCATTATTTATTTACCTCCTATAGACTCTGAACCTAGATCCTGTTATTCTTTATTGGTTCCATTATCTTTTGTAGTAAACTGTTTAATCTTATCTTCTAAATCTTCTTTAACCTCTGGCTGAGAAAGAGTCTCTTCGAAAGTTGAAAATACTTGAGAAACTACTAAACTGATTTCTTCAAGCTTGTTTTCAATAATAGTAGATAATTCACGCTCATTCTCATAAATGTCATTTACACACATATCTACAAGAGACATAAACTCGGAGACTTCTGTTGCCGGAATAGAAGAGAGCAGAAGTGGCATTAACCCTTCTTTAGACAGTGCATCATACATCCCAACAACATTTGAATTGTCAAAAGTAATATCTGTATATAGACTTACTAACTTGTTCATACTAAGGAATCTCATCATAGGAGTATCCTTCTTATATACTTGTTTACTATCAATTTCAATATGAGTAGATGCATTGGCAATATTTAATGCCTCTCTAAGCTTTTCGACATAAGGAACATATTGCGTTTTAATACGCTTTTTGATAAAGGTTTCCTTATCTTTAGAAGTCTTATACTGTGCTACAACTTTAATGTAATCCATTTTTTGATTCTCCTTTTTTATCATATATAATCTATTCTTCTTCGACCCTAAATT
>JAIKVP010000281.1 GCA_024685635.1 Lachnospiraceae bacterium
ACTAGAGATGTGCACAATAATGCACATCTCTTTTTTTATACTGTACTTAAGAAAAGGAAGAAAGGGATGATGGCTTATGAAGAAGTATATTACCGAAAGGAAATGGAATAAGCTTTACGATAAGGCAACAGATGGCTTCTATGAAAAGAAAAATGCTGACGGCTCGGAGGTTTACTACATAGAAGGATTTAGAAAGTATATGCGAGCTGTCAACGAGTTTCCGGAGTACAGAATCATAGGGATTCGCCATCAGCTTGGAATGTTAAAGGATAAATGGAAGAATTATAAACTACGTCACTTGTCTATCGGAAAGGTAAGGATGCTTAGTAAGGACAATAATATTGATTTTAAGATTGATAGTATTGATTGGAATGTGCATTGGCAGACTAATCTTTATCTTACAGTGATTATTCGTGACTATTTGAGATTCTTTATTGAAAACACGATGGTTATCGGAAATTGTGTGATTGAAAACAAGGATCCTTTATACGAGGCTACCGATGAAGATTGGGAGAAATGGAAGAATCTTGTAAATTCGGTAGCAGATGAATTTGATGAGCTTCATAAACTGGATATGAGAATAGAAGATGCAGTAGATATCACTGAACTTCAAAGAGAAAAGGATACTTTATTGAAAAAGGCATTTTCTGATTTAACATTCATTTACGAAGACCTTTGGTGGTAATGCTAGTTGGTAGCGTTGTGCATATATTTTTTATGATGGGGGAGATGAATATGAATCAAGAAGAAACGGATCTTCTTAAACGTGGAAGTATTATCATTTCCAGTAAAGATGAGATGGAACGTAGAGAATTATTTCATTTGACTGTTACAAGATTTATAAATAGCATAACACCCGATAGTCTTAGAATATACTTTTTAGGGAATCTCAAGGATTATGGTTGGTCAGAAATTCCGGGTGATATGAAGATATCTGTGAAAGACGGTTTACAGGAGAGTTTAGATGTCTTGAATTGTTTGCTATATGACGAGCTTGTTGTTCGTAAGATGTTGTTTGATAGGACAGAGGATGAGTACCAGGATCCTGTAAGGACAATCCGAAGTTATAATCGATTGATGGATAGAAGGAAGAGGACTAAGATTCCGTATATTCTTGTGATAATTAGCGAGCTTGATGTGCTTATGAAGTATAATCCGGAAGAGACAGAGGAGGCTGTTTGCCGACTCGCTCAGTTAGGAGAGGATGTTGGAATATATATGGTGATTGGGATAAAGAATCCTGAACCTGTTATTTATACAGAGTTTATGAAAAAGCATTTAGTTATGAGATAAGGAGGATGCATTATGGAGAATGTTAAATTTATTCGTTGTGAAAAGGAAGGTAACAGGATAACTATGTTTTTTAAAATCTGTGATGGATTGGCTGAGTTTATGCGTAAGACTACCAACTATTCAGAAGAAGAATTGAGCATATATTTAGATGAGGATAATATATTTAGTTATTTTATTCAGACTGGTGAGAAATTTATTCAGCAGTCGGTGGTTGATACAATTGAAAAGATAAGTAACGAGGGTGATGATACATATTTTTAAAATCATGTGCTTACTAATAATGGATATCATAGAGCACCAAGGGAAATGCATGAACTTATGCGCACAGAGTATAACCTTGCTGATATTAATGAAGTAGAAGATGATGGAAATGAAGATAGAGAAGGTTTTAATATTGAGTGGTGGACAGCACATTTCTTTATGTCGCTTACAGGTTTGTTGTTTGATGAGCCGATTGAAGAGTTTGATCATGACGATCGTTCTGGTCTTAATATGTGATCAATTGTCATAAGCTAATTATAATAAACAAAACAGAGGTGATTGATGATGAATTTTATGAATACAAACCCGATTTATACGATTATTTGCTGTGATACAGTGGAACTAAAGACTAAAGAGAGGATTAACCCTGATGGAACTGCTTTAACTAGTTATTCTTGTATAGGGGATGTGATATTAGGTGATCATGATGTGTTCGGCTTCTTTCATGAAAAGGAGATTGCATTTGAAGCTGTAAGAATGAATGCTTGTGATATCTGTGAAGCTTGTTATAATTACGCTATTGTTGAAGAAGTTATTCCCGGTCTATATACGCTCTCGCGTAATCATTGGTTATTTAAATATAATAGGGATACTGATGAATATATTCAGATTGATGAACCTGAAATACTAAGAAACAAAGCTAATTTAACTTGGATATCACGTTGGTGTGATTAGCTATAATTGTAAGAATTATATAGGGAATGAGTTGAGCATCAGGTTGAAACCTCCGCTATGAGCGGAGTTTTTTTTTGTGCAAAAAAATGTACATTGAACTTGATATAACTCTATATAAGGCAGGCGAAATTGCAGAGGTGCACGAGGGCCTCATGGAAAGTATTGTTAGAGGAGGCAACATTATGTTGAAAAGAATTACTGAACAGATTGTGATGGAAGTAGAACAAGAATTGATAAACAGTGAAGAATTTGCTGGGATAAAAACCGGATTTGATAACCTAGACAGCTGTTCAGATGGGTTTGCAAACGGACAGTTGATAATAATGGGAGCAAGACCTTCTATGGGTAAAACGACGTTTGCATGTTCTCTTGTTGACAATGTTTGTATAAAAGATGGGAAGAGTTGTATTTTTTTTACATCAAAGATGTCCGTAAACCGAGTATTAGAACGGATTATCAGGATACATGCAGATGTGAATTACGATACAAAAGTCAGTGGGGTATATGCTGATAAGATCAAGGAAGCCTCCGAAGAGGTGAAGAAAGCGCGCTTATGGATTGACGATACGTGTGTAGGGAAACCACAAGAATTTATTGAAAAGTGCAGAGAACTAGGGAAAACTGAGAGAATTGATCTGATTATTATTGATTATTTGCAGTTGTTTGAATGTGATAAAAAACATTGGAAGGATGTACTTGGAAGTTTAAAAGAACTGGCCGTAGAACTTGATTGTCCGGTATTTGTTTTATCACAACTTAAAAGAACTGTTGAAAACCGTAATAATCATATTCCTAAAATATCTGATTTACCATTAACAAAGATTACGGAGCCGGTTGCTGATGAAATTATGTTTTTATATAGGGATGCTTATTATGATCCGGAAGCCGACAGAAATTCGGCATTGATTTATGTTGCCAGACATAAAAAATATGAAAGATTTCAAACTTCTATTGAATTTTTGCCGGATGTTCCGATGTTTTGGGACAAAATCCTTCCTAAAAATAGGAAGAGAGTATATCAAGGTTGTTGAATTTATAATCTCACATTACACAATGATAACTTAGAGGAGTCTGATATATATGAATGACAAGGAAATTAGAAAAATACTGATTTCGTACCTTAAGGTTAAACATAATAAGATAAGGATTTATCAAGAAAAGACCATAGGTAGTTCCAGATGTGATCTTATGGCAGTTACGGATTGCCTTACGGGATATGAAATTAAGAGTGATCTTGATAATTATTCACGTATCGATTCTCAGGTGGAAAGTTATGATCAGTTTTTCAATAAAAACTATATAGTAGTTGGCAAGTCTCACGAATCATCTGTAGCGAATAGAGTTCCTAACAGTTGGGGGATTATTGTTATTACAAATGATAATGTTGTAGTTTCAAGAAATGCCAAAGCAAATAGGGAGATGAAGATCAAAAGTCAGCTTTCTATCCTATGGAAGCTTGAATTGAGTAACCTTCTAAGTTATTTTAATTTACCTATGTTTTCAATGAAAGGAAAGAGGTTTATTGCTGATAGGCTTGTTGAGAACGTTCCTCATGATCAGTTGAGTAAGCAGGTAGCTTACGAGTTGCTTAATAGGGATTATTCCGTTTATGACGCAAAAGATTACACCGATTATTATGAAAATGAGGTGCCTTTGGAAGAATATATGCATGATTTGATTGATGGAGTTTCAGAGATGGAGCAGATGACATTGGATCAGTGGTTAGAGATATATAATCGTGCTCAAAAGGTTAAAGATAAAAAAGAAGAATTAATTAAGATACGTAATGCGAGACCTAAACATAACATAACTTGGGAGGATATTGAGGTTTCTCCGGGTGTCCCATGGATTAGTAAAGAAATCATAACCGAGTTTGCACTGTATCTTTTAGACGCAGGTAATCCATGGAGCGTAAAAGCGAATTATGAGCCTATTACAGGGAATTGGTATATAGAGCGTAAGAATATTGCGAATCACAGTGTGAATTGTACTGTTAAATATGGCCTTAAAAAGTATAACGCTTTGTACATTTTGGAAGCTACACTGAATCTTCGAGAAATAAAACTCTACAAAGATGGCAGTGTATACGATGATGAAAGCACCCTAGCAGCTCTAGAAAAACAGAAGATGATTATAGATTTATTTAAAGAATGGGTGTGGCAGGATGAGGATCGCAAATGGGAAATCGAGGAAGCATATAATAATATGTTTGATAAATACACACAAACGCGATATGACGGTAGTGATTTGCAGTTTCCGGATATGAATGTTACACAAGAATTGTTTGATTATCAGAAGGATGCTGTTCAAAGGATTATTTTAAGAAATAACACGCTGTTGGCGTTTGATGTGGGTGCAGGAAAAACTTTTATTATGATCGCTGCGGCAATGCTTATGCGTCAGAAGGGTATTTCACGCAAGAATATGTTTGTAGTGCCAAACAATATCGTGGGACAGTGGTCAAAGATATTTACAGAGCTATATCCTCGCGCGCAATTGCTTGTGATAGATCCTAAAAGTTTCAAGAGACCTTTGCGGGATAAAGCAATGTATCAGATGAAATATGGTGATTATGACGGCATAATCATTGCTTACAGCTGTTTTGAAATGATACCGCTTTCTATTGACTACATTACATCTGTAATGCAGGACAAAGTAGGTGAAATTGACGACATAGTTAACAGAATGAGATATGAATCAGGATCGAGTAGAGCGCTTGAAAATGAGAAGAAGAGAATCTTAAAGCTGTCTAAAGAGCTCATTGATAGTATGGATTATGAAAGTGTTTCGATTACATTTGATGAACTCGAGATAGAGACATTATTTCTTGATGAAGCTCATAATTATAAGAATCTGCCTATTAAGACCAAGATGAAGAATATCAGAGGTGTAAATGTTACCGGTTCTAGGAAGTGTTCAGATATGCTTCAAAAGGTTCGATATGTTCAGGATTCTGTTGTTGGTAGAGGGGTAGTTTTTGCTACAGGAACTCCTTTGTGTAACTCGATAGCCGATGCTTATGTCATGCAAGTATACCTACAGAATGACGAACTTATGAAAACGCATCTGGATATGTTTGATAACTGGGTTAAGACATTTGCCAGACCTGAGAAGATGGCAGAGGTGGATGTGGATACGCAACATTATAGGTTTGTCACACGTTTTGCTAAGTTCTTTAATTTACCGGAACTATCAAAGATGTTTTCTGATGTTGCGGTATTTCACGCTATGGGAAAGGAAGATGGAATACCGGACTCTGAAGAATATAGAGACCAG
>JAIKVP010000284.1 GCA_024685635.1 Lachnospiraceae bacterium
CAATGTCTTTGTGCAATGTATACAAAGAGTGATCAAATTATTGCACAAATTTTCAATAACTACTTTACCACTTTAAAGTCTATAAACCTTTATCGCTTTAATGTGTTGAAGTCTTTTCTGTTTTATGATATACTTCCTAAATGTGTGCTGTCTTATGTTTTATGCTATATTACAGCAACAAAGATATATACAAGAAAGGAGAAACTTCTATGATTTTGAAGATTCTTATGCTCATCGTATTTTTCGGTGTGTTAATCGGCATAGGTTTATATTGCCGCAAAAATGCTACTGATGTTAACGGATTTGTATTGGGAGGAAGAAATGTTGGTCCATGGCTTACAGCATTTGCCTATGGTACTTCTTATTTCTCAGCCGTTATTTTCGTTGGATATGCAGGACAGTTTGGATGGAAGTATGGTATCGCTTCAACATGGATTGGTCTGGGAAATGCATTCATCGGTTCTCTCTTAGCCTGGGTTATATTAGGTAGAAGAACCCGTATTCAGACTCAGCATCTTGATTCTGCTACAATGCCTGACTACTTTGGCAAGCGATTCAACTCAAACGGCTTAAAGGTTGCCGCCTCAGTTATAACATTTGGCTTCCTTATCCCTTATACAGCCTCATTATATAATGGTTTATCAAGATTATTTGGAATGGCTTTTGAAATCGACTACACTATCTGTATCGTAATTATGGCTATTCTTACCGGTATTTACGTTATCGCCGGCGGTTACATGGCAACAGCTATCAACGATTTTATTCAGGGTTGTGTAATGTTAATTGGTATAGTTGCAGTTATCCTAGCCGTATTAAAGTCAAATGGCGGCTTCTTAGAAGCCCTAAACGGTTTAGCAAATGTTACAGATGAGACAGTTTCGTCTCAGCCTGGTGTATTTGCTTCATTCTTCGGCCCAGACCCACTTAATCTTTTAGGTGTTATCATCTTAACATCACTTGGTACATGGGGTCTCCCTCAAATGGTTCAAAAATTCTACGCAATAAAGAGCGAGCACGACATCAAGAAAGGTACTGTAATTTCTACCTTCTTTGCACTTGTTGTCGCAGGCGGCTGCTACTTCTTAGGTGGATTTGGACGTTTGTACGATGTAGATGTTGCATCAGTCGGATTTGATGCAATCGTTCCAGAAATGTTAAGTAGACTATCACCATTTATGATTGGACTCGTTGTAATCCTTGTTCTTTCAGCATCAATGTCTACTCTTTCATCTCTAGTTATTGCATCAAGCTCAACAATGACTATAGACTTCTTAAAGGACAATATAATCAAGAATATGGACGAGAAAAAGCAGGTACTATGCATCAGATTCTTAATTGTTGTATTTATCGCAATCTCAGTTGTCCTAGCAATTATCCAGTACAAATCAAGCGTCAACTTCATTGCGCAAATGATGGGTATTTCATGGGGTGCTTTAGCTGGTTCATTCCTTGCACCATTCCTCTACGGATTATACTGGAAAGGGGCAACAAAGGTCGCTTGCTTTGCAAGCTTCATTTTCGGATCAGTAGTAATGATCTTAAATGTAATCTTTAGAGCCAACTTCCCAATACTTCTTCAGTCACCAATCAACTGCGGTGCTTTCACAATGCTCGCTGGCTTCGTAATTGTACCAATAGTTAGCCTAATTACCAAAAAGCCAGATCAGGCGATTGTGGATGACGCGTTTATATGCTATGAAGAGACGACAGTTGTTAAGCAGACGACTTCGCTTGGGGAATAGAGGTTATTCTTTAGACTGGTTTGGTCGGAAGTGGCTGCTGTTATTTTGCTCAGTTTGTTTATTCGCAAAATAACAGCAGCCACTTCCTTTTTTACGATAGTATGAACTTATATGTTCTATTTCTTTGGCGCTTCGCGTCTTTGGGGGCGGGGCCCCGGGACACGTTTTTAGCTCCGCCAAATTTATGGCTTCCCTTCAAGTCGCGCGGAGCTTAAAGACGCGCCGACGGGCTCCGCCCCCTGTGTGCGCTTTATATCATTCGCTTAAACGCTCCGATTAAAGTTCTTAACGCTAATAATGCTCCGCCAAATTTATGGCTTCCTTTCAAGTCGCGCGGAGCTAAAGTCTTGCTAGATTACACGTAAGATGAGTGGGGTGTGTTTTTGCGAATAAACAAACTGAGCAAAAACACACCCCACTCATCTTACAAGCCAACCTAACTCAAATCAAAGCCGCACTTAAATCAGCTCTTAATCTTACGCACAAGCCAAATAAGCAAACAAGCACCAATAATCGAAACAATAGTACCCCCAATAAAGCCACTAGAACCAATTCCAATTATTCCTAGCACTATACTTCCTACAACGCCTCCGACTAAACCTAGAATCATATTAAAGAAAACAGAACCTTCACTGTCCATTAGTTTACCAGCGATTGTTCCTGCAATTATTCCACTTAGTAATGTTAATATAAATCCCATATCAACCATCCTTTCTTTTAATTATATAAGGCGGGAAATATCCCGCCCAATAGGTTTATAATAGTTATATTAACTAAAGAACCAATATAAGCACTATCTTGCACTTTTGATGATTTCTTCTAGTTCTTCTATCATTTTAACATCATTTTCAGTGAGTTTTATATTGCTTGCGATATTTTGTCCCTCTGCTGTAGTGATGTTAAATTCTATTATGCTACCTGGATTAAGCTTGGTAGCAGATACTGCTTGTAAAAATGCTGGAAATTTAGGGTGTTCATCGGTAAATGTCTGCCACATTCTCTGCATTTGAAACATAGTATTTGGATTAAACATAGTATTACTTTCCTATCTTGCTGTCTTCGTATAGTTTTCTGTTATCGATTACTCTTACTGCCTTACCCTCTGAACGTGGCACAGTCTTAGGTGCAACTAAGTTAACCTTAACTAAGATTCCAAGCATTCCCTTAAGGTCAGCAACAAGCTTCTTCTCACGCTGAGCCTGCTCGTCGGCATTCTTAGGTGGGTTCTCTGGCAACCACTCTACATCACAAGCGATTGTGTCTGAGTTGTTTACACGGTCAACAACCAACTGATAGTTAGCCTCATAACCGTCCTTAAGAAGAACTGCCTCAATCTGTGATGGGAATACATTTACACCCTTAACAACCATCATGTCATCACTTCTTCCAAGCGGCTTACTCATACGGATATGAGTTCTTCCGCATGAACATTTCTTTCTTGAAAGAACGCAGATATCACGAGTTCTATATCTAAGAAGTGGAAATGCTTTCTTAGTGATACATGTAAATACAAGTTCACCCTTCTCGCCCTCAGGAAGAACCTCTCCTGTAACAGGGTTGATAACCTCAGCAATAAAATGATCCTCATTGATATGCATACCAGCCTGCTCCTCACACTCGTAAGAAACACCAGGACCACTAATCTCTGTAAGACCATAGATATCATAAGCCTTGATATTAAGAGTTTTCTCTATATTGTGACGCATTTCCTCAGTCCAAGCCTCAGCGCCGAAAATGCCGGCTTTAAGCTTGATGCTGTCTAAAACGCCACGCTCTTTGATGCTCTCGCCAAGATATGCAGCATATGAAGGAGTACAGCAAAGAATTGTCGACTCTAAATCCTGCATAAACTGAATCTGTCTGTCTGTGTTACCAGATGACATAGGGAGTGTCATTGAACCAAGCTTGTGAGATCCACCATTTAATCCAGGACCACCTGTAAATAATCCATAACCATAGCAAACCTGAACAACGTCCTCATTAGTTGCTCCAGCGGCAACTAATGCTCTAGCACAGCAGGTCTCCCACACGTCAAGGTCTTCCTGAGTGTAAAATGATACAACTCGTCTTCCAGTAGTTCCTGATGTAGACTGAATACGAACAACATCCTTTAAGTCAACACCTAAAAGTCCATATGGATACTGATCTCTTAGATCATCCTTGGTAATAAATGGAAGCTTATGTAAATCCTCCACTCCTTTGATATCCTCTGGTTTAACCCCCATCTCGTCCATTCTGTTGCGATAAAACTCAACATTCTGGTACACATGTTTTACCTGCTCCACAAGTCTTTCACTCTGTAAAGCCTTGATTTCCTCGACAGGCATAGTCTCAATTTCAGGATTGAAATACGACTTCATCTAAATATCCTCCTAGAATAATATATTGCATAAAAAGTAGGCGTTAAGCATTTCTTCCAAGTTCAAATGCCTTCTTATTAAGCTCTAAAAACTTTGCTGGTACGCAAGCCTCTAAAGAAGCTAACCACTCCTCTTCAGTTATATCCTTAAAATACTTGCTAAATCTAGCCATAAGCACGATATTAGCAGCCTTAATAGATCCAGCCTCTCTAGCAATAGAAAGAGCGTCAAATGCATCTACATTGGCACCAGAAGCCTTCATTTTGTCAATTAGTCCCTCTGGATAAGTCATTGCACCAGTAATTACAGGCATAGGGTCAATCTGCTGAGAATTGACAACAACCTGTCCACCTGGCTTTAAGAATGGCATTTGCCTAGCTGCTTCAAGTAATTCAAATGATATAACATAATCAGCCTCACCCTTGTCAATAATAGGTGAGTAAACCTTATCTCCAAATCTTACATAGGTGACAACAGAACCGCCTCTCTGGCTCATTCCATGCACCTCTGAAACCTTGACATCTAGTCCCTTAGAAAGCGCAACGTGACCTAATAGCTTACTTGCTAACAAGGAACCCTGTCCTCCAACTCCAACTATCATTACATTAGTAGTCATTAGTTTACGCCTCCCTTCTCAAATGCATCAAATCTACAAAGCTGGCTACATACATCACAGCCTACACACTGAGTAGAATCAACAAATGCTTTGCCGTCCTTAAACGAAAGGGCTGGACAACCAATCTTCATACAAGCCTTACAGCTCTTACATTTATCTGGATTAACCTTAAGTGGTGGATTGTGCTTAACATACTTAAGAAGAGCACATGGTCTTCTTGAAATAATAACTGAAGGCTCGTCGGCTGCTAACTCTTCCTTAACAACCTTGTCACACTGCTCAAGGTCATAAGGATCAACAACTGTTACACGGTTATAGCCCATAGCACGGCACAAAGCCTCTAAATCAATCTTACCAGCAGGGTCACCCTTGATATTATATCCTGTTGTAGGATTCTGCTGATGACCGGTCATACCAGTAATACTGTTATCTAAAATGATAACTGTAGAATTACTCTGATTATAAGCAATATTAGCAAGTCCTGTCATTCCTGAGTGCATAAATGTTGAATCTCCAATAACTGCAACAGTTCTGCCCTCGCTATCCTTGCCTAATGCCTTATTAAATCCATGAATAGAGCTTACCGAAGCTCCCATACATGCTGTCATCTCAATAGCATTAAGCGGAGCAACAGCTCCTAATGTATAACATCCAATATCACCAAGAACTGTAACCTTGTTCTTAGTAAGTGTATAAAACATTCCTCTATGTGGACAACCAGCGCACATAACCGGTGGTCTGTTAGGTAAATTGTCAATTGGAGTACATGTCTCTTTTGCTTCTAAGCCAAGCTTCTCAGCAATTAGGCTCTGAGAAAACTCATCAATCATAGGAAGAACATCTTTACCTGTAAGCTCAATTCCTAAAGCCTTACAGTGATCCTCGATAATCGGATCAAGCTCCTCTAATACAATAAGCTTATCTACTTCATTTGCAAAATCTTTAATCTTCTTAACAGGAAGCGGATTAGTCATACCAAGCTTTAAGATTGATGCTGAATCACCATAAACTTCCTTAGCATACTGATAACATGTGCTTGAACAAATGATACCTAATTTCTTGTCTCCCCACTCAATTCTGTTGATAGGAGCGGTATCAGCGTATTCAATAAGCTTTTTAGTTCTCTCCTCAACAAATGGGTGTCTCTTCTTAGCAAAGCCTGGCATCATAACATATTTAGCTATATTCTTCTCATATGGCTTAACGTCAGGAACTACTCTTTCAGAAGTCTCAACAATACTCTGTGAATGTGCAACTCTTGTGCACATCTTCATGATAACAGGTGTATCATACTCCTCCGAAATCTGATAAGCGAGCTTAGCATACTCTAATGCTTCTGACGAGTCAGACGGCTCAAGCATAGGAACCTTAGAAGCTATAGCGTGATGACGGCTGTCCTGCTCATTCTGTGATGAGTGCATACCAGGATCATCAGCTACGCAAATGATAAGTCCAGCATTTACACCGGTATAAGAAATAGTATAAAGCGGATCTGCTGCAACATTAAGTCCTACGTGCTTCATAGCACAAAAACTTCTCTTACCAGCTAAAGATGCACCAAACGCAACCTCTAGCGCTACCTTTTCATTAGGTGCCCACTCACAGTACACCTCGTCATACTTTGCAAGCTCCTCAGTAACCTCAGTTGAAGGAGTTCCAGGATATGAGCTAGCTACAGATGTACCAGCCTCGTATAATCCTCTTGCAAATGCTTTGTTTCCAAGCATTAATTCTTTCATAATGTAGTTCACCTTAATCCTTAAATGTAATAAAAGCGCTCAAAACGCCACCAAACATTGTACCATAAACAGTGGCTTTTGTAAAACTCTTTTAAAATGAAATAAGGTGGCAAAATCTGCCACCTTAAATAATAAACAAATGAAATAATTAACCGATACGCATACGAATTCTTAAAACATCTCCCTTAGCTGAAAGACCGTTAATCTTAAAATTCTTATATCCGTCTGGAATATCCTTACATATACCGGAAAATGCAGCAGCCTTCTCATAGCTAAGTAAATAAATCTCGACTTTTTGGTCAATTGGGATAGCACCCGCTGATAATAAATCTACTAATTCTACTCCTGTCATAACACTACACCTCCGTACGAAGATTTTATATTATTATTGTACCATAAAAGACAAAAATAGAAAACAGTAAATAATAAAAAACCCGAGAAAAATCTCGGGTTAGAATAATCTTAATAAAGTAACAATTACTTAAGCTGTGCAGCAACCTCTGCAGCAAAGTCCTCATTCTTCTTCTCAAGACCTTCACCTGTCTCAAAACGGATGAATCTCTTGATAGAAAGCTCAACGCCCTCAGCCTTAGCAACTGACTCGATGTACTTAGCAACGCTCTGCTTGCCATCCTCAGCCTTAACATAAACTTGATCTACGAGGCAAATCTCTTTCATTTCCTTGTTAAGACGACCAATAATCATCTTCTCAATGATATTGTCTGGCTTACCAGCATTCTTAGGATCATTCTTAGCTTCCTGAGTAAGAATCTCCTTCTCTTTCTCCATATAATCAGCGTCAACCTCAGCCTGAGTAGTATACTTAGGATTCATCGCTGCAACCTGCATTGCAACATTCTTTAACGCCTCTTTAATAGCATCGCTGTTACCATTGGTAGCAGCCTCAACTAATACACCAATCTTACCACCAGCATGGATGTATGAAACTACCATGCCATCAGTAACAACCTTCTCGAAACGACGGATAGATAACTTCTCTCCGATAGTTGCTGTCATCTCAGCAAGCTCAGCCTCAATAGTCTGAGATCCAGAAGCTGCATTTGATGCCATAAACGAATCCATATCCTTAGCGTCACCAGCTAATACCTGCTTAGCAACACCCTCTACATAAGTCTGGAACTTCTCATTCTTAGCAACGAAGTCAGTCTCTGAGTTAACCTCTACGATTGCAGCACTCTTGTTGTCATCAGCAACAACAGTCTTAACAATACCCTCTGCAGCTATACGGTTAGCCTTCTTAGCAGCTTTAGCAAGACCATTCTCACGAAGCCAGTCTACAGCCTTATCCTTATCACCATCAGTCTCTGTAAGAGCCTTCTTACAATCCATCATACCTGCGCCGGTAATCTCTCTTAATTCCTTAACGTCCTTAGCTGAAATAGCCATTTTAAATTCCTCCTAAACTTTAATTCTTAAAAAAGGCTCTGCTCTGAAAAGAACAAAGCCTATAGTAATCATAATATATTAAGCATCCTGCTCAGCTGTATCAGAATCATCATCTGCAACAGCGTCAACACCCTGATTAGCCTCAATAACAGCATCAGCCATCTTAGAAACGATTAACTTAACTGCACGAATAGCATCATCATTACCAGGGATAACATAATCAAGCTCCTCAGGATCACAGTTAGTATCAGCAATACCAACTAATGTAATTCCAAGCGAATGAGCCTCCTGAATACAGATATGCTCTTTTCTAGGATCAACAACGAAAATCATCTCTGGGATATCCTTCATATCCTTGATACCACCAAGGTTCTTCTGAAGCTTCTCCATCTCTTTCTTAATCTGAATAACTTCCTTCTTAGGTAATACGTCAAATGTACCATCCTCAGCCATCTTCTCATACTTCTTTAATGTCTTAATACGAGTCTTAATGGTGTTGAAGTTAGTAAGCATACCACCTAACCATCTCTGGTCTACATAGAACATACCGCAACGCTCAGCCTCAGACTTAACTGAATCCTGTGCCTGCTTCTTAGTACCAACGAATAATACCTTACCACCATTAGCAACACAGTCTTTAACAGCGTTATAAGCCTCATCTACCTTACCTACTGACTTCTGAAGGTCGATAATGTAAATGCCATTACGCTCTGTGTAAATGTATGGAGCCATTTTAGGGTTCCATCTTCTTGTCTGATGTCCAAAATGAACACCTGCCTCGAGTAACTGTTTCATTGAAATAACGCTCATAATATCCTCCTTAGGTTATTCTTTCGCATCCTTATATCGCACAGGAAACCATTAAGGCACCAATCCTGCCAAACCAGATGCGTGTTTTATAGTTATTTGTGTAGCAGACGCCACACCTTGCAATATTACCACAAAAAAAGAGGACACGCAAGCATTTTTTCATGTCCTCTTAGTATTTATTATTAAATTGGCTTAAAAATTACTATTCTGTAACCTTAACAGCTATAGTAGCGTAATCTGTACCCTGCTTAAATGTGTATGTACCAGGCTGTAATCTCTTAGCATAATTATTGTTATTACATAGATACTGGTTAAACTTATGAGCGTCATCAACAATACCATAATTAGCAAGCAATACAGCAAAATCTTCTGAACACATTCCATTATTGATAACTATAGTAATATCTTTGTTATCAGATGACTTTTTCTTCTCAGTCTTTTTATTATTCTTTTTTTCTTTTTTTGCTTCCTCAGTTGTAGCTTCTTCGGTAGTAGCTTCTTCGGTAGTAGCTTCCTCTTCGCTTACTTCCTCAGTAGTTTCTGTCTCAGTAGCTTCCTCAGTGCTTTCTTTACTTGAATCCTCTTTAGAATCTTCGCTAGAGTCCTCTTTAGTGTCTTTATCATCATTAGATGCATCATTTGCATCCTTAGAAGAATCATCAAATAGTGCATCTATAGATTCATCGCTAGTTCCAGCTTCAACTAAACCCAACTGCTTAGCCTTACTTATAATCTCTTCATCTGTCATCTCAGCCTTGTTGTTTGAAGAGTAACCAACAAGCATTATAATTGCGCAAAATATAATTCCTACGCCTAATCCTCTTAAAAAATAACTAATCTTCATTATTCTGCTCCTCTATACAAATCAATAACTAATTGAACTTCACCAACACCCATATTAAGCTCTTTAGCAATGGTTAACACTTCTTCATTATTGTCGTACATAGACAGAATCTTTTCATTTCTAAGCTGAACTTCTTCATCGCCTTCCATATCATCAGGGTTAACTTTTAAATTCTCAGAATCCTCAACCTGTGATATAAGTCTTTCTTTTACCTGACTCTCTGTATTTTCACTGTGCAAAGCCTGCTCAACCTTAGCCACATCTTCCTTTGGAACAACTCTCATAACATCCTGCTGCATAGCAAATAGTCTCTCAGCCGATGTAGAAACATATGCTTTTAATGATCCTGATTTATCTTCAAGCATATCAAAAAGAAAAACTAACTCTTTACGAGCTTTCTCAATATCTGCTAAAACCTGTTCTGCAAGCTCATTGATCTCTACCATTTTCTGGTTAGAAGAATTGGTCATCTTAAGATTAGTCTCATCAACTAATTGCTCACTATAATCCTTTACAGAGGAACGGATACTATCCTGAAGCTTACTCATTTCCTCATCATCAAGCTCATAGTCATTTAGCTTAACAACGCCCTTAACAGGCCCCTCCTCTTCCTTGTCAAAAAACAAAAAACTAATAATAATTAGGCAAATGCCAATAATAGTTAAAAATACAGTTAACGCGCTCATTTAAAACTTTCTCCTATCTAAAAAAACTATAATTCAATATCAACATGAACTATATGCTTTTTTTTCTCTTTTTCTTTAGAATCCTTAGATCCTTCTTTAGAGTCATCTTCTGACTCTCCTCTTGCCTTTTTTCTGTTGATACCGCCGTCTCCGTCATACTCGTTGCTACCTTTGTTTCTAGCATCCATAGCGCCTTGAGAAAACTCTAACGTATCCTTTTGAACAACCGTGTCACGCCTTATATCCTGTTGCTTTTCCTGAGCATCAGCAAATTTGACATGTTCGGCACCTGCTCTTAGGTTTTCTTGATTCTGGACCTGAGCCACATCATTAGTCATAGGTATAGTCATCTGCATAGTCACTGGTGTTACCATATCAGTCACCTCCAAACGAAAAATTACAGACTAGTAAGCCTTAACTCTTATATCAGCACCATCCCTTATTAACTTACAATATCTTGTCTCCGTCTTTATATGAAGCTGAACATCAGCTATCATAACCTCAACTCCAGGATATAACACTCCCTCAACATCAACCATTCCGTTAGAATTCGCTGAAATTTCTTCCTGATAAAGCTCAATAAGTTTAACACTTTCTTCGAATTCCTTAGTTTTATTATCAACCTCTATCTTGGCTTGCTTAAGAGCTAGCATTTTCTCTGGTGATAGCTTGTCTCCCTTAGCTAGCTTCTTAGAGTACATATCTACAATCTTCTGATTATTCTCAATCTCTCTTTGGATATCAGGTATCTTTTTGTTAAGCATATAGCACTTCTCAACTACCTCAGGATCAGCACCAACTTCAAGTTTGGTTACTGTACCCATATCAGAGCCACCAACCTTAAGAGAAATCTTAGATCTGGAACTAACTTTACCACCAGTAACTAAGCCCTTCTTACCATCAACTACAACATCTCCATTAGCAGCAACTGTGCTATGCATAATTGCCTCGGTGACAACTCCTCCCTTAGTTTTAACTTCACAATTCTCTATAAACTTAGCAAAAACATTATCTCCAGCCTCTATATGACCCTTGTTGCTACCCTGAATACCTCGCTGAACTACAACCTGTCCACCAGCAATAATTGTAGCTCCTTCTACAACGCCTTTGACATTAACATCTCCACTCGCTTTAATTGTAAAGCCAGTTCTAACATTGCCCTTGATGTTAACATTGCCCTCGTAATCTATATCTCCAGTGGATGAATCAACATCTGCTAAAACCTCAAACACATCAGAAACGGAAACTCTGTCTCCATCTAAGCTAACATGACCATCTATATCAGAGAATATCTGAGTCTTATCCTCAGACTCAATTATATTTTTACCATATTTCAAGGCTAAATGTTTAACTTTTCTTGGCACTATAGGGTTACCAAAAACATCTTCTCCTTTATCGCCCTGATCTTCAGGGTATAAGGTAGCTAGCAAATCACCCTTTGACACATGGTTAATTGCATCAAGATGATGAAAATCAACTGTTCCATCATCGTTAAGTGTAGGTTTAGCCTGCCTTTCTACTTCAAAATTATAATCAATTCTTGCATCCTCACCATGTCTTGGCTCTAATCCTTTAGCAAGTATATAAGTCTTACAATACTGTCTGTGATGCAAAAAATTCCTGATTGTATCTCTACGGACACAGGCTCTTACATTTCGCTGTTCAAGAGCTTTCTCTATGTGCACAACATCTAAGAGTCCGCCATTGCTATTACTAGACGCCGGATAAAACCTTGCCACAACCGTCATTCTATCAGAGGATATCTGAAAATACATTTTCTCATCGGCTGGCAAAGCCTGAGTAGAACTAACTTTAACCAATACCGGCTCGCTATCTAAGCCCTCAATAGCCGAACTAATCTCTGTAATATCATATCCAATAACAGCCTCACCATCTAAATACTGCGTAACTTCACGCGGGTCTAGCGTATGGCCACCATCTTTGGGTGGAAAAAGTTTGACATATGTACCGTCATCTTTAACAACCATTTGAAAAAAAGAATTTTTATAAGTATTCGCCATAAAGATTCCTCATTTCTCTTATCTAGTATACTATCCCATCAATAACTCCATATGCGGGCCTAATTTATCCTTCATCTTTGTAATCGCCTTAGTGTGTAGCTGTGAAACTCTCGATTCAGAGACGTCCATAACCTTACTAATCTCTTTTAGTGTTAACTCCTCATAATAATATAACTGAACAACTAAACATTCTTTTTCTGTCAAAGTAGTTAATGCATCAGCTAAAACTCTCTTAACCTCATCCTGTTCAAAAGATAACTCTGGCTGTTCTGCAACTGAACGTCTAGTTCCCTGCGCCTTGACTTCTGTTCCCTGCTCTAAATAATCCTCAAGCGAAGAAACACCAGAAATCTTAGTCTGTCCTTCCCAATCATAGTACTCATCAACTGATATTCCCAATTCTTCAGCCAATTCTTCGTCAGAAGGCGCATGCTTTAATTTAGTTTCTAAGTCAATAAATGCTTGCTCAATCTTCTTTTGCTTTTGTCTTACAGATCTAGGTATCCAGTCCATCTTTCTTATAGAATCGAGAATAGAACCTCTAATTCTAAGTGACGCGTACGTCTCAAACTTGATTCCTTTGCCATAATCAAACTTATCTATAGCATCTATCAGTCCAAAAATACCATAACCAACTAAGTCATCAAATTCAACAGCATATCCTAAATACATGCTAAGTCTACCCGCAACAATCTTAACTAAAGGCACATACTCTAAAATAAGCTGTTCTCTTACGGCAGAAGTTTTCTTGACGCTATACTGTTCCCAAAGCTTTTTTCTAGATTTTTCTTTATCCATAAAATTCCTCCACAAAGGGTCAATTCATCCTTGAACCTGGTATAGCAAATACCCCGCTACTCTTCTTCCTCTTCTTCTTCGTCGTCCTCGTCATCATAATCCGACAGTTCTGAAATATCGAACTCATCATTTTTATCAAGCTCAGCTTTTATCATAAGTCTTCTAATAACCCCTTGCGCTATTGAACCTACAAAGTAAAAGAACAAAATAGTTATTAGAAGTCTTAACATAGAATCTGTAAATGGAATCTTAGCATATATATCGTAAACACAAACAATAAATGTTGGTAACAAAACGATAAAAGGTCTAAGATATCTAAGTTTACCATTTGAAGGATCCTCAAATTCTTTAGCCTGATCCACAGAAACTTTCATATATTCGTCTCTCCAAGTTTAAATAAAAGTAACATCCCTACCAACAGCACGAATCTCAAACTTACCAGTCTCCGGATAAAACTCAACAGTTCTTCCGTAGTCCTTACCAGTATCTTCCGCAATTATGGAAATGTTATATTTTTTAAGGCATTCCCTAGCAGCGTCTACATTCCTATCTCCAATTCCAGAAATCTCACTTGAACTTGAAAAATTAAACATAGTTGCACCGCCTGCCACCTTAGCAACAAGCGATGACCGCCTAACTCCTTCCTTTTCAAGCATAGCTAATAAATCCTCTAAACCAGTATCTACAAACTTAGCTCTAAGCCCATTGTTCCTAATCTTCGTACTATCAGGAAGCATGGCATGTAACATACCACATTTCTTGCTTACTCTATCATACAAAATTATACCAACACACGAGCCTAATCCCAAGGTTATAATGGAGTCAGGTGCACTGCAAATATTTAAGTCTGCCATTCCTACTCTAATACGTTTACCCATGCAATTACCTGCCCTATATACTATAAGCCTAATTTACTAATAATCTTATCATAAGACTCCAAATCTGGAATCATAATAAAATAACCATCAATATCATCAGCCGCCTCGTCAAAAGACGAGTCAATTAATAATGCCTTGTCACCCATCTTGCCAAACTCAATAGCTGGCACACTAAGTATAGACGCCGCCATATCAAATGCTAGATGTGGTACAGATGATATAATATTAAATCCTGTCATCATAGAAATAGAATTCATATATGCTCCAGTAATAATATTACCAATCTCCTTAAGCGCAGATTTATCTATATCATTAAATCGCATATTCTCAGTGTCTTGTCCTATAACCAGATTTGCTAATCTTCTTCCAGATGCCTGTGTCATTGCAAACATCATCATACCCTTGATAGAGCCATCAAGAGTAATCAATATACCAACTATAGGCTCCTCAGGTCCTCCAATCAAGTCAGAGAGCTTAGCTAAATCAACCATCATAACCTTAGGTCTAGACATTGTAACCTTTTTGTTAAGCATGTTTGATAAAGCAGTTGAAGCATTACCTGCTCCAATACTTCCTATCTCTTGAAGGGCATCATATTGTGTATCAGTGATATCATTATAGCTTTCAATTGTCATAATTCATCCATCCTTTTGTGGTACACAAACTAACGCAATAATTGCTGAGGATTAATAATCCTCAGCGATTACAGCATTAATATTCAACAAAGAAATCAATTCTTCACCATTCTTACCTACTCCAAGCAGATAATCATTGGCTTCGTCCTTATTCTTATCGTAAGATCTTTTTTCAATTTCATTATCAAAAAGAGTTACAACTTCTCTAACTTCATCTACTCTAACGCCAATTGCAGCCTGAGCTTCTGTCTTGACAATAATAATACGAGTTTTATTGGTCTCAACATCATCATCAAGGAAAAACTTCTTACGCATACTCATAACAGGAATAACCTCACCACGAAGGTTAATAACTCCCTCAAAATAAGACTGTGCCTTTGGAACACGCGTAATTCTCTGCATTCTTACAATATTGTCAACATACTGAATATCGATGCCGTATTGCTCGTCATCAATCTTAACAACGATATACTGTGTGCTCTCAATAACATCATCATTCATATTAATTGCAGCCATATCAATACCTCCCGTTATACTAATGCGTTAGCATCCAAAATTAATGCAACTTCACCATCACCAAGAATAGTAGCACCACTGATAATCTTCTCAATATTGATATATTTACCGAGTGGCTTAATAACTATCTCCTGCTGACCAATCAGGTTGTCAACAATAAGTCCTGCCTGTTTATCACCCTTAGAAACAATAACAACAGTAATGTTATCATCCGTCTCCTCTCTAGGTGGAAAATCAAGCAAATCATAAAGTCTAACAAGAGGAATAACTGTTCCTCTAAGGTGAATAACTTCCTTAGACTTAACATACTTAATATCACTAACTGCTACATCCTCAATAGTCTCAATTGAATTAAGAGGAATTGCATATTTCTCATCGCCAAGCTCAATCATAAGAGCCTGAATAATAGCAAGTGTAAGTGGCAGTCTGATTGTAAATACACTACCCTCATCCTTCTTAGTACGAACCTCAATGTCACCACCAAGACCTTCAATCTTACTTCTTACTACATCAAGTCCAACACCACGTCCTGAAACATCAGTGATTTCTTTAGCAGTAGAAAAGCTTGGAAGAAAGAGTAAATCGATAATATCCTTATCTTCCATTACTTCTGCCTGCTCTTCAGTAATAGTGCCTCGCTCGATCGCCTTCTCACGAACCCTCTCAACATCGATTCCGCCACCATCATCTTTAACTTCGATGACAACGTTGTTACCTACCTGAGAAGCGTTCAAGTAAATAGAACCCTGTTCTGGCTTACCAAGCTCCTTACGTCTTGCAACATCCTCAATACCATGATCAGCTGAGTTACGAAGCAAATGCATAAGAGGATCGCCAATCTCATCAATTACAGTACGATCAAGCTCTGTATCCTCACCTGACATATATAGCTCCATAGGCTTGTTAAGCTTCTTAGAAAGATCTCTAATCATACGTGGGAATCTGTTAACAACACTCTCAATTGGAACCATTCGAACCTTCATAATAGACTCATGAAGAGTAGTTGTAATTCTCTCTAAGTACTCAATCTGTTCTGTAAAGCTCTGTGAATCGGTTGCTGCTGCATCACTCTCACTTACAGAAACCAGACCATTCTTAGCTATAATAAGCTCACTAACCTGATTCATAAGGTCGTCAAGTTTCTCGATATCTACACGAACTGAACGGTTAACAACAGCCTTTCCTGATGACTTAGGCTGAGCCTTCTTATCATCCTTGGCCTGTTTAGCTGCAGCTGCAGCCTGTGGTTTAGCCTGCTGAACATCAGAGCTATCAGAATCAGCTCCTTTAGAAGATTCCTCAGTCCTAACCTCTGCACCGCCATTGACAACAGCATTGACATCAAGTTTCTCAATCGAAACCTTATCAATCTCAGATACTGTCATAATAGCATCTACAACGGCTTTCTCAGCTGCATCTGTAATCAATACAACGCTGAAATCTAACTCAAACTTCTCATCTTCAATATCCTGAACAGTAGGAACGCTCTTTACAACCTCGCCTAAAACTTCAAGTTCCTTAAATACTAAGAATGCTCTAGCAGCCTTAAGTAAGCAATTCTCCTGGATATATACTGTAATACCATATACATTTTTCTTTTGATCATCTGCCTCTTTGATAGCATTTTTCTCAAAGTCTGCAAATGAAATGTCTCTATATTTTCTAAGTGAATCATCACCTGAACCAGCAGCTACCGAAGTAGTCGCCTTAGGAGCCTCTTCCTCTTTAGGTTTCTCAGCAGGTGCATCCTGCTTAGCTGGTGCTGCCTTGCCTTCCTTCATGGCAATAAGTGCATCAACAATATCCTTGTTGGTCTCGTCACCTTCTGCTGATGTATTAATAATGTTATCCTGATATGCTTCAAGAGCATCTAAGCCTCTAAAAAGTAAATCAACAAGATCAGGTGTAACCTTCATATTACCATCTCTGATAACTGAGAATACATCCTCCATCTTATGTGTAAGGTTCTGCATATTAACAAAACCCATTGTTCCAGCCATACCCTTTAAGGTATGTGCAGAACGGAAAATCTCATTAATAGTGTCTGCATTGTCAGGCTCTTTCTCTAAAACCATAAAATGGTCGCTTAAGCTCTGCAAATGCTCTTTAGTTTCGTCGATAAAGATCTCTAAATATTGGCTTGTATCCATTATTGCACCCCAACTTTCTTAACTATTTCGTTAGCTATTTCTGTGAGTGGAGCAACCTTATCGGTCAACCCCGCCTCATACACCATTCTTGGCATACCGTAAATAATACTAGTTGCCTGATCTTGCGAAATGGTGTAAATACTTCGGTTGTTCTTCAAATTACGAATTCCGACTGTTCCATCTGCTCCCATACCCGTCATTACGACACATACGATAGATTTAAGACTGGTGTCGCACAGGGATTCATAAGCATAATTGGCACAGGGTCGAACACCTTCCCGCGGAGGTTCGTCTGACAGGTTAAGATAATACCTGTGATGACTTTCATGCACCTTAAGATGCATACCTCCTTTGGCAATATAGACATTACCATTTCGGATAATCTCTCCCTCACTCGCCTCCTGCACATGTATCTCACTTAATTCATCAAGTCTAAGAGCTAATGAATTGGTAAAGCCAGACGGCATATGCTGTACCACTATAACACCGGCATTAAGATTAGCCGGCAGTTTGGGGACGACTGATTGTAAAGACTTAGGACCACCAGTAGATGAAGCAATCACAACCAAATTACTAATATTATCTAAATTTGGCATAGATCTCCTCCTAAGTATTTAATTGTTATTGCTATTATATCAAAGCTAATACTTCGCATGAGTGCATAATAACCTTGTATTTAATTTTTTTTGACAATTTTCACAATATATAGTGCCTTTTTAAAGTTTTTTTGCAAAAAATGTTAAATATATTGTTTTTAAAAGAAAAAAACCGTAGGAATATATCCTACGGTAATAAAATGCAATAATTATTTAAACTGATGATCCTGGATAACAAGTCTGCATCCTGCAACATATCTACTAAAGAAATGATAACCCTTTAGGCTCTTCTTCTTACCCTTAAGAGTAACTGATTTAGAACCAGACAATGCTTCTTTAGCAGCCTTTAGGCACTGCTTATAAGTCGCATTTGACTTGAAACCTGTCTTATTATAGGTACTCATAGCACTAGATAAAGCACCTGTTCTAGCTGGTGTGAACTGATATGGCTGATAAAGAACACCCTTAATAGTATTAGGGAATACCTTAGACTCAACCCTGTTCATAACAACAATACCTACAGCAAGCTTACCAGCATAGCACTGGTTACCTGCCTCGCAATAAAT
>JAIKVP010000295.1 GCA_024685635.1 Lachnospiraceae bacterium
TTTCATTGTGTTGAACTCAGTTGCATATGCAATACGTGTGATTTCTGAAGAAAGAGCTGTAAGCTCAAGCTTGATAGCATGACGATCAGCAGATACGTTAGTATCGTTAGCTGCCTGTGTGGTAAGCTCACTCATACGCTGCAAAATAGTGTGAATCTCCTGAAGAGCACCCTCAGCTGTCTGGATAAGTGAAATACCATCCTGTGCGTTAGTTGCTGCCTGGTTAAGACCACGGATCTGTGCACGCATCTTCTCAGAAATGTTCAAACCAGCTGCATCATCTGCTGCTCTGTTGATTCTGTATCCTGAAGATAACTTCTCAGTAACTCCTGCCTGTGCCTTAACTGAAATGTTCAGGTATCTGTTTGTGTTTGCTGCTTGCATGTTGTGTTGTACTACCATAATAATTCCTCCTTGAATATACAGTGATTTCCTTATCACTGGTGCTTATGAATAAGTTATATAATAACCTCGCATCGAGGTGATTATCATATTAGAAATGTTGTAAGTAACTGCCTTACATTTATATTATCGGATTAACTTTTTAAAACTTAACAACATTTTTGAAAAAATTTAAAAAATTTCTAAAAAAATTACAATTGCTTACTTTTTGCGATCCATCATAGAATCAACCACGCTATTAGCACCTGTCATGGTCTGATAATATGCATTAACCTTGTTAGTAGCTCTTCTGTATCCAGTAATCTCGCCTCGCTTAGATAAGAAAAACTGCTCTAAACGATTCTTGTTGCGCTCCTCAAGTGCCTGTAATTCAACACTCAAGCTAGTTATCTCACGAATACAATTCTTAAGATCTCTAATCTCATTCTTGTATAATTCGGGATGAGCTTTCAACTCGTCTCTCACTCTATTATACACGCTTTCAAAGCCGTTGTCTACAGAATTTAACTCATCAATCATTAAATCTTTTGTATTCATCATATCCTCGAATACATCAAATTCAAATTCATCGCTAGCTAAATAATCTGCCTGCTGCTCTGTCATAGAGATCAGGTTATTAAGTATGCGTTCTTTCTTGTCCATGCTGTCACGCAATATCTTAAGGTTCCTATCATTATCCTGCATAGCCACACCTCTTAATTATTAGCGTTCTGCATAATAGTCTTCCAGCCGTCTCTCATATCACGAAGCTCTCCTAAGACTAGCTCTAATGTGTCTCTATCTTTTTTGATGTTAGCCTCAACGAGCTTACGATATATATAGTCATATACGATATCAAAGTCCTTAGCAACATCATATCTATGGTCTAGAGTTGCCTGAAACTCTACTATGATATCTTCTACTTTCTTGATATTGGTATGGGCAGACTGCGTATCGCCATTGTCAACTGCCTCTATAGCCTTGTTGCAGAACTTAATCGCTCCCTCATAAAGCATGAGAGTAAGCTCTGCCGGTGAAGCCGTTAATACCTTATTCTGTCCGTAAACCTGTGCAACATTTCTATAAGCCATGTGCTAGCCTCCTATACTTTCATAATATCAAGATAAACATCAAGATTGATTAGCTGTCGTAGTCTGGAATCCAAGCTGTGATGCTGTTGCATTCAACTTAGAAAGAGCAACCTCCATCTTGCTAAACTGACTGTAGTATTTATCCTGCATATCGGTAAGCTTGGTCTGAAGTTTCTCGATTTCATCATCGTAATCCTCAACCTGAGACTTCATCTGCTTATCGTAATAAACTGTCTGTGTACTACTCAATGAAGAGGTCTTCATCATGTTAGAGAGCTTATCATATAAATTCTGACCAGCCTTAGATAAAATATCCATAACCTTGTCTGGATCACTCTCTATCATCTTGGTTAGCTTATCTTCTTTGCTTGCATAAGCTGCATCATCTTCATCGCCCTGCAAATGCAATATACCATTCTCAGTCCATGTACCTGTTGTAATACCCAGTGAAGCAAGTGAATACTTGCCAGAGTATCCAGATATGCTAAATGACTGAGTTAGTGATGTACGCATATTGCTCATAAGTGAATTAAGTCTATCATCACGTCTTAAAAGTGCTGACTGAACCTTCTCGTTCCATTTGGTAATCTGAGTCTCGGTCATCGCAGCCTCTTCCTCTTCTGTCAAAGGCTGATAATCATTCTTCTCAGCGTAATACTTAGTAGCGAAGTCTGTAATAAGGTTGTTGTATTCCTTAAGGAAATCTTTAACCATACTACGAACTCCCTCTGTATCGTTAGATACATTAACTGTCAATGTCTCACTTGGATCAGCCTTCTCAACATTAATTGTTAAGCCTAATCCGTCAACCTTAACAGCATTAGTAGAAGATGTAATAACTGCTCCGTTAATAGTTATCTCAGCATCAGAAGCTTTTTGAGTTGACATCTTAACATCTGAATCTTGATATAACGAATCATCCGCAACCAAACCTAGTTTCTTAAGAGCATCATCACCCTTATCCACTCCAGTCAAACTAAAGCCATTATTAGCGCCTGTTCCTTTGGAAGTTATGAAAAATCTTCCGTTAGTCTGGTCATAGCTTGCATTTATCTTGCCACCCGAAGCATTGGATATAGCTTCTGCAAAGCTCTTAGCAGTTGCATCTTCATATATCTTAACAGTCTTGGCCTCATTAGTTCCAACCTGTAAGCTGACCTCAAAATACTTCTTACCTGTTTCTTCATCTGTCTTATCAAACATATCACTTCCTAAGAAGTTAGCAAGCTTAGATGTATTCTTAAGTGTCTCATTTTGAACTTCATAAGTAAACTTAGATCCACTTGTAACAGATGTTGTATATGTTCTATTGCCTTCTTCATCTGGTTCAGAAGCAGTTGGAGTTAAATCTATCGAATTAGAAGCAAATCCCAAAGTGGTCAATGCCTCACCTGAAACAATATATGAAGATTTAGGATTAATAACTTTGCCATCTTCGTCCTTATCATATCCTGCGGTATTCTCAAACGATAAAACACCTTCCTTCATAACAGCCTTAATGCCCTTAATTCCAGCCTCTGTTAATGAAGAGTTAATATCTGCAACCGAACTCGTATCATCAAATGTATATGTAAGCGAGTATTCTTTATCTTCCATAACAGCTGACTTAGTAAACTTGCTTGAATCAAAGCTCTCATCCTCAGCCTTCATATACTTATAAAAGTCCTTAATCTGAGCCTCTGTAGCCTCAGTAACACTCTCTACATAATTACCAGAGGTATCATATAGTTTAATCTCTACCGGATTGCCCTCTGTATCTGATAGTGAGAATAACTTGTTGCCATCAGAATTAACCTTATTCTGAATCTGTGATCCTTCAAATGTAAGAGTCTTGCCAGTTAAATCTGAAACTTCACTTGACTCAGCCATCTCACTAAACTTTCTGGCATTACCAGCATTATATGTTCCAGTAAATGAACTACTAGTAACCTTAGCGCCAGAAATATAAGCAGCAGAAGCCATCTTATTAATTGTCATAGAATAGCTTCCTGATGCAGCTTTAGATGAGGCTGTAACACTAGCAAGTGTTGATGTCGAGCCTGAAACAGTTGCCTGCTTAGATTTATAACTACCCTTGGTCTTAACCTTGGTTAACGATCCTTTATAGAAGCTAAGTAAACTTGTATTGATAGCAGACCAAGCGTCTTTCTTAAGTTCTACTGATTTCTTCTTTTTGTTGACATTATCGATCTTCACCTGATAGGCAGATGTAAGACCTTCTACAATGGAATCGGTATCCATGCCCGATGCCATACCTGATACACGAATGCCCATAGCAATCCCTCCGTTTCATGTACAAAACAATGTGTTGAATATTAACGCTTTTCGTCCACTAATATACCCTCTAATTCGAGAGTCTTAGCGATCATATCCAACGTTTTTTCTGGTGGGATCTCACGAATGACTTCCTCTGTCTCATCATCGATAACCTTAATAGAAATTCTATTGGTCTCCTCATGATATGAGAACTGGCAAGATGTATGCGTAGGCTTGATCTTCTTGTTGATCTCATTCACAGCCTTCTTAACCTTGTCTGGCGATACATCTTCAGCATTTTCAACCTCGTAGCGTCCCTGCTCTTTTGCTTCTTCTGAAGCGGTATTGTTACCCCCTGTTTCCACATCTTTAACGACCAATTCTGGCGCCTCAGTCTTAACCTCTACTACCTCTGGGGTTGGAGCTACTGGAGCTACTGGCTGAGAACTAGATGTACTGATATTGCTCATCATTGATGTTGGATTAGATAGCGCTTCAATTGCCATAATAAATCACCTCCATGTGATATTAAAATAAAAATAGGTACACAAAGAAAGCATAATATCCCTGCTATGGAATATATCGACATAACTTTATAGAAGTTTAACCTTTTTAAACAAAAAAACAACTTCTAATTTATATAATAAACCAGAAGTTGTTAATTTGCAATGTTTAAATGTCCTTATAAAGCCTAAGAAAAAAGCTTCTCGATATCCTCAGGAGAGGCATTCTGACTAGCTGCTTCCTTGTTGGCCTCTTGAATCTGTAAATATAGTTCTTTGCGGTAAACAGGCACGCTCTTAGGTGCGTTAATTCCAACCTTAACCTGATCACCCTTAACCTCTAATATAGTAATCTCCACATTGTTACCAACAATGATAGATTCTCCTGATTTTCTAGATAATGCTAACATTATTGATCACCTGCTTTCTCTTTTAGAGACTGAACTAAGTCATATATATTATATCGAATAGGGTAATCATCATTCTCAGCTATCATCTGACTACCAATTAAAGTTGCTGGATTGATTACAATAGGAGCCTTAAGGTTACATGAAACCTCCTTAGGATCGCTTGTTATTCTCATGGTTACCAAAACGAAATATCCATCATCACCCACTTCTCCAAGTGGCTCTAACAACTCATCATTAATAAG
>JAIKVP010000015.1 GCA_024685635.1 Lachnospiraceae bacterium
AATGTTAATAATCATTCGCCTAAAATATATGTTACAATTAAGTAGGTTACAGACAGTTAATAGATAGTATTAGGAGGGCGTTATGATAAAGAATAAATTTACTCAAATTATGACAGGGAAGAATTTAACTTAAAATTAAAAAATAAAAAGAAATATTATCTGAGAGCCAGGTGTGTTAAGACGGTTGATAATGTTAAATATTACTCTGGTTGGAGTAAGCTTAAGGCTGGTAAGACGAAGTAAAATAAACTATAAATAAATGCATCCTAAATGTTCGTTATATAAGTTCTAACATTTAGGATGCATTATTATTAATTATCAATCAGTTAAACGCCTTAATCAGACCGTCTAAGCCATCCTTTTTATAAACATCCTTATAATAAGCAACCTCATCGCTTATGATATCGTCAATTACCTGCATACCAAGAAGCTCTACCGGCGCCTTATCATCGGTCATAACAAGCTTGCCAGGATTATATGCTTCTAATCTGTCATAAACGCTAGTCATAACTGAATATAAATCTTCTTGCTCAACAAGCTTTATATTCCTTAGATAGTCCTCCATCATATCAGGATTATTAGATGCAAACAGCTCACGATTCGTTGTATTGTCAACATCTACAGTATAAATCTCATCAAAAACCTGACCTATCGTATCAGCTAAATACTGGTTTATATTGCCCTCTTTTTGCCCTCTCATATTCATATTAACAACCATAACGCCGTCTGGGTTTAGATGATCTTTAACTAAGCTAAAGAACTCAACAGACGACATCTGAAAAGGAATCGTGATATCCTGATAGGCATCAACCATAATCACATCATAGCTTTTATCGATTGCATTTAAGTAGGCTCTTCCGTCGTAGGTATGAACCGGAATATCATCAGACAAATGAAAATATTCATGTGCAAGCTTGGTTATATCCTCATCTATCTCAACACCCTCGATATTGATTCCATCAAAATATCTGTTGGACTGTGTCGCAAATGTTCCTGTGCCCATTCCTAAAACAAGGACATCTAGAGACTCTTTTTCATTTACACCAGCCATCAAGGGAGCTGCCATAGCGTAATCGTAGTACATCCCAGTAAGTGTATCGCTCTTTTGGTAAACAGACTGCACTCCAAACAAAACATTGGTGGAAAGGTAGACTGCGCTGTCATTTTCCTTTACCTGAAGATAGTTATATATTGACTCTCCCTCGTAGGTTAAGTTATTCTCCCAAAAAGCAAACTTATCAGAATAGCCTGTAAACCAGGAGAGCACAATAAAGACCAAACCTACCACCACACTTACTTTCTTAGTCTTAGCACTTAGAAAATAAATAATCGCTATAAGCATCAAAACAGATGCAAAAATAAGAAATGTAATCGATGTTCCAACCGCAGGAATAGTGACAAATGTTGGAACGAAGGTGCCTATAATACTACCTATCGTGTTCATTGCATTTAGCATACCTACAGTTTTACCGCTGTCATTTAAGTCCTCAACTGTGTACTTAACCAAAGAAGGGGTAACGGTTCCTAATAAGAACAGTGGAAAGACAAATACTATCATACAGGCGGCAAATGCTGCCCAAACCAGAAAATTACTGTTAACCGAAAAAATC
Organism: Lachnospiraceae bacterium; assembly: GCA_024685635.1. Lineage (GTDB taxonomy): Bacteria > Bacillota > Clostridia > Lachnospirales > Lachnospiraceae > NC2004. The sequence continues at coordinate 1,611 of JAIKVP010000015.1, forward strand.
ATAAGAGCAGAAATACCGATAATTATATACTTACCAACAACAGGTATTAAACCAATCCAAATCGCAGCTATGATTATTCTTTTGTATAGCTTGTCAGGGTTAGGATTCTTATCAGCTGCTCTTCCACCGTAAATGTTACCTAGCGCCATCGCGATCATTATGGTTCCGATAATAATAGTCCAGACAATCTGAGATGAGCTAAAATAGGGGGCTAAGAGTCTGCTAGCACCAAGTTCAACAGCCATAACAGACATCCCTGCAAAGAATTCAGTTAAGTATAAATATAGTTTATTATTTAGTATCTTCCGTTTATTCTCCATATCAACCTCTAATAATAATATTTTTACCTGTTAATTCTATCATAAAAAGCTGTCATAATCTACAATCAGATTTGACAACAAAATACCGACCTAAATCAGCTAGTTAATTCTAACTGTTTAAGTCGGTATAGTATTAAACTATTTTACCATATTATTGTTAGCTTGATGCTTATTTTGAACTTCTTTTTGCACTGGATTCTTCTCCTGATTGACAGCTTTAATGATTTCATTAAGTTTCTCAGGATTGTCAAGAATCTCAGCAATATGTTTTGAACTTATCAATTCATTCGGATTATCCTTTTTCATAAGAGATTTTCTAAAACTCTCACTAGAAGCCATGGCACGGGCATAGTAATAAGGATCATAAGCTTTATTGGTCTTTGGATTAGTTGGAAGCTCAACCCCTAGATTAACAGCTGTAAATACTATAGCAACCGCTGCATCCCGAATCATTTCATCATCATTTTTGTATTCAGCTTTTTCTAACCTAGTCAAAGCATTATATCGCTTTATTTCCTTGCCTGCTTCATGAACATAATCATATAGTTCTTCTAGTCCTTTAATATTAAACTCACCAGTTTCGTAATTTACCGTATAATTGACACTAGAAAAAAACGATCCGTCAGCAAGAGAAGGTAAAAAGTGGTCAAAAAGATCATGATTATCTCTTAAAAAATCAGAAATCCTTTTTATTTTTTCCTGAGCTAAACTATAAAGAAAGTTATCCTCAGCCCCATGAAACGCACCATATTCTTTAGCTTTCTCTAGATTCGTTTTATGATACTCTTGCTGCTCTTTTTTAAAGATATCTTTTGTAAACTTTAAGCGAAAAGCATCATCTACAACTGTACCATAGCTTGAAAAATCTTCCCCCTTGTTATAATACTCCTCTATATGTTGAATAAACCTCGTCTTGCAATCGCATACATTATTAAATAATCCACGAAGAGGATTCATCTTCTCTCTAAGCTTATTATAATTCTCAACTTTCATAAAAGCCTCGTTGGCATAAGCAACTACTTCTGGTTTACAGCGTGCCATTTCCTGCCATGTATCAAACATATAATAAGACAAGGTACTTAACTGTACGAACTCCTTCGTCATTTCAAAATTTGGATTAGTTAGATCAATCTTTGCACCTTCTGTATCAAGAACTTTAGAAGCGGCAATCTGACCATCGATTATCATTTTAGCAACCCATTTAAGATTTTCTGGAGTTGGATTATTGCATTTTTTTATAACAGTCTCACACATATTGTTCTTCATCGTTGTTATTTCAGGTTTAGTTTCAAGCGAAATAAGGTCCTCATAAGACATGCCATTCGCTAAAAGCGCCATAACAGCAATTGACTCTACAGATGATCTATTAAGCATAAACGGATGATTAGATGGACCATTATCTATATACATATTCCTATACTTTGATGCACGAAATACCAGGCCTTTTTTAATTGGCCCCTCATATTTTTCTTTATTGTGGCGATATTCTACAATCTTAGCAGAAGAAAAACTTTTAAGTTTCTGTTCTAGTAATTCTTCGTGAGCTTTAGTTGCTGAGTTTGAATTAACAGAAAGCTCCTTTATCATTTGCTTAACAGCATCAACTCGGCTTCTTGCATAGTCAGAATTAATATTGGTCTTCTCTATTATGTATTTTTTAGCAAGTATAATTGTATCCTTAGACAATTTACTATACTCATTCATGATAGAAACAGATGCCTTCTGACTTGCTAATTTATCAGCAAGCTCAGTAAGTTTTTCAAGTGAAGTTTTCATATTTCTAAAATTATCGCTTGATCCTCTTATGCCATCTACACTGCATATATTCTCATAGAGTCTTTTTATATTAGCAGCATTTGTTAATAGGCCCTCTTGACTTACATTAATCTTATAATTAGAATAATCAGCTTCTTTATTAAGAATTTCAGTAGTTATTTTTGCTACTCTTTCTTTAATAAGATTAACATTTTTATTATAACAATTTTCATTCGCATATGCATTGCGTTTTTCTTTATCATTGTTAGCATTGTTATCTTTGTTATTATCTTCTTTTTTCACAAACACTTTAGAAGAATATTTGTTTACTTCATTTGCAAAATCTATTCCTTTTGAAGAATCAGTGCTTATTGCATCATCTGCTTCTTTTAACGCGCTAATAATATCAGTTTTGCTTTTGGCTTTAATAATATTCTTGTAAATGTCAGAATTCTTGATTGCTGGAAGAATTAATTTCTTAAACTCCTCCTTGCCACCTTTTTCAGATATAATTGAAGTAAACTTAGATAGCGAATATGCGCTCATTCCAAATAAGGCATCACTATATAAATCTATGAACTCCTCAG
>JAIKVP010000032.1 GCA_024685635.1 Lachnospiraceae bacterium
CATATATGGATACATATTATCTACTAATACATCAAAAGTCACAACAAATTCTCAATTGGGCAAAACTAGATAACTTCCTCATACACTATATCATCACTAATACTAATCCATTTAATCATTCATTTTTCTAACCAAAAGCAATACATACCCTTACGATAATAAAAAATCATCCAAATGGCAACTATAGCAAATAAAACTGATATAACTATACTTTCCACTACAAGCTTTGGTTTATACTCTATTTGCACTTTATGATTGCCTTTAGTTACATGAAATGCTAAGAACGATTCATTTACAGCTTCTGTTTTTACAAGAACATCATCTACATAAATATTCCACATTTCAGAGTACGGAATTGTAGTAAAGACTAGGCTATCCTTCTTAGCATCAATTGTCCCTATTATCGTATTATCGGTACTATCTGTTATATTAATCTGCCGCTCTCTAAGTTTGCTATACGCAGCCTCCCACTTATCATTATCTATAACAGTAATCATAACATCCTGAATCCAAGTGCCAGAATCTCCAAAGCTTGCTGGAGTTAACTCTATTGGTACGATTATGTCATCACCTTTTTTATAATAACCTAAATCATAGTTTATTGATATACACGAGTTATACTGGCCATCACAAGGTGCTTTTATTTTAACCAACACAATTGAATTCTTAGTCTTGTCATAGACTCCATTTTCTTCTGCCGTACTTTTATTCACTACCACATATTCATCATTGAGATACGCTTCACAATTGCTTGTCTGCAAAATCACAGCATCACTTGACACTTCTGACATTATGTCAGAAACCCCCGACAAACCTTCACACAATGCGTTATTAGCCTGAACAATATCTGAGTATCCTGATATATATCCATCTGGCGACTTCCTAGAACAAATCTCTTTATAATCATCAAGCTCAGAATCGGCTACAATAACTGGAGAAAGCATTTTTGTGTTTTCATATAATTCCACAGTATTATAATCTTTTATCGTTTGATATTGATTACTAATCTTATCATTATCCTCAATTATCAATGTGTTAGATGAAATATTAACCACCTTCGGATTAATAATATATTTTCTTCCTAATATCGAATTCAAAAAATCATTATACCCTTTATCAACAACGTTAGAAGAACCATCTGAAAAGACACCCAATTGCGCTATTGCTCTTAAATAGTTAGCTCGTGTTTGAGAACAATATCCACTATGTGTAGGGTATCCCAAAAGCATCCCTAAGTCAGCCTTAAACTGGTCATTGTTATATGAAACATAATCATACTGATTTTTAGTTAATCCTTCCACCACATTTTCAATTTCTTTTATTGATTCCTGCTTTGTAATATCCATTGTTTTTACTTCAAACATTCTTAAATAATTTGTAAAAACATCCAACATACAAAGTATAAAAATAATTACGGTCCAGACTTTTTTCTTTTTCAGTTTTTTCTTAAGAATAATAACAATCAGGTACGCTATTAATAAAATAACACTCACTAATACACATATTCTTTCAGCAGATTCTTCACATACTGATAAAGTACTAACTAATACTAGCGTAACGAATAAACAGCTGATAACTAACTTTATAATAGTGTCTTTCTTCAACTTTTCATTTATACTAACAAAGCTTTCTTGGGCTAGTATTATCAAAAAAAACAACAAAAATATAAGATGTCGATTATATATTCCCCTCGGAAAATGCATAAGATGAAAAAAATAGTTCAAATAAGAGGTATCTAAACTCATCATATATATAACTATCACTATTAGCTTCTTTATTCTTGTTATTCTTTCTATCTTGTTGTCAAAAAAATAATAAACACATAATAAAGGAACTATCATAGAAGCATATAAATTACAATTCCAAAACTGATCTAGTCCTTTTCCACCCAAAGCTGGTGAGATTCCCCAACTTGCAGTTAATAAAACATCAAGATAATTCGTAAAAAACAAATCACTGCCAACTGAATTAATAATATCACTTTCCGTTAATATAAAGTACGCTGATGGTATAATAGCAAAACTAGATATAGCTACCGCAACAAATGATAAAGCTATGATTTTAATGCTCTTTCTAAAAAAATACTTAAAAGAATCAAACCTTAAGGTAAAATAATATAAAACAATAAACAAGCACGACATAAGCCCTATGTAATAGTTAGCTAATATCATTGTAATCAAAGAAATAAAATACAATCTCCAGCCTTTGTTTAAGGTATATCTCTCCAAACCCAAAATTACCATAGGCAGAATTACCATACAAAGTAAATAAGGATAGTACATACACAAGTTAAGAACAGTAGGTAAAAAGGCATAAATAATTGGAAATATTATTGATACGAGCGAATTCTTATCTGCTCTTTTCCCAAACTCTCGATTAGTTATATATAGCCTCATTGTCAAGTACATCAACAAGGAGTGTAGCACCAAACCCAAATTCATAAATGTTACAAACATTTCTTTAGGAACGAATACAAAAGGAATAAGATTTAGATTGAAGATTGAATAAATCAATACTTGATAAAAATCAACTCCAGCAAGTACTCCAAATGAATAATTAAGAGACTCACCAGCTATAAGTTTCCTTTTAAATTCCTCTATATATGAAGATAACTGATTTTGATTATCGCCTCGTGCGTATAAAAAATCTCCAAACGGTGAAAACTGGTTTACTATCATCACAATTAGATGTATTAGTAAAACAATTATCACACCAGTCATTAATATCTTATTTTTAACAAGCCAATCTTTGATTCTACTCATATTATTCCTCTAATACTTACACATTCTTTTGAACCTATATCTTTATACATTTTCGCCCCTAATATGACCTGCTATTCCTGATGCACCCTAACCGTCTCTGTAGTCTCTAATGCCTTCTTCATTAAACCATCAATCACATCATCAAGCTTTCTCTCAGAGCACTTGATAACATTAACATTTGGCTTAGTAACAGGATGCTTAGCAACAAAGATTGTACAACAGTCCTCATAAGGAAGTATAGAAGTTTCATAGGTATCAATCTTCTCAGAAATATCAATGATCTCCTGCTTATCAAATCCTATAAGCGGTCTAAATACCGGCTTAGTACACACTTCATTAGTCGCAACCAAAGAATACATAGTCTGGCTTGCAACCTGGCCGATACTCTCGCCTGTAACCAATGCCTGTGCTCCGTCTTCATTTGCAAAATGTTCTGCTATGCGCATCATATATCTACGCATAATGATGGTCAATTCATCGTGCGGACATTTCTCATATATTGCCAACTGAATGTCTGTAAAGTTGACTATATGAAGATTGATAGGGCCTGTGTATTTTGAAATCTTTTTCGCCAAGTCTACAACCTTTTCCTTAGCACGCTCGCTTGTATAAGGTGGTGCATGAAAATAGACAGCGTCAATATAAACGCCACGTTTACTTATCATATAGCCTGCAACAGGCGAGTCAATTCCACCTGATAACAAGAGCTCAGCCTTGCCATTAGTTCCAACTGGCATTCCGCCAGGGCCTGGAATCTCTACTGAATAAACATACACATTGGTTCTAAGCTCACAATGCACCAAAACATCAGGATTATGTACATCAACCTTCATTTCAGGAAATGCTAATAATAGCTGCTCGCCTAAATCAGCCGCAAGCTCCATAGATGTCTTAGGGTATTTCTTGTCCGCCCTCTTTGTCATAACCTTAAACGTAAAATTCTTATCTGGATATGCATTATCTACATAGTCACAAACTAACTTAGACAAATGCTCAAACTCGCTGTTGTCATCTATAACAACAGGGCATATAGCAGAGACACCAAAGACTGTCTTTAAGGCGCAAATTGTCTCCTCATAATCGTATTCTTCCTTAGCCTCAACTAAGATTCTTCCCTGCTCCTTAGAAATCTTAAAGTCAGCAACTCTCTTTAAGGCATACTTAATCTGTCTGACCAAAGCATCCTCAAATCTATATCTGTTTTTACCCTTTAATCCTATCTCCGCATACTTAATTAGAAATGCATTGTAATTCATCTTAATTCTTATCTGATGTTTATATAAGCAATAAACATCTTCCTTCCTTTCCTTTTTTATATAATGGTTTAACCCATTCAGATAAACTATTCAGCACTATTACCTGTAAGTCTATCACTCAGTTTTTTGACTTTTTTAGCTACTGGAATCTCATAACATATATACATTAAATATGAAAACAATTCAATCACTATTATGCTAATTATCATAAATAATATGCTATAATTAATGCCAATATTAAACAACTTATCAAATGCTACAATCAAGAGAAATACCGGGCAATGCCACAAATATGCCTCGTACGCCAATACACTAACTATTTCATTAGCGTGAATCTGTTTTACCACCAATGCTAAAATAACAATAAAACTCATTAAACAAATAAAAGAGATCGCATATAATGCCTTTCCATTAATTAAAGAATAGATAAAAACAAGCAAAAAAGGTATACCAAGATAGTACAAGGCATTTTTCTCTATTTTATATATTTTTTGGAATACCGCCCCTAAAAAGAAACCTATTAAGCCCCTCTGAGTAGACCACCAAAAAAAGTAAGTTCTAAATGAAAAAACAAACACTGCTAAATATACAGCAACAACTATCAAAATATAAATTATTAATCTAGCAAGTGTAGAGCGTGCATATTTATTAATTACAAATATTAATATATAGCACAATATCAACACATCAATATACCATATAGGATTATTTAATCCTACCGAAAAATCTATTAACCATCCCTGATTGCAGAACAGATAACTTGTTATAACAGTTGCAAGGTCATATTTTTGATTATCAATCCACTCACCTGTATATGCATAATATGAAAATACAATGCCAGCAAACACAGTCATAGTGAGCCAGCACATAGGAATAAACTTTGCATACTTAGGAATAATATACTCCTTAAACGTCTTTTTCTTGTCATAATTATCAGCCGCTAAAAAACCTGATACTATAAAAAACAATTCCGTAACCCAACCAAAAGAACCAAATATAGCCAAATATTCAGCTCCTGTGATTTGCTGAAAGTGATGAATAACAATAATAACACTCGCAAAAAATCTTAACCAATCCAGATTATATAATCTTTCTTTACTCTTCTTCGACATAAAATCTTATCTTCCATTAATATAAACACATATTAAACGTTTCTCTCAACAGCTTTAATGCTACTTAGAAAAATCTTAATATTTAGTCGCATAACCTATCTTCTAATATATCTTCTAAGCTGCATAAACAAGCTCTCCACAGTCGCAGCTGTGTACTTAAGTTCATCAAGCGTAGTGTATCTTGATAAGGTAAATCTCACTGTAGACTCAGCCTGATCCCGACTTAGTCCCATATTAAGCAATGTACCACTTAATTCAGGCTTGTTAGATGAGCACGCTGAACCAGAAGAGACATATATTCCTTTATCCTCTAAGGCGTGCAATAAAACCTCACTTCTCACTCCGTCAAATGTAATCGAAACTATATGTGGCGCATCACCCGAATTGTTCTTAACATCTGGAAGTCTCATTATCATATCTAAGAATTCTGCCTTTAGCTTGCCCATCCTAGCTGAAGTCTCATCCATTGTCTCACATACCATCTTAGCCGCTAAACCAAGACCTGCAATTCCTGGAACATTTTCAGTTCCTGACCTCATCCCTGACTGCTGATTGCCTCCATAGATAAGTGGCAGGATCCTAACTCCGTCTCTTATGAACAAGAAACCCGTCCCCTTAGGGCCGTGAAACTTATGGCCACTTGCACTTAGTAAATCAACTCCTAATCTCTTAGGATATATAGGAATCTTGCCAAATGCCTGAACACCGTCAACATGAAATATAATCTCGTGGTCGGCTCCCTTAACAATCTTAGCAATCTCCTCAATCGGCTGAACGGCACCCACTTCATTGTTAACTGCCATAATAGATACTAAAACAGTATCCTCTCTGATTGACTTTTGAAGTTCATCTAATCTTACTATACCCTTCTCATCGACAGGCAAATATGTGATTTCATAGCCTTCTTTTTTTAGGGCCTCAGTAACATTTTTAACAGATGCATGCTCAATTGAAGAGGTTATAATATGCTTACCAAGTCTGGCCTTCGCCTTAGCCGCTCCGACTATCGCCATATTGTTAGACTCTGTCGCCCCGCTTGTAAAATAAATCTCCTTCGGCTCGCATTTTAAGCATTTGGCTATGTTGTCCTTGGCATCTCTTATGTAATGCTCTGCATCTAAGCCCTTTTTATGTAGTGATGATGGGTTACCAAAGTCCTCTTTTAAGACCTTCACCATCAATTCAGTTACTTCGTCAAATGCTTTAGTTGTTGCTGCATTATCCAAATAAACTTCCATAATCTGCTCCTTTAATTCAAAACCTTTAATCCCTATCAATCATAAACATCAATATCGAAAGCACTGTAATCCCCGCTGTCTCCGTCCTTAAAATACGATGTCCAAGTGTAATAGCATTAATACCGCTAGCACCAGCCATCTCAATCTCACTCTCAGAAAAGCCACCTTCAGGCCCTATAAATACTGCTATATCCTTGTTATCAGAATCGGATTTAATCTTAGCAATAATCTCTCTTGAGCCCTCAATCCCTTTAGCGTTCTCATAAGGGATAAGCTTATAATCGTAATCACTAACTTCCTTAACTGCATTCTTAAAGCCTATAGGATCTAAAACTTCTGGCACATAATCCCTCTTAGACTGCTTAGCCGCTGCCTCAGAAATCGCATTCCATCTTGCAAGCTTCTTAGCCTTTTTCTTGTCATCAAGCTTTACTATAACTCTGTCAGTAACAACTGGCACAATCCTATGTACACCTAACTCCACTGCCTTTTGAATAATCGTCTCCATCTTATCGCCTTTAGGAAGCGCCTGATAGAGACTAATTCTAGCAGGAAGCTCTCTGTTACTGGCATAAACATCAACGATTCTTAAAGCTACGCTCTCATCTAAAAATGCAAAAATCTCACATAGATACTCTCTATCGTTACCTGTACTTACTAAAACTTCCTCGCCTAGCCTCATCCTTAAGACATTGGCAATGTGATTATAGTCTTCTCCAACAATTCTAATCTCGCTCTCATTTATTGCATTTTCTTCTACAAAAAACTTATACATATCACTTACCTATAACCGAAACCCACTCGCCCATCGGTGTAACGCTTACGACCTCAAGACCATTATTAACAAATGCTTCCTTAACCTCGTCAGCCTTAAAATCAATAATTCCGGAAGTAATAAAATACCCGTCTTCCTTCATAAACTTCTTAGCTATGCTAGAAAGTGGAATAATAACATCCGCTAAAATGTTAGCAACAACGATGTCATATTCACCGTAACCAAGCTTCTCACACAATTCCTCAT
>JAIKVP010000064.1 GCA_024685635.1 Lachnospiraceae bacterium
TTAGCTGCCGACAAAACATCTGCATGCTGAGTTTTTATCATTTCAGAAAATGGCTCTAACTCCTTATATGGCGCCTCATAGTCTGCATCCTCAAGATTGCCAGCCATCATTTCTATTGGACGGAGTAACTGCTTGGTTAAAAGATTGGATAAAAAAACGCAAATGATAATTATGCAAATGATAATAAGAATAGTAATTGGTGCACCAGACATAAATACAGAAAGCAAACTCTCTGCATTTGTTGCAACTCTTAAAACAGTATTATTGTCAAGTAAAACAGCATAGTAAAATGTGTTCTCGTGCATCGTATCCGACTGCCTTACCGACTCTCCAACACCGTTATTCATCGCATCCTGAATCTCTGGGCGATCAAGGTGGTTAGTCAAGTTTGAGTATCTAACATCATTGTCATATAAAACTGTTCCGTCTGCATCAATCCAGGTAACTCTTAATTCACTGATGTCTGTAGAAAGGCTAATGTCCTTAGCGTCCTTGTCGCTCGACTCAAAAAAATGCGTGTCTCTAAGAAGTGTTGCACTGACAGCAAGATCGTTTCTTACCTGCTTTTGGAAAAGGTTATAATATATAAATGTAATTCCGATAACCGTAGCTAATATCGCAAGAATTGATATTCCTACAAGTCTAATATTTATCTTATATTTCATTCAATCACTTGTCCTAAGTCTATTTTACTCAATAACATAGCCAACATTTCTTACAGTTCTGATTCTCGTTCCGTAGTTCATAAGCTTTTGTCTTAAGGTTTTAACGTGCATATCAAGTGTTCTTGATTCGCCTTCATAGTTAAATCCCCAGACCTTTTCTAATATGGTTTCACGGTTTAAAACTATACCCTTATTTAACATTAAAAGTGACAATAATTCATACTCCTTAAATGTTAATTCAATAACTTTACCATCGATTAGGACCTCATGTTTATCATCGTTAATCACTAGGCCATCTAGTGACATTTGCTTAAGCTTAACTGGCTCAGTTCTTCTTAAAAGTGCCTTAACCCTTGAGATTAATTCCATTACAGAAAATGGTTTTTTGATATAATCATCTGCTCCATTTTCTATGCCCTTAACTAGGTCTAATTCCGTCGTTTTAGCTGTCACCATGATTATTGGAAGATCTCTAGTCTCTAGCTTTTTTCTGAGTTTTCTTACAATCTCGTTGCCATTTTCATCTGGCAGCATAATGTCTATTAGGCATAAGCCTGGCATTTTCTCATCTAACTTTTTATAAAAATCCTTTGCGCATGAAAAGCCGACTACCTCATGCCCGGCATTCATAAGTGCAAATTCTTCTATTTCTCTTATGCTTTCATCGTCTTCAACAATGTATATTAGTGCCATCAACTCACCTACTTTTTGTCTGTGTTTGTTGTATTGTCTGTTTTATTCGTCTTCTTCTTAGCCTTATCTTTTTTTGCTTTGGCTTCTTCTTTCTTAGCTTTGGCTTCCTCTTTCTTAGCTTTTATTTCTTCTTTTTTAGTTTTTACTTCTTCCTTCTTAGACTTACTATCTTCTTTTGACTTTACCTCTTCCTTCTTAGATTTAGCCTCGGCCTCATCAACTATTTTAACATCTTCTTTCTTAATAGAATACTTCTTTTTCAAATTTTTATATTCTTCTTTTATGTATTCCTTCTCATCCTCAGACATATCCTCTAAGAATACGTGAGTTTCATACTTGTTATCATCAAGCATAGAAAGCTCCATCGCTACATTTGAACAATGGTCGGCAACTCGCTCTAAGTTAAGCAAAACATCCTCAAAAATCAAGCCCATCTCTGCGTTACATGCTCCCTTTTGAAGCCTCTTAACGTGATTATCCTTAATCCTCTTAGTAAGTCTGTCAATTACCATCTCTAAAGGCTCAATAACCCTAGCTTTTTCTAAATCTGATTTAATGAAGACATCGGCTGTATTGGTAACTATATCATTTACCGCTGAGCAAAGAACGTAGATCTCTTTCTTGGCAGTTTTTGAAAATGTGTATTCTTTCTTATTTATCCTATTTATCGAATGAACAATGTTAAGAGCGTGATCTGAAATTCGCTCAAAATCACTGATGCTATGAAGCATCTGAGTTAAGCTTCTTGAGTCCTTAGCAGACAAATGCTTGCTTGAGAGCTTAACAATATAAGAGCCCAAAACATCCTCGTAGTCATCGATTTCATCCTCAAGCTTAGCGACCTTTATAGCAGTGTCGACATCGTATTCAAGCATCGTTGCATTTGCATAAATGATTGCCTCCTTGGTCTTCTCTGCCATTTCAAAAACCTTCTGCCTACATATCTCAACCGCAAATGCTGGGCGCTCTAAGAATCTCTCATCAATCATAACAGCCTTCTTAAAGCCCTCGTCCTCGTCGCCCTCTTTATCTGGGATTGTGAGAGTCGCAAGTTTTACAAGTCCATTTGAAAATGGATAGAGAACCAAAGTCGCACTTATGTTAAATAAACTGTGGATAACCGCGATGCCAGCTGCATTTGCCGCCTTGTCTAAGAATGCAAATGTAATAAATAAGTTAAGCGAATAGAAAACCGCCATAAAGATTATTGTACCAATCAGGTTAAAATAAAGGTGAACCATCGCCGCCCTTTTAGCATTTTTGCTCGCACCGATGGAAGATATCAGCGAGGTTACACAGGTACCGATATTCTGGCCCATGATAATTGGAAATGCTACTGAAAAGTTGACCGCACCCGTTGCACAGAGAGCCTGCAAAATACCTACTGAAGCTGAAGAGCTCTGAATAATTGCAGTTAGTCCTGCACCGACAATCATACCTAAAACCGGGTTGCTAAATGCGGTCATTAGGCTTGTAAATGAGTCATTTTCAGCTAGACCTGAGACCGCGTCGCTCATTGTCTCCATTCCAAACATCAAAATAGCAAAGCCAAGTAAAATGTTACCGATGTCCTTGCCTTTGGTTTCTTCCTTGTCCTTCATAATGAGGACTATTCCGATTGCCGCTAATATAGGTGAAAATGATGATGGCTTAAGAAGCTTTAGCCATAGTGTATCTCCCTCGATTGAGGTTAAAGAAAGCATCCACGATGTTACGGTTGTTCCAATATTGGCGCCCATGATGATTCCTACCGCCTGTGAAAGCGCCATGATTCCTGAGTTTACAAAACCTACAACCATTACCGTAGTTGCTGATGATGATTGAATTACAGCGGTAACTCCAAGTCCAAGTAATACCGCAAATATCTTCTTTGATGTTAATCTCTCTAATACTCCCTCTAACTTACTACCCGCCATTTTTGAAAGGCCATTTCCCATGTTGTTCATTCCATAGAGGAACAACGCCAATCCACCGATCATGTTAAGCACGCTAAAAATGTCCATTTTTACCTCGTTTCTCTTATACCATTTACTCTTTACTTGCTAATAGTAATCAATAAAAGTAAAATCTAGGACTAGGCTTTTGTAAAATCTATGTAAAAAATGGGAACACTTTAAAAGTGTCCCCAAAATAATATTAATCTTCCCTATAAAACGTAACAGCGCAACCTTCCTGCTCTTTGCTGTCGTAAACGCCTGAATCGGCTTTCTTATAAACATAACCAAACTCGTGATCATCGTCGGGACTGATGATTATGGAACCAGCGCTCGCTGTGACTGTGCGATCATTAAGCTCTGGTATATTCATATTCTCAATCTTCTTAAACACTCTGTCTAATACATTTTTACCCGTCGATTCATCCTGGATGTCAAATGCATAAACAGCGTACTCATCTCCACCAAGTCTGAAAACAATATCCTTGTCTCTAAAAGCCGATTTTAAAATGTCAGCGATTCCTCTAATAACCTTATCTCCAACATCGTGACCGTAATTGTCATTGATTGTCTTAAAATCATCAATGTCTAAAATGCTAAACATTCCGCCACTGCGGTTTGAAATAGCGTCACTCATAAGCTGTTCTCCGCTACCTCTGTTGAGAATACCTGTCATGATATCCATATTGGCAAGAATCTCTAGATTCTCTCGCTCTTTAGCAGATTCAACGACGTCATCTACATTCTTAAATCCGGCTAAAATGCCACTTGCTGGATTCTTAGGGTTAATCGGTATATAGGTGAACTGATAGTAGTGAATCTCACCCTTATCCATAACTCGGTAACTTGAAACGTACTCGGTCTGAGTCTTCATTTTCTCACGAATCATATCGATGCCAAGGGCCTCATACATCGCCGGCTGATCCTCGGAATAGACACGATCCTTGACGTACTGCTCGCACAAGGTCTGATAAACGTACTCTTTCTCACTAGGTCCGTCCATACCCTTAGTTACATAGCCGTCGAGTTTTAAAATGACGACATTGCCCGTATTTAAATCAATCTTAAAAACATTGTAATAGTCGCGGCTTAGAGCCTCAACTATGTCGAGCTGTTCTCTTAAGAACCTCTTGTCAGAAATATGCTTGCGGATGGACTTGTCAATGTCCTTATATGCTAGTATAAAGTTTTCGGTATCCTCTCTCTCACCCGCTAGCGCAAATGCCATCTGATGATAGGAAATCTCACCGTCATCGTCCATTCTCATATAGTCTACTGTGTATAGGTTGCCATTTTTGATTCGGTCTAAAACAACATTTGAAAGAACGTCATTAATTATGTTCTCTGTTCTGTCTACAACATATCTATCCACGTACTCCTCAATGAACTTATCAAAGTTGTTGTACCTAAGACCTAACTCAACAGCGCTTCTAGCGGTGCTCTCGCCCGTAGACCTATATAGGCTCATTGATAAATCTTTTGTATTAACAAACCAAATAGTGTGATACTCCTTACCTAAGCCAGTGATAAGACCCATGCATTTTTTGATTCGCTCGTTAAAATCGTCAACAAGCGCTCTCTGATCCTCAGGGTAATTCTTTGGATCAAGTAACTCGTTCTCTTTTATTATTAAATCTGACTGCATAAAACACTCCCTTTCCCCCTTATTATTCCTCAGTTTTTTTATTATAACATAGAATATAATGCAAGTTAAGGAGTAATTATGTATACATATATTATTTACTATTATTGACAGTAAGCCACTTACTGTTTATAACAATAATCACTATGCCGAAGAAATTATATCAGTTGTAAGAAATAACTGGGAAAAATTTGCCAAAAATTATGGCCTGTCTCGTGGACAAGCTGAAAGATAGAAAGCTTCTTGTCATTGATGTAATTCATATAGCTATTAGCCAAATACTCGGCCATCTGCTTTTGAAAGTCAGTGTTAAAGCTATATGTAGGATCAAGATAATATTCAAACGCCATCGCCATATCAGCCTCTTTTAAGGATGTTATGGCGCTATATGCCATACATCCCCAGAGCCCGTCAGACAAGGCTATTTCCTTACTATCGACAGTGACGCTCGTAATGTAGTTTCCTTCCGAATCCTCGTATACTCCAACTGCCCCTGCTGCGATTTCGTAATCATAAAAATCCGGATTGTTAGAAGTTGCTGCAAGCATGCTTGCATGAGCGCCACCGCCGGACCCACCTGTTGACACAAAGTAATCTACGCTACCTGGCAGATTACCTAAAAGAATATTGTACTTCACAAAGCGTACAGCATTCTTTTGATCAACTAAGCAGCAGGGTGCATCGCCAGTGTAAACCCCATCAGATAATGTGCTTTGTTTACCTCTGTTTCCACACGATAGATTGATATATCCTTCTGACGCGTATCCTGAAGATGCGGTCTGATTCTCTTGTTCACTATATCCGGCTGCACCAGTGTTAATGATGACCGGAGCCGTCTCGGCCGTATAAACCTGGCCGTTTGTGCTTGTAATACTAGCGTCGTTATCAATAATTAGATTACCGTTAACTGTGCCGCTAGTCTCGTCCTCTTTGCCATCGCCGTCGCTGTCGATTCCCTTGACATAAGCACCCGGCACGCAGACTGAAACTCCCTGTTCATTTTCAATCTCTGGCTTGGTAACTGCAGTCACGCTAGCCATGGTCCACGAATCACTTGATTCGTCATATGTCCAACTAGCATTCATATTAGCTAAGTTCAACTTCTCTTCTATCTCTTTCATTTCATCAGTCTTATCTGCAGCGCTTGCGCTGTTAGAAGTCTTTGACGAGCACGCGCTAAGGCATAAAATGAGAGCAAATGTCATAATTATAGATATCATTTTCTTAAATCTACGCATAAAAAAACCACCCATATCATACATAAATGTATGATACAGGAGAAAGATTGAAGTAAACTTGAAAAAGCTTTAATATTTGTAATTGTCACTGTTTTTCGACAGGAAGGCTGACGGTGAAAACAACATAACCATTCTCGCTGTTAACCTTGATTACACCGCTGTGTGCCTGACAGATTGCATTGGCAATGGCAAGTCCTAAACCGTAGTGACCGCCGTCATCCTCTCTTGCCTCATCTACCCTGTAAAATCTCTCAAACAAATGCTTCGCTTTCTCTTCAGGAATCTCATCAGCCTTATTCTTAATCGTAAAAAATGCATTTTTGTAGTCCCTAGAAAAGCTTATGTCAATGCTCTCACCGCCTTCTTGGTGCTCGATTGAATTGTTTAGCAAAATCGAGATGAGCTTAGCTAGCTGACATTTATTTCCAAATATCATAACACCCGGCGTAATATCAGCATTTATCACTAATCCCTGCTCAAATGCTACGCCCTCAAATGGAAGAATCTCCTGCTCAACAATCTTGGACAAATCAGCCATTTCCTTGGTGCTCTCAATACTCTCAGCCCTTGAAACCTCAAGGAGCTCCTTGACGAGCTTGCTCATTCTTTCATTTTCATACTGGATATTATCTAGCCATTTGCTGTCGCCGAGTTCCCTATGTACAAGCTCTGCATTGGCACTGATTATTGAGATTGGAGTCTTTAATTCATGCTCGATATCGGACATAAACTGCCTTTGATTTTCGTCATTTTCCTCAAGGGGTTTAACGATAATTCTCGCCAAAAACATTGCAAAAAATAGCAAAACAATAGCTGATACAATTCCTCCTAAAAGGACATTTATAAGCAGCCTTTTCATGCTATCGTTCATTAAAGTTCTATCCATAAACGCAACTAGTGTATAGGAATCCTTTTGCTCTACTTGATATAGAAAGTTAGAAATCGTGCCAGTTTTTCTGCCCGCTTTTAGGATTTCCCTGGCCGTTTCAAGAATGTCTGATCTACTATAAATGCTGTTTCTGCCCTCGTCAACTGTAATCACCTCGTCATCAGCAGAAAATGAAACTGAGTAAAATGAGGACAACTTATATATAACGTCGCCATCATCAGAATTAGCTCTTAAAAGATTATCCGGCATACTATCATCTAGTAGCAAATCAGCATCGGCCTCGCCTTTAATAGTATCTTTTGGAAGCCCATCCGACACGCCCTCACTCGGCAAATTCTCTAACGAATATATCCCCACATACCTCTTAAGCAACTCCTGATTGTCCTTCTTTAAGGAAATGTAACTATAGGTATAAACAACCACTAGCATTACATTTATGACAATAAAGATAACCAGCATAATTGATATAACTATCTTTTTTCTTGTTTTACTAAACATCATCGCACCTCAGCTCGTAGCCAATGCCTCTTACCGCCTTGATCTCAGTTTTAGCATTTACAAATGCTAGCTTCTTCCTGGTAAATGACATATAAACCTCGACCTTGTTATATTCGGCCTCGTTGTCATAGCCCCATATTCTAAGGGCAAGCTGCTCTTTGGAAAGAATCTGCCCCTTGTTTTGAATCATGTAATCTAGGATTCTGTATTCCTTTTCACTAAGTCTTACTGACTCAGAGCTAGTTTCACAACTAAGTGTCGCAGTCTTAGGATTAAGGCTGATATCTCCAAAACTAAGATTATCATCAAGTGGCTCTAAGCCTCTTCTTGTGAGGGCTCTAAGCCTTGCAAGAAGCTCCCTCGTCATAAAAGGCTTGGTAAGATAATCGTCTGCACCAGAGTCTAGACCATTTACCTTGTCCTCAATGTCGCTTCTAGCTGTAAGCATCAAAATAGGGGTGTGTAAGCCCGACCTTCTAAGCTCTTTTGTAACTAAGTAACCATCCATTTTCGGCATCATCACATCAAGGATAATGATATCATATGACTCTTTCTCAGCCATAGTTAATGCTGCTTCTCCATCAGCAGCATAATCGACTTCGTATCCCTCTAGTATCAGCAATTCCTCTAGTGCTTCTGCCATTCTTTTCTCGTCATCTGCTAATAATACTTTTATGATATACGCCTCCTTATTTGGTTAGGGTTAAAGTGTGTTTAAGTATCCCTCGCCTACTCCGTCGCTCTCCCAGTCTTTTGATACCTTGTAGCCGATTGGTGAGAAGATTGCCTCGGCTAGGAGTTCAAGTAGCATGTTGGTAAATGCACACAATAATACCTGTGGCCAGGTCCAGCCAAAGAATACATGTGAAACTAGGGATGAGAAGACAAGATTATCTACAAACTGTCCGATTGCAGTAGATATAAAGCTTCTAGTTGCAAAGCCCCTATAGCTTCCATTGTCAGCTATACGACCTATAACTACGTTAGATATTGAATTAACTATTGAAGAAACAAGCATAGCAGTTGCTGATCCTAGAACAACATACCAAGCTCCGCCAAATGTAGCATTTAATCCATCGTTAATTAGTTCCGCTGTAGCAGGGTCTGACGCAGAATAATAAGCTGCCCAGTGCCCTGGTGTCATTGTAAGTAACTTAAATATTAATACTGTAATAACATTTACAGATAATGCTAAAATTGAAATCTTGATAGACGCCTTCGCTCCGAACCTCTTGCAAATACAGTCCATACATAAAAATGATACCCATGACAAAGCAAGTCCGCAGTCAAGGCAAAGATACTTTGAGTTATAAAGTTCCTTGTTTGCAAGCAAATTCATGCAAACAACAGATAAAATAAAGATTGCTGTGACCATAGATGGTACACTTCTTAAAAGGACCTTGTAGTCCTTCAATTCACGTTTTAAAAATTCCATATTAAATTCTCCTTTGGTTTTAGTATTTTACAAGCAGGATGTCGGACCCGAACTGCTTGGCGTAACTTTTACGCATTAACGATTATAGTGTATGGACTTTGAAAATGCAAGCATTTTCTAATTATTCCTCATCCTTGATAACAAGCTCACTAGGAATGTACTTACATATCATAGACAAAAGCTCCTCCTGCTGAACAGGCTTGGAAATGTAATCTACAAAGCCATCCTTCATATATTCCTCTCTAGCCCCCGCAATAGCGTTGGCAGTCAAAACGACAACCGGTGTGTCAACATTCTTGTGAGATTCCATATTCTGAATGTGCTTTAAGGTCTCGACTCCATCCATCTCAGGCATCATATGATCAAGGAAAATGATATCGTATTTCTTCTCAAAGACCTTAGATATACACTCTTCTCCGCTAATTGCATCATCAATCTTGGCTTTTGTCTTCTTAAGCAGCCCCTTAAATACCTTGATATTCATCTCAACATCATCAACCACCAAAATCTTAGCCTCAGGCATCTTTGGTATCTTAACGTCCTTATTAGAACTCTTTATGTATGCCTGGTACTTCTTATCAAAGTCACCTATAGGCTTCTTATTCACTATCTTCTGAGGAATAGCAACTGTAAATGTTGAGCCCTGCCCATAGACACTCTTAACATCTATGCTACCTTCCATAAGCTCAACTAGTTTATTGGTTAAAGAAAGACCTAAACCTGTACCCTCGATATTACGATTCTTCTTCTCATCTAATCGACTAAAATTTAAGAATAATTTGTCCTTATCCTCTTCCTTTATACCGATTCCAGTATCTTCAATCTCAATCCTTAAGACTATCTCATCATCATTACGCGACTCCTCTTTCATCCTGAGTGAGACCTTACCCTTGTGTGTGTACTTAACAGCATTTGACAAAAAGTTATTGATAATCTGCCTGATTCTGACCTCATCTCCATAGAGAATAGACGGCAAATTCTTGTCTATATCCATATCAAGCTCAAGCTTCTTCTTCTGAGCCCTAATCTGAGTCATATTATAGCAGTCATTTAAGACTGTAAATAAGTCATACTCAACCGGTACAAGCTCCATCTTGCCCGACTCAATCTTAGAAATATCAAGAATATCATTGATAATAGAAAGAAGTGACTGACTTGCGCTGTTAACATTTTTTGCGTACTCTCTTACTGCGTCAACATTGTTCTCATCTAGCTCCTCAAGCAGCATATTATTCATTCCAATGATTCCATTGATAGGAGTTCTAATCTCGTGAGACATATTAGCAAGGAACTGACTCTTGGCCTCATTGGCAACACGAAGCTCCCTGTCCTTACTTAAGATTTCTTTTCTCTGCTTCTCATAAACATAAGTCTGATATTTGAAAATGACACCGATAATCGTAGAAACCGCAGCGATTGTCTGAAGAATATCCTGCTGCATAAAACTTTCAGGCATCTTCTTAATAAGCTCAGGATGGCTTGAACCAAACATAATCGTGCCCTCCATAACTATCAGGTTAACTACAAACATAATGTAACAAGACTTGCCTTTAAGTGTCAGCCAGGTAAAAATAAGACCCATCACAAACCAGATAGGCATACCACTGTGCATTCCACCTGAATTAAAATACATCCATGGAAAAATTACGATATTGGCCATTCCTGTAATTAAGGTAGCCGCAACATTGGTGAGATTAAGCACCACAGAAATGTATAAAGATACTAAGACAACTGCCAATAAAACTGCCGTAACTATAGCACTAGAATAACCTCCAATCGCAATAGTTACTATTAAAGAAAATGTTCCTCCGACAAATGCAGCGCTCAATATAAGATTTAGGAGCCTCTGCTGAATGTCAAGCTCCTCCCTAAATAATAAAAGCCATAATTTCTTAATCATTGTACTATCCCTTCTAAATTAACACACGACTATAATTCCCCACGAAATTATATCACATTTAAGCGTTTAATTCCATATTAGATCGGATAATCGTCTAAAGAAATCTCATCAGCAAAACAAAGTCCCTTAGAGTCATGCGAAGCAATTATAATTAACTTATCTTTTTGCTTCTCCTTAATATAGCTGATAACCTTGTCCTTATTGCCCTCATCTAAACCATTAAATGGCTCATCAAGTATATAAAAATCTCTTGAAAATGCTAGCGCCCTAACGATTGAAACACGCCTTTTTTGTCCGCCCGAAAGTTTCTTAACTGGCTTATTAATAAGCGATTCATCTAAGAGCTTTTTAAGCTCATTAATTGCGTCCTCTTTTTTAGCATTTGCCTTGGTTAGCATGACATTTTCTATGCTTGAAAAGTCCTCTAAGAGCCTGTCTTCCTGAAAGACAACACCGACTCCTTCATCTGAATTCTTAATCTCATCTGAGAAAATAATCTCGCCAGAATCAGCTTTTTCAAGGCCTAATATTAAGCGCAGCAATGTAGTCTTACCAATCCCTGAAATGCCTGTTAAGAGATAGCACTTGCCTTCTTCAAACTTTATATTTAGCTTATCAAAAACCACGAGGTCATTATAGCTTTTAGAAATGTTCTTAAACTCAATCATCTACATCACCTCCAGGCTTCATC
Source organism: Lachnospiraceae bacterium (assembly GCA_024685635.1). Lineage (GTDB taxonomy): Bacteria > Bacillota > Clostridia > Lachnospirales > Lachnospiraceae > NC2004. Next base: position 11,586 of record JAIKVP010000064.1, read on the forward strand.
AGATTAAGAATGAATAAGACTATCTTCTCAACTATTGCAGTCAAAACTACTATCGCTATCGTCCATGCAAATAGCTCATCAGTCTCAAGATAAATCTTAGAAAGATATAAGCCGTTACCCATAGTATTAAGCGGCTGGCCGATAACCTCCGCTGCCACGCCACTCTTAAAACTCATGCCGACAGCAAGCTTCATAGCAGCCAATAAAAAAGGATAAAGCTGTGGAAAATAAACATAGTGAATCTTCTTTTTAAGGCCGACATTGTAGACCTTGCACATCTCAAGAAGGTTAGAATCTGTAGCGTCTATACCCTCTAAACTGTCATGGTATAAGACAGGCATAGTTACAATCATACAGATAAAAATAGAGGTATTTTTATTGCCAAGCCAGATTAGTAAAATGATTACAAAGCTCGCAACCGGCACAGACCTCATAAGCAAAAATATAGGCTTTAAGAACTCTCTTATAATATTAAACTGACTAGACAAAAAACCAAGCAATATTCCAAATGAAACTCCTAAAACAAAGCCCAATAATATCCTAACTAAACTGCTTAATATAGACCTATAAAAATCCGCAGTAAAAGAAAGCCCTATTAGAGCCCGAACCGTCTCAATAGGACCTGCTAATAATATATCGTTGTTAATAATTAAAGCCAGAATCTGCCAGATTATAATCCAGCAGATTACAGGCAAAATCTTTTTAATATATTTTATCATTGTCATTACTTCACATAGTAGAAATCATCTGAAGGTAAAGTACCTCCAACTGCCTTAGGCTCCTGATCAAATAAAACCTTAAGATATCCGCTTAAAGTATCCTTCATCTCGCTTCCAGTCATACAGCATATATTACACTGTGGAATCGCCTTAACAGCGATAGGCTCCTTAGCTATAATACCCTGCTCAACAACTAATTTGGCAGTTCCTTCAACATCTGAATTGGCCTTATCTGCACTTGCCTTATGCGCCTCAATAAATGCATCAACAGCCAAAGGATGCTCCTTTAAGAACTTGTTGCTCACAACAGTTACACCAGTTACTATTGAGCATTCAGTATTAACCTCGCTAAAAGCACTATCCAAAGAAAATGCTAGCTTAACCGCCTCATTCTGAGCGAGGGCAGCTATAACAAATGGCTGTGGAAGTACAGCAACTGCATTGGGATCCTTAGCTAACAAGGCCGCAATCTCAGTAGGTTCTGACTTAAACTCCAAGCTACAATCAGTTATACCCTTTTGATCAAGCAAGTATCTAAGCGTGTACTCTGGTGTTGCTCCCTGACCTGTAAGGTAAACTGTCTTACCCGCCAAATCAGCAACTCCCTTAACCGAAGAATCTCCTGTCACACAATATAATACTCCAAGGGTATTAATATCAATAACGCTAACCCCACCCTCTACCTTGCTATTCATAATAGCAGCGACATTGGATGGAACAAGACCTATATCAGCCTTGCCTGCTACCATATCAGCCATAATCTCAGCACCACCAGTTAACATTGTAAATTCATAGTTGCCATTAGCAGCATTAGCCTTAGCATCAGCCATAAGATTAACAAGGCCGATGGTTGTAGGACCCTTTAGTGCTTCAACTCTTACGGTAACATCATCTGTCTCAACTGGGGCTTTGGTAGTCTCTACCTCAGTTTCAGCCTCAGTTTCAGCTTCAGTTACTTCCTCTGTAGTAGCTTCCTTTTGAGCCAAGGACGATGAAGATGAACTTCCACACCCTGTAAATGATCCTACAAATACAAGCATTAACAGTAACAAATTCGCAATAACTATTCTCTTTTTCATTTTAGTCACCTTTCAGTATGTCATTATTTAGTTATACAGTCGTAGCAAGCTTCTCTAATGCAGACTTAATTTTATCTGCTGCGTGAAGTACTATATCTGTTGAAGATGCCATTTCCTCAGAAGATGCTGCAAGATTCTGTGTCTGCTCGTTGACACCATTTACAATATCCTCTAACTTCTTAGTACCTTCTAGTATGTCATTAACCTTATCCTGAATCTGAACCTGGTTCTCACTACTCTGCTCAGCGGCTGACTTAGAGTCACCAGCAAGCTTGGTAATCTGCTCTGCAACAACTGCAAAGCCACGACCAGCTTCACCTGCTCTAGCAGACTCAATCGAAGCATTAAGTGCCAAAAGATTGGTCTTGTTGGCAATGCTTACAACCTTATTGTTGTCCTCCTCAAGCATATCTAAGAACTCTCTAATCTCATTAACAGCCTCACCTAGCTGAATTGCAAATCCAGACACATCATGCATATCTCCTGAAATGCCGATGCTGTCATTGGCAGTCTGCTCTGTTCCGCTAGACAAGGTCTCCATAGAAGAATAAAGATCCTCAAACTGCTCATTGATAACTTCAACCGTCTCAATGATAGCCTGCTTTTGAACCTCAATCTTCTCCTTCTCAGTCTCAAGATTCTCAGCTAACTCTCTTGCGTCACCTAACAAAAGAATCTCATCCTTCTCAAAGTGAATACAGTTCTGCTTGCGGTTAAAGCCATTATGAATAGCCATAACCATCTCCTCGCAGGTGTCATATCCACAGCAACCACAGTTAATATGGCGCTTAGCCTCAGTGGTCTTATGAAGTGAATTATAGATCTCTTCCTTATCTCTAGCAGATGGAATCTTATACTTACTCATAGAAGAGCGGTCTGTATACTTACGCATATAATCTTCAAGACGCAAATGAGAAAACTGCTCATTTAACTTCTTAAGCCTCTGATCAGGCGTAAGATTCTTAGACCATGGAGACTTCTTCTTGTTAGTCTTAGACTCCTCCTTAATCTTATAAAGAGCATATAAAGCATCATCAGTCTTATTGATAGCTGGATCAGTAGCCGTTCCGCAAATGCATCCGTTCTCGCAGTTTAGCGCATCGATAAATGCAAACGGAGTCTTGTCATCCTTAATGCGGTCCTTGTTGGCCTGTAGCCAGTTATACATGCGCTTCTCACCCTCAATCTGGCGAATAGCGACATCCTCACCTAAGAACCAGTATACATTCTCTTTAAGTCCACCTGGTGTAGGATATATAGAACCCAAACCATACTCAATCTCATCCAAAACAGATGGGCCAGACACGTTATGCTTTCTGACATATTTCATAAGGTGGTCAAATGTTACATTGTACTGAATTAAACCCTTATTGTTAGGATCATCAATCTCTAACTTCTTGGCTATACAAGGGCTGATAAATGCGAGCTTTTCTGTCATCTTAAGCTCTTTACGGCAATATACCGCAGCACACATCATAGGCGAGTGCACTGGAAACAGCTTAGGAAGAAGCTCTGGAAGATAATGCTCTATGTAGGTTACAACAGCTGGACACGGCTGTGAGATACCTCCATAAAAGTTATGTTTCTTGATATAGTTTAGATATCCCCAGGTGGTAATATCTGCACCAAATGATACTGAAATTATTCGATTAACGCCTAACTTCTTCAAACCACCTAATACTGATTCATACTCTCTTGGATAATTGGCCTTAAATGCTGGAGCAAGAAGTATAGAAATCTTCTCTCCCTTCTTAAGGTCATCAAAGAATCTCTCTGTATCGTCGAAAAACTCACGAGCTTCATGCTCGCAGGCGTCGATGCAGGCACCGCAGGCAATACATCTATTGCCGTCAACCTCAATTCTTGGCTTACCGTCCTTGACAACTGAGACGCAAGCTCCAGGTGCAGAGCAAGCACCTATACATCTGTTACATCCAATACAGTTTTCGTTAGTGAATACTAAAGATTGTCCGTCCATGGCAGTCCTCACTTTCATATCTAGTTTGTACTCTCCTTAATGTAGAAAATTATATCACTTTTTAAAATCCGAAACAATGAAAAAAGTCAATAAACACGCTATTTTCTTGACATTTTTTTAACAAAGCGGGTCAATTCTAGTAACAGTCTATAATTGTCTTTTTTTAAATTTAAAAAAATGACGCGCCAGCATTTTCTGACACGCCATAATTTACATAATTATTCTAATTAAGATAATCTATATAATAGATCCTGATTCTATAGATAATGTGCTCTAATCTCATCGCCAGAAAGTGGTGATAGGTAAGCTGGTGCGATGTCAAATACAGTCTTAGCTCCCTTCATACCTTCTTTATTCATACGATAAGCAGCTCTTGAATAAGCAATAAGTACAGAGCCTGTAAACTCAGGGTTAGAATCAAGAGTAAGCTTGTACTCGATAACATGTGTATTCTTGTTATTGTCGCCAGTCTTACCTGTGTAGATAACAGAACCACCATGTGGAAGACCACTGTGGTCTCTTGCCATTTCCTCTTCAGTGATAAAATGCACTGTTGTATCGTAATCTGCGAAATAATTAGGCATAGTCTTGATAGCATTTTCAATGGCTGCCTTGTCTGCGCCATCCTCTGCTACTACGAAGCACTCTCTTACATGCTTGTCTCTTGTTGTAAGCTCAGGATTAGAACCGCTTCTAACCTTCTCTACTGAAGCCTCAACAGGGATTGTGTACTGACGGCAATCCTTAACGCCATCAATTCTTCTTACAGCATCTGAGTGACCCTGGCTAACGCCCTTGCCCCAGAATGTGTAATCCTTGCCCTCTGGCAAAATAGACATAGCATAAAGTCTGTTAAGTGAGAACATTCCAGGATCCCAACCGCAGGAAATGATGCCGATCTTGCCAGCATTCTTAGCCGCGTCATCAACATTCTTAAAATGCTCTGGAATCTTAGCGTGTGTGTCAAAGCTGTCGATTACATTGTACTTAGCTGCATACTTTGGTGTCATCTCTGGAAGGTCTGTTGCGCTACCGCCGCAGATAACCAAAACATCGATGTCATTTTCCATATGGTCAAGCTCTGAAGTTGACAATACCTTAGCTGACTCTGTGTTAATCTTAAGGCTTGATGGGTCACGACGGGTAAATACTGCCACTAGCTCCATATCCTCAGACTGCTTGATGGCACTCTCAACGCCACGGCCGAGATTACCATAACCTAAAATACCTATTCTTATACTCATGAACATTACCTCCTAATGTTTTTATCAACTGAATAATCATAGCATAAATGCAAGCGTATGACTATTATTTTTTTATAAAAAAATCGACTGCATTTGCCTTAGGAAAATGCAGTCGAATATTATCAAATGTTAGGGCAGTTAGCTAGTGATGCAGCAATTTCTTCGTCGCTAGGAATGTAGTCACTCATTTCCCCATCGTTAAACTGCTTATATGCATACATATCAAAGTAACCAGTACCTGTAAGACCAAATACGATATTCTTGGCCTCGCCTGTCTCTTTGCACTTCATAGCCTCATCCATTGCAACCTTGATTGCGTGAGCACTCTCTGGTGCTGGAAGAATACCTTCAATGCGGGCAAACTTCTGAGCTGCGTCAAATACCTCTGTCTGCTTAACAGTTGTAGCCTCAACGATTCCGTCATCATAAAGCTGTGAAACAATTGAGCTCATTCCATGGTAGCGCAATCCGCCAGCGTGGTTAGGTGCTGGAATATAGCCGCTGCCAAGTGTGTACATCTTAGCCAAAGGACAAACCTTACCAGTATCACAGAAGTCATAGCGATATGAACCTCTTGTAAGTGATGGGCAGCTTGCAGGCTCAACTGCGATAATGCGATAGTTCTTCTCTCCTCTACACATCTCTCCGGCAAATGGGGAAATAAGTCCACCAAGGTTAGATCCACCGCCAGCACAACCGATGATAATGTCTGGAGTCACATCATATTTATCAAGTGCAGCCTTGGTCTCAAGACCGATAATTGTCTGATGAAGAAGAACCTGAGAAAGCACTGAACCAAGAACGTATCTATATCCCTCCTGAGTTGTAGCTGCCTCAACAGCCTCAGAAATAGCACATCCTAAGCTTCCTGTTGTGCCAGGAAACTCCTCATTAATCTTTCTACCGACATTAGTAAGCATAGAAGGTGATGGAGTTACGCTTGCACCGTAGGTTCTCATTACCTCACGTCTAAATGGCTTCTGCTCATATGAAACCTTAACCATATATACCTGGCAGTCCAAGTTGAAGTATGAACAAGCCATTGAAAGCGCTGTTCCCCACTGACCTGCACCAGTCTCAGTAGTAACACCCTTTAGGCCCTGCTCCTTAGCGTAATATGCCTGAGCAATAGCTGAATTGAGCTTGTGGCTTCCTGATGTGTTGTTACCTTCAAATTTATAATAAATATGAGCTGGAGTTCCTAACTCCTTCTCTAAGCAGTATGCACGTACAAGTGGTGATGGACGATACATCTTATAGAAATTAACAATCTCCTCTGGAATATCAAAATATGGAGTTGTATCATCAATCTCCTGCTTAACAAGCTCCTTACAAAATACTCCCTCAAGCTCTTCTGCCTTCATTGGCTCTTTAGTAGCAGGATTAAGAAGTGGAGCTGGTTTGTTCTTCATATCGGCACGAACATTGTACCACTTAGTTGGAATCTCCTTTTCCTCTAAATAAATCTTATAAGGAATCTCTTTACTCATTAAAATAACCTCCAGTCAAAACTAAAATTTATAAAACACCAAAGACTATTTTATAATTCTTTTAGTTTAAATGCAAGTTTTATAACAATACGCATATAAACTAACTAGCCAAATCCCTCTTATTATACGAGGCAAATGCTAAACTGATAGCAGAAACTATCACGACTAAAGCAAGAACAAAGGGAAGCGCCTCTATATCCTTATCAGAAAAAATCTCTGAAGCATTGGCATAAGAATAAGGGCTTATGAACAGGTAGTCCTTCATATCAGGAACCACCCTTCCAATCAAATCGTAGAAATATAAGATCATAGCAAGCCCTAGACCTAAGCCCATCTTATTCTTAGAAGAAAATGCAGATATCAAAAGACATAACGAAGCAATCTCAAGATTCATCAAAAACTGGCTGGACATAAAGCGGACGAATTCATTTACAGGAACTTCCTCGTCAAGCATGACAAAGCCCAGGACATACAGCACTGAACAAATCAAGGTAAATAAAACAAGCATTATAAGAACCGAGAGGGACTTAGCTAAAACTACCTTATTTCTACTAACAGGAAGCGATAACAAAAACTCACCCGAATGCATTTCCTCTTCCTTTGAGATTATTCCGATTGCTATGATTGCCGCAAACATTCCGCTGCCTATGCCATGCACGGTTCCAACCTCTGTTGCAAAGTAGCCCTTTAGTGTGACTATGCTTAAGGTGCTCATACCAAAAGCATCAGAAAATGCGCCCATATTAGAAAATGCATCAGCCATTTCCTTCATATCGCCCTGCATACTCTTATAGAGTAAAATGCAGACAAGGCCCATTCCACCTACTGCCAAGCTCCATATAATAAGCGTTTTAAGGTTAAGCTTTAATTCGTAGATAAATATTGAATTCATAATTATTCCTCCTCATCCTCGTAAAACTTAAGAAATGTCTCATCATCAATCTTAGGCGAGTCAAGAAGCGTAAGCCTTCCCTCGCGCATGATGGCTGCATTTTTACAGTATTTGTTGACCTCTGATAGGACGTGAGTTGAAAGTAAGCAGGTCGCACCCTTATCAACATACTCTTTTATGAGTTCAAAAAACTTCTTTTGCATAAGCGGATCAAGGCCACCTGTTGGCTCGTCAAAGATAAATAGTTCTGGCTTGTGCTGCATGGCACATACTATGCTTACTTTTTTACGATTACCTAAGGATAGCTCTTTAATTCTCTTATTGGTGTCTAGTTTAAGGCGCTCCACAAGCATTTCGGCCTCTTTGCTACAGTCCATTTTTCTTACGCTCTCAGCGTATTTGATGACATCAGACACCTTCATTGAGTTGTAAAACCAGGCTTCTGACGGCATGTAGCCTACTTTCTTTAAGATTTCTTCGCGATCAGTTATGCTGTCTTTTCCAAGAATTTTGATGCTGCCTTCCTGGAATTTTAGAAAGCCTAGCATTGAGCGGATGGTGGTTGATTTGCCTGCTCCATTTGGCCCTAAAAAGCCAAATATATCACCCTTTTTTATGCTAAGATTAACATCAATCACGCCTCTGTTTTTGCCGTAGCTTTTAGTTAGATTCTTTATTTCTATTACATTTTCCATAGCGAGTCCTCCCTTATTTTTGCTTAAAATACTGACTTTGTTTTGATTTTAATTATACCATAATCATCTTCTTAATCATAAGATAACAGAATAAAAAAACGGGAACAATAGCTGTTCCCGTAAGTTGCACTTATTTGACTTTAAGGTGCACTTTATTCTTCTTAATGTACTTTTCGTCGTTATTTAGTCATTCTTTATTCATTATTTAGTCTATCTTTTTGTCATTCTTTTTATGCTCAGTCTGAAAGAGTCTTAGCTCCTCATTTAACTTCTTGTCATCTATTCTTCTTTTAGATCTATATATAACAATTACGCAAATGTAGGTCAGTAAAATGTAGGCTAAAAAAAGCCCTGTCACAAGCATTTGCCTGTTAAACCATCTGCCTAGATAAGAGACTAAAATGTATAAGGCGGTGCAGATAATAAGTCCCAATATTTCTCTAGTATGAAGCTTGTCAGCCTCGTCAAAGTTGTTAAAGATGAACACCTGAATATAGCCAATTATATAGCAGCAAAAAATCATTTCCGTCATGTGTAAAATGCTAGCGTCAAAGGAGCCGTTTACAATTCTATATACACAATAAAAGAAAAGGATTGCAAAGAAATACAAGCAGGCCTTAAATTCTATTCCTATTTCGTTGGTTAAGTATCTCTCCCAGAGAGTGAGTTTGTTCTCGTTCTTCATTTTATCGGCCCCCTTTTAATAGTCTTCTAAAGTCAGATGCATATCTTCTTGAAATCATTATGTGTTCGCCGCTCTCCATCGTCGCGTCGATTCTGTTTGACGAAAGGCTTTTTAGGGCTACGACTCTGTTTACATTTATAATCATGGATTTGGAGCATCTAAAAAAGCTGTCGTCATCATTTGCTGACATAAATGAGTTTAGGGAACCGTCTATTTTAAGGACCTTGTCAGTGGTGTAGGCAAAGACCTTGTCATCAACTGACTCAAGATAGAGAATATCTTCATAGCTTACTGCCACGTTCTCACCATCCGCCCTGCCCCAGAGCTTGTTGTCTTCATTTTCTAATATTGAAACGATTCTTTTGATTGTGGGAGTCTCTTGTTTATAGCGAATGAAAATGCTATCCTCACCCTCAAAAATCTGCTTGATATCTATTTTCATTTTGTGAACCTCATTTATATGGCTTTTAGATGCTAGTTTAGCTTTTTTAGTTTAACTTAATTCATAAATAAAATCAAATTTACCTTTAGTGTTGCTCTTTTGTTATTCTTTTATGATATAATCAGGATAATAGAAATTTGCGGCTTATTATAGTGACTTAAAGCAAGGTTTTTTAACAACTATATCATTACTTTTTACGGGAGGAAAATTTATGCCAAACTACGGAAACAACAATCAGGGAAACAATCAGTATCAGAATAACCAGGGTAGCAATCAGTTCCAGAATAACCCTTATCAGTATAATCAAGGAAATCAGTTCCAGAACAATCCTTATCAGAATAATCAGGGAAATCAGTATCAGGGCAATCAGGGCAACCAGATGAACCAGTTCAATCAGAATACTCAGTATCAGAATAGCGCTCCTGATTATCCTTCTGCAGATGACTTAAGAAATGCATACGGCAATACAATCATCGGTAATAACCCTTACCCACAGTTTAACCAGAATCAGCAGGGATATAACCAGAACCAGCAGGGATATAACCAGAATCAGCAGAGGATCCAGAATCAGATAATCCAGAATCAGCAGATGATTCAGAATCAGCAGAGGATCCATAACCAGCAGATGAATCAGTTCAACCAGAACCAGCAGACGAATCAGTTCAACCAGAACCAGCAGACGAATCAGCCAAACAAAGTAAATGTTGATTTACCATCATTTGATCAAGTTATTTCTAATGCAGGTGTAAGCAATAGCAATACTAACATTGTTAAACATATGCAGTTCCATTCTCTTGGCTTAACACTTGGAGCTGTTTTTAAAAGAGTAAGAAACACACCTAACGTTGATATGGCTGGACTTGACAAGATAATAGAAGCATGTAGAAACTATTCTCTAATGTTAACTAATTTTGATAGCAGAGTAAATAATAATACATTAGCTCCTAATTATCAGCAGCTTACCACCCTTAGAAAAAATCTTCAAGAACTTTCAGGTGATTATGAGGCATGGTTTTCTAAATTAAAGAAGAATACCGATGTTACCCAGGAAGCCTTATTCTACGCTAAAATATCATTAAAAAAAATGAAAGATGATTTAGCTGTCTTAAGCAAGATGCAGCCAGGAATGAGTATCTCTGACGCATGTACTAAGTTCTCAGTCCTTGGTGCCAACTACGGAGAAAACAATAACGGCAGAGAGATTGACTACATTCCTGAACAAAAAAATGATAAAAATAAACCGGAAGATACATTGCAGATTTTCACTGTTGCATATATCACGAACGAATTACTTAATCTAGTTAAAGATAATCTGTCATATCAATCTAAACAAGAATTCAACAAAATTGTAGAGAACCTACAGCAAGCTAGTATTAAGGCACAAAAATTTAATATAGTTTCATACAAAGAATCAATTAATCCTGAAACTAATACTAAAGAAATAAAGAGACATACTACAGCGATAGATCCAAAAACGCTTTCAGAATATAACAACAGTATAGGTAAGGCAATTAAAGATTTAGAAATTTGGTCACAAAAATATTGTTTCGAACAATCTGCAAAAGGCGAAGATCATGTTTCAAATGTTCTTTTCTTAACAAGTCTAGTAACAGACAAGCTTACAGATGATTACAACGTAACCAAGAATATGATTGATGATCAAACGAGTATTATCCCTGATGCTGTAGATAAATATTCTGAACTTCCAAAGGATTACGGAGTCAAAGAAATAGACGGTGAAACTAAAGCAATTGAATACAAGAAGTTCTATAAAAAATCTATCGGAAATCTAGGTGAATACTATTCATTTAACGAAGATGGTTTTAACACAGTTATTAGCGATATTCACAATCTCTACGAGGACTCTAAAGCTGCCGATCCTAAGTGGATGCTTGGATCGCCTGAGTATAGAGCTATGAAGACTAGTCTGGGAGGTCTTGAAAGTTGGATTACAACTTTTAAAGATAGTTTATCCAAAAATGCTGACATTAATGATCATGAACATCAGGCATTACAGAAACTCTTAGCAAACAAGATTGATGACACGATGACTAAAGTACATAACTATCTTGTTAAGAAAGAAGCTGATATTAATAGCGACATTAGTAAAGGAAAAGACAGGGTAAACGATGCAACAAAACAAAAGAGAGAGCAACCTCGTATCAGAACAGCATTCCATATTTATGAAAGACTTATTGAGATAAGAAAGATATGCCCTAATAATAATGAAATGGATATAGAAAGGGTTAATAGAGACGCTAAAGTTGCTGACCTTAGAAGCAAAATAATGTCAGAATCCAGCAAGCAATTATTCAGTGAAGAAAACAAGCCTAAAAAACAAGCTAAACAGCAGCCTAAAGCAATGGGCAAATAATACATTTATTAGAATAAAAATTAAAGCAAGACTTTCGTCTTGCTTTAATTTTTTACTTAACCATGTCATTCTTTATGCTTTTATCAAGCTTTGATATTACTTTTTTCTCTTTACTTGCTTTATTCTCTTTAACATCTTGACGATTTGGATACATATTATAGTATACAGTTTTATAATCCTGAATCATTTTGTCAATCATTTCATCACTAGGAATAGATATAGATAAATTACCTTTAGGAAGACATTTCAAAATTTTGTCTTTATTCTCTTCAAAATATTTGTTAAATGATGGAGAATTCATTATATTCTCCTCATAATTCACAGTAGGATCAGTATGAATAAAACTCAACTCATTTAAAATTACATTAGTTGTGTTCTCACTTGCTGCAGAATAAGCTAAGTCTAGTTTCCTGTAAATAAAACTTGAACATACTGCAATCTTAAGCAACATCTCATCAGATGGAAGTTCTATGCCGAGTTCACTCTCTATATTCTTCTTTAACTCCTCTCTCTTAGTAGAATCAACGGCATTTACACCAAAGCCCAACACATATTGATACTGAAACCTATTCTTTCCAATTTCATAATGTCTTTCATATGTATTCTTAGATTTATTAAAATACTGTTTTATAGAATATAAGGTACGAGAATTCTTGTTGTTTAGAGCTATATCAAAACTCCTATTGATCATTTCAGTATTATGCTGACTTAAATTGTCATTACATTTTTGGTATTCTTTTTTCAATTCTTTTTCTTTCCGTCTAAATTCTGACCATTTATCATGTGTATGATCAAGTTCTTCAAAAATATCAAGCTGCTTATTTAAGAATTCTCTAATCTTAATAGCATTTTTGTATCTTCGCTCAGTTCTGCCTGGCTTATGTGGATTAGGATTATTTCTCCATTCTTCTCCTGTTTCCTTATTATCCTTATAGCCAATATACTCATTAGTTGTTATTAAAACTTGTCTTATATTCTCCTTAAGGTCCATAAGACTTTTGGCATGTTTGCCATCCACAATAACATTTTTCCCTACTACACACTCACTAAACTCCATTATTTGGTCTTTTAATAATTTCATATCCTCAAGCATTTGGGTATAGCCTGCTGATCCGCCTCTAAATACACTCGTATCGCTCTTTAACATATCTACAAGATCACTGTACTCAGGCAAAGAGGAAACTGTTGTCTTATAAACTAATGATAAGTATTCTCTCCGCATTGCATCCGCATGTTCTTTCATTGCTTTTTTTCCATCGGTATTATCTATTATTTTATCAAAAGTATTTCCTTTGATTGTTTTTCTTTTACGTCCTAAATCAACAGTTGTGCTAAGCATTGCCAGTTCTTCATCATCGACTATTTTAATTCTGCCTTCAATTAAATATCCTTTAGCATAGCCTTTTTCATATTCAAGACTATCATCATAAATCTTTTTCTTAAGATGAAGAAGCCTTTCTATTGCATTATCAACCTCAGCACTAGTCAAATCAAAACCATATAAAATATGTTTTAGCGTCTCTGGTGACAAATTAGCTAATCTGTTGTAGGTATCTTTTGTAATTACCTTCATTTGTTCAGGCATAACAGAGCTCATTCCAATATTTATATAAGGTTTTGATCCAAAGCAAGTATCATTATCTATTCCCTGGATTGATTCTAACTCAACCCTTCCATCTTCTAGTTCCTTGTAGTTATAAAGTATATTACCACGATGTCTGTCCGGGTTACCGCAAATGTAGTCTAAAATCTGCATATCTGCAACGTTTTTCTTAAGATTTAAACCTTCTATACACATAGCAGATGATTTAAAAAATGGAGAATTATTATCTCTACTATTACTGTCAAAGCCTTTGGCTTTTCGCATAAACGTGCCTTTTAAATTCTTGCCATCAATATTAAGCATAACATTTTCGGACTTAGCAATCAGATCATCTAAACCTAACGTTTCAGCAACCTTACTCATGGCTGCATTTCTTCTATTCACTCTGGACTTAGCTGAAATACCAAGGTCCTTATTAATTCCAGTTTGGTTAAATTCCTTAAAAGCTAATGAAGCCAGCTCTATAAAAGCTTTAAGCTCTACAGGGCCCGGTATGTACTGCCTTATCCAATCATACTCTTCGTCTTCCACTTTTTTGCCATTTTTATATATGCTAGCAAATTCATCAATAACTTCATCATATTCTAATGAAAGCAACTCCTCTGGTTTCGCAGTTAAAATCGTAACAATACCAGAGTTATTATTATCATAAAAATCATCATATATAGTTCGAAGATCTGCGCGGTTAATATATTCAGCTTTACCAGCATAAGCTTTTTTAATCTTCTTCATCTTTTTGTTATTTTCAGCTATTATATTTGGTATGTTATCTACTGTAAAAAAACCTTCAACTTCTTCTTTTTGGTCATTAATTATAGTTACAGGAATACGCTGATTCAAAATACCGCCTTTAGTTTTCCGCGCTTGATAAGTCTTCTTAACCTTGTAAGAAGACTTAATACGTGAAGACTCATATATTCCCCTCAATGATTTAGGCTCATTTTCCTTTAGGCTATTAGTTATAGCAGCTAAATCCTTCGCTAAATCATTGGCTAAAACATCATTTTCATCAATCCATGCTCTATAATATTTCTTGTTTGTGGCTCTCGAATTAGATACTACTTCTCTTAAATATCCTGTTATTGAATCAATATAGCTAATAGCGTTCTTATATAGTTTCTCTAATTTTTTTATATCTTCAACAGACAAAACATCATCCGTATTACGATTAGCATTTCTAGTGTCGATAAAGTTATGTATTTTAGTAAGAGCATCATTTAGACTATTTTTTTTATCAATATAATAATCTTTCTGATCACCAGCATGATCACCAATACTTAACCTTCTTAGCCTAGATAAATAATCCTTAATCTCCTTATCTCTCTTAGATAATCTATCCCTTCCAGCTTCTCTATTAACGCTGTCATATAATTCTTCTTCCTTCATGCCAAGCACATCCTTTCAGGTTAAAAATGCTAGTTATTTAACATCCTTTTTATATTAGTAATTGTTTCAAATGTTAAATTGTCATTATCGTTGTCTATTGCATCAAATAACAGTTTTAATTCTTCTTCAATATCCTCAGGATAATTATACTTCTTAATCATATCAATCATCTCTTCAGCTCTCTTATAATTACCATTATCAAGCGATGATTCCATAATCTCTATCAAGGCAATTAATGTGTCCTGATCATATTCTTCTTTGCTATAAGGTCTATAATTATATTCATTCTCTGACTTAGAATACTTCTTTTTTGATGAGCTATCATTGGATGCTTTCTCGTTACCATACTCATCAAGCAATTCTTCTGGCAGATATTTTAAAATCATCTTCTGTAAAGATTCATAATTGACTGGCTTAGTAAGGTAATCAGTAAAGCCATAGCCTAAATACTCATCTCTTGCGCCACTGACAACATTAGCAGTCAAGGCAATGATAGGAAGATTGTTCTCGTCAAGATTCATTTCCTTAATCTTTTGAAGAGTCTCAACACCGTCCATATCAGGCATTCTGTGGTCTAAAAATACCATGTCGTATCGATTGTCTTCCATTAACTTTATACATTCTCTTCCGCTCTCGGCTATATCAATATTAATCTCTGTTGGCTTTAATAAACCAGTGAAAACTCTTAGGTTCATGGTAGTGTCATCAACTGCAAGTATCTTAGCATTTCTCGCCTTAAATGAAGCTAGTGATGAACGTTTCTTTCTAAGTGATTCCTTCCATTTCTTGTCGACATTACCTATTGATTCCCATGAAATAACCTTCTGCTCTATCACAAATGAGAACTCTGAGCCTTCACCGTAAACACTTGACACCTGAAGCTTACTGCCCATCATTTCAAGAAGTCTGTATGTAATGTTGATACCGATTCCAGTACCCTCAATGTTACGATTTCTCTTCTCTTCAATACGCTCAAATGCATTGGTTAACTTACTGATATCCCCATCCTTAATTCCGATTCCAGTGTCCTTAACTGAAACATATATCTTAACATGCTCATCATCAATCTCACTGTAGGTAATGTTTAGGGTAACTGAACCAGATTCTGTATATTTGGCTGCATTGGTCAAAAGGTTAGTTATAATCTGCTTAATTCTAATCTCATCACCGAATAAAATATGCGGTGTGTTTTCGTCGATCTCAGTCTTAAATCTAAGTCCCTTCTCGTTAATACGGGGAGTTATGATTGTAACCAAGTCGTGAACTGTTGATGCAAAGTCATACTCAACCGGGATAATCTCCATCTTGCCCGCTTCAATCTTGGAAAAATCCAAAACATCATTGATGATTCCAAGTAGTGAGTTACCCGCGGCGCTAATATTCATCGCATACTCATATGTCTGCTCCTCGTTGGTATCGCGAAGTATCATCTCATCCATACCAAGAACCGCATTAATAGGGGTTCTGATCTCATGAGACATATTGGCCAAAAATGCTGACTTCGCCTTGTTGGCTTCATTGGCAATCTGTTTCTGCTCCTCTAAATTCGCCATATCCCTATAGTGAACGGTGCTATCAAGAACAGCGTAAATCTTACCAGACTGAACGCCGTCCTGAATAAGATTGTTCTCTAATGGAGTATATATTCTATCCTCAATACTTATAGGATCACCTAACTTAATTGCGTTACGAATCTGCTCTAATACACTATCTGAGTCTGTCTCTAATTCTGGGAAAATCTTATAGGCTGCCTTGTTGCAGAAATCCACATCCCCTTTTTCATTGGTTGCAATGATTCCCTCTGAAAGCTCATCAACAACATAGTCCCTTGCGAGCTTTTCTGTATCAAAGAGATTGTACTTAAGAATTGCCACAATCATAATGACCGTTGCAATCGGAAAAGCGAGCTCAGTAACATCATAATAAGCATCTAATGAGAATATATTAACCATTCTCAAAATCAGGAAAATAGCCTGTGTTACCACTGAGAAAAACACTAAGAGCAATCTCTTTTTTCTAATAGGATTCTGCTCTTTAATGTAGGTAGTCATAAGCATCATGGCAGCTGCTAAAATATATAGGATAAGCACTACAGCATATATTATATGCCAGATACCATGCTCATATTCAAACACCGGGAACTTATCCTCCATCCTAAATGACCAATCACTGTAGTATAAACCCGTTTTGTCGGTAGTTAAGAAAATCACATAAGTGACTGCGCAGAATAGCGATAGAGCAAGCCTTATAGGCATGCGCACTCTGATTCGGCATATCTCAGCTATAAACATAACAAATGCAAATGCTTGCCAGACTCCACCCATAAAGAAGAACTTAGACGCCTCATAATAGGTCTCCGCTGAATCTGCGGTAAGTCTCATAAGATAGCCTACATTATTGACAAGAGTTGCAATACAGCTTAAAAACAAATAAGCATGTGTTTTACTCTTTAAGTTGTTAAATACTATCATACATTCTATAAAAACAAGCACTATACTAGCCACCTGTATAGAAATCACTAACTCATACATAACCCGTAATCTCCTTAAATTAAATCTGTTATTAAACTTAAGTCTAACTCTTAATTCAAGCCCCTCGAAAAATGTAATTTATTCTTTGAATTATAAGCCTCATAGTTAACTTATATTATAACATATACCGCTTTTAAATTAAATCAAAAAATGCTTATTTCAAGGCAAAAAAATGCCCCCAAAATATGGGGACATTTCTCGTAATATATAGCTATTTTATACAATATTTATTATCTTAGGAACCATGCTCTCCTCGTAATTATCCTTCATAAAGCAAATGATATCATCAGCTGACTTAGAATCAGATTCAAGATCAACCGCCAAGCTCATCTCATTTATCTCTGGATCAAAATACAAGTACGCTCTAGCATTTGAAACACCGTCGATATTGCTAACAGCATTTTCTACGTCTTTAAGATAGAACTTCCTAATTCCGTGAACACCATCAGTGATAACTGTGCGTCCATTGTTCTCTAAAAAGTCAACGCTTCCATCAGGCATAATCCTTGCTATTATATCTGTCTCGTACAAGTCACCCTCACTATAGCTGCTCTCAACTACCTTAGAATAGCTTATAGGTACTAAATCCTTGATATAAAGCCTACCCCAAGAGCCAAATGGTTTCTTCTTATATGCCTCATCTAGCACATAAACCTTACACTCTCTTCTCCTTGCGTCAACTATTCTATAGCCCAAATCATCATTAAGCTGCTTAGTAGAGACAACTATGTGTTTAGGATAAACCTCCTCAGGCAGATGCCTCTTTAATCTTCTAACCGAGGTCTCCTCTAGCATAGCAATTAATATGTGCTCATAGCAATTTAAGAACACTCTAAGCAAGTCCTCATCAAAGCGGTTCTCATAGTATCTAAGCTCCTGATAATAGCCCTTGTCATCGTTAAATACCTGCATGTGGAATGGAAGTGAATCAAGCTGCAAATGATATCTCTCAGCCTTCTTATCTCCAATATTTTTGATTCCTAAAATATCGCCCTGGTACTGGAAGAACATCTCACCTTGCCTAGCATTTGACACTGTATTCTTCATGGTGCTCATTATCTGAGACGCTGTCTTTTTAAGGAGCTCAATAACAGTCTCATGTGGCTTTCTAGTAAATCTGCAAAAGTAAGTTATGAAGAAAGAACCTACTGTGTGGGCATAACGGCTGTCCGTACGACCACTGTGAATACTGTTAGAGAATACATCACTCTGACCAGAGAACAAGTAGATCAGGTAGTTAAATGCAGTCAAGAACATAACATTTTCTGAGACTCCATTTTGCTTACAATAGTATAGTATTTCTTTTCTGGTAATCTTATCAAAACGGCTGCTAATGACAGAATATTTCTTCTCAAAGCTATTGTCAGCAAGGCGCTTATTTAGGATGCTTCTATTAAGAGTTGCGCCCTCCATAAGCTTAGCGGTTCTCTTTATATCTTCTGTTCTAGTGCCATTGGTCCTTCTGTCATTGTCTAAAAGTGCAAATTCGTAGAAGCTGTATTTTTCCTTTTCAACCTCCTCGCCACAGTATATCTTGTTGATGTCATTTAAGATAATTCCAATTGAAATTCCATCAGCAATTATGTGAGCAACATCGATAAAGAAATAGTTTGCACTGTCTGTTATATAGATTCCACTGTGAATTAAATCATCATCTTCAGTGTATTTAAATGCTGTTATTAAAGTCTCTTTTTTCTTCTCCCAATCTGCATCCGACATCTTCTCAATAGGAATGTCAATGACCTTAGAATCGTCTCGATAGGTCATTAGCATTTGTCCATTGAAATGAATGTTGGCCTTTAAGATTGGATGAACATCTAATGTTTTAAGGACAGCTTTTTTTAGTTTTTCAAGGTCGATTGCATTATCTAATTTATATAAAAATGGAAGATTTCCTGTTGTATTTCCCTTGATAATATATGCGAAATACATCTGCATATTAGTGAGTGGATATTCCTCTCTTAGCGAGTAGTCTAAGTCGCTATCCTCACTCTTCTTGCTGTTTATAAATTCCTCAAGCATAAGAACTGTGTTGTTCTTGATAAGCTCCGATAAGGAAATGCTGACGTTAAATCTTTCATCTAATTCCTCAATAAGCATAACGCTTCCCATTGAGTCTAGGCCAATGCTATAAAAGTCGTCTGTGGTACCGATAGCATTTTCTCCGATAACTCCTGAGACAAGCTCGCAGAGCTTCTTTTGGGTGTCAGTCACAGGAAGAGTAAGCTTGCTCTTTCTTTGCTCTTCATTTTCTAAGTCCATAAAGAACTGCTCACGAATAATCTTGTTAGATGAAGTCTTCTTAAACGGATGCTTTCTGACTGTGCATTTCATAATCTGTGAAGATGTTGGAAGTGAAACATTTTTGATATTTATCAAGTCATTTACTGCTGATTCTACATCGTTTATGTTCTGCTGGTTGGCATACTCAAAGTTAGGATAAACAGCGGCTGCAATAGCGTCTCCGTCTGCATAAACTAAGATATCCTTAATCAAAACCTCATCATCAAATAAGTTCTCAATGCCCTCTGGCGCAACATTTTCACCGTTAGAGAGGATAATTAGATTCTTCTTACGGCCTGTTAGATATAAGAAATCCTCATCATCAGCGTAGCCTAAATCACCGGTCATAAGCCAGCCATCATCAGTTAAGGCTTCCTTAGTTAGCTCCTCATCCTTATAGTAGCCCATCATAACGGACGGACTCTTGACCTGAATCTCGCCCTCAACAAATCTAACCTCGCAGCCCTCAACTAAGCGACCAACTGAATCAAGCTTCTCTAGCCTCTCATAGTCAGGCGCAGCAATCTTAGGCGAGCACTCTGACATACCATAGCCCTGACCAATCGTGATGCCAAGACCTATTAGATTAAGCGCAAGATCCTTAGCCAGATAGCCGCCACCACTTATAATCTTGTGGAAATTAGGCCCTAATAAGTCATCCTTAATCTGGCGTCTTGTAAGATTTTTGTTCTTTCTATGAAGCATTACAATTCTGTTATAAATCGTCTTGCTAATCATAGGCACAGCTCGTAATACTGTAGGCTTAAAAACTGTAATATACTGAAATAGTTTAGAAGAATCCGGACACAAGCATAACTTGCTTCCGTATCTCATTGTCAAAAAGACATCACCACTAAGACAAAATACATGGTGAATAGGAAGTACATTAAGAGCGACCTCGTTGTCCTGCTTTTCAACTTCGGTAGAGTTGAAAATGTTGTCGATAAGGTTGCCGTGTGACAGCATAACGCCCTTGCCCTTACCAGTTGTTCCTGATGTGAAAATGATAAGCGCACAGTTATCTTCCTTTGCCCTTGGGCTAAATGAATTGTTTCTATATGCTTTGCAAATGCTGTGAACCGACTGCTCACCCATGTTCTGGATGCAGACAAACTCTTTAACATTTGGGCATTTTTCTTTATACAAATCTAACTCATCATGAAAATCCCAGTCGAAAAGCAGGATATCTGTATCTGCCTTGTTTATTCTCTCGATTATGCCATCAGTTCCCGCCTTGACATCTATAGGTACAGCAATTCCGCCTGCGCTTACAGTTCCAAATAATGCATTTAGGTATCTATAGCTACATTTTCCTAAAAGTGCAATGTGAGGAGCTTCTCCCTGCTCTGCTACCCAGGCTCCAAATGAGCAGCTGTCCTTATATAACTCGCTATAAGTGTTGCAATAGAATACCTCAGCCTTTTCATACTGTAAGAATATTCTTGAGGCGTAGTCACTACCAGCATTTTTTAGCAAATCATAGAGCGTCTTGGTGTTTTCATGTGTAATCATTAATTCTACCTTCTTTCGTAATGCGAAATACATAGGTTAACATAGAATGGTATAACATATGTATTTTTATTTCGCAATACGAAATATTAATATTTTTTACTGTCATGTAGAATTAGAATTACTATTCTTTGCTGCCATGGAAAAGCAGAATTATTATTCTTTACTGTTATTGGAATTTAGAATTATTATTCTTCACTGTTATTGGAATTTAGAAGCATTATTCTTTACTGTTATTGGAATTTAGAAGCATTATTCTTCACTGTTATTGGAATTTAGAAGCATTATTCTTCACTGTCATAAGAAAGAAGAATTTTGAGAAGTCTGATTAGCTCAAGGGTATCCTTTTTACCTAATTTCTTAAGCAAGCCCTGATATTCCTTGCGAATCTCTGCTCTTCTCTTTTTTTCCTCGCTAAGACCTTCTTCAGTTATATAGACAACAACTCTTCTCCTATCTTCCTTATCGCGCTCTCTTTTGATATAGTTCTTGTACTCAAGACTTGAAAGTATGTCTGTCATACGACCTGGAACTATGTGTAAATACTTAGAAAGCTCTCCGGCACTTTCGCCATCCTTGATATAAGTCAGATAGTGAAGAGTTCCATATTCACCTCTCATACTGTCTTGAACCGCTCTGTTAACTCTACGGTTAAGCGTTTCAGCGAGCAACATATATAACTCTTCACCTAGGTTTTCTTCAGTCTTTGACATTATAAAACTCCCTTTTATAGCAACGAATAGTTAGCATTTTACTAGATTATTTGGCTTCTGTTTTAATTAGCATTTGTTTTAATTGGCCTCTGCAGTTTCTTTATTACCATTGTCTGTCTTAGTAAGTATAATTGAGCCAATAACAAACACCGCTAAGACAAATGGGTAAATCAAGAACGGAACTAGATCTAAGCTTGGAATCTTTGCAATATTAGACGCAACTAAAAGCTGTGCGCCGTACGGAATAATACCCTGCATTATACAAGAACAGGTATCAAGAAGTGATGCAACCTTCTTAGGCTCTACATCATACTCCTCGCTGATGTCCTTAGCGATAGGCGCTGCAACGACGATTGCAACTGTGTTGTTAGCTGTCGCAAGGTCCATAAATACAGTCAGTAAGGAAATGCCGACCATACCGCCACGCTTAGAATTAGCGCTCTTCTTTATAAGATTTAAGACTGCCTCAAAACCTCCACCATCACGCATAAGTGCAGCTACTGAAGCAACTAGAATTGTGACTATCATTGTCTCAAACATACCTGAAATACCTGAACCCACAGAAGAAAGTGCAGATGCATATTCTACTGAACCAGTTAAAATACCAATCGGTATGAATAAAACAATACCTATAATCAAGACAATAAATACATTTATACCCATAATCGCAAGGATTAGTACAAGGAAATATGGTATAGCCTGCCATACGTTAAACTCGAAATTGCCAACAGCAGCGCCTGTATTCATTATCGAGTAAATTGTTAAAATGATAAGCGTAATAATCGCAGCTGGCAGAGCAACTACAATGTTAGTTCTAAACTTATCCTTCATTTGTACGCCCTGAGTCTTGGTCGCAGCGATTGTCGTGTCAGAGATAAATGATAGATTGTCACCAAACATCGCACCACCTACGACAACGCCCACGCAGAGAGGAAGCGATAAGTTACCTTCCGCTGAAATCGCTGTCGCAATAGGAACAATAACTGAGATTGTACCAACACTGGTTCCCATTGCCATTGAGATAAGACATGAGATCAAGAAAAGTCCCGGCACCTCAAAATGATCAGGGATAATATTAAGTAACATATTAGCAGTACTTGTAGCACCGCCAGCGCCCTGAGCAATACCGCTAAATGCACCTGCTAATATAAAGATAAATAACATAGTTACAATATTGTCATCACCTATACCCTCAGCGCAAAGATGAATCTTCTCATCAAAGCTCCTATCCTTATTCTGGATAAATGCAACAATAAGCGAAATTGTAAATGCCAACACAACTGAGACAACATAAAATCCCATCTGTCCCTCTAGCGGACTTACGTACTCAAAGTAGATTCCATTTCCTAGATATAAGACCAAAAATACTGCGATTGGTAGCAAGGCAATTGGTCTGCTTTTTTTCACATTTTTGTTTTCCATTATTAATTCCTGCCCTTCTTAGTTATGTTTACTTATATTATAACAAGCAAGTCAAATTATAAAAAATGCGCAGGCATTTAACCTGCGCATTAAGA
>JAIKVP010000074.1 GCA_024685635.1 Lachnospiraceae bacterium
AAGCCTCAGATCAAGTCAAATGGTCAGAACTTTGACATTTTCATAAGCAATATAATATGCGAGGAAATCTACTGCGACAGCGTCAGAATAAATCAGGTCTTGCTTAACTTTTTGTCAAATGCAATGAAATTTACGCCTGAGGGTGGTTCAATTCACATCGACTTGTGGCAGGAGGAATCCCCTAAGGGAGATGATATGGTTAGAACCCACATATCAGTTCAGGATACTGGAATGGGTATGAGCAGTGAGTTTAAGGAAAAGATATTTACTGCATTTGAGCGAGAGGACAGTATGAGAGTTCATAAGACTCAGGGTACAGGCCTTGGAATGACTATTACCAAGCATATAATAGATGCCATGGGAGGAATGATAGAGCTTGAATCAGAAGAGGGCGTAGGAACAACTTTTCATATTATAGTAGACTTTGAAAAGGTTAATGAAAATGAAGAAGATATGCGACTTCCTAACTGGAAGATCCTAATTGTCGATGACAATGAGGATCTATGTAGAACCGCAGAGCTCTCGCTCTCTGAATTAGGTGCCAATCCAGAATGGTGCTTAACTGGTGAAGAGGCTATCGATAAGGTTATCAAAGCCCACGAGGCTTCTGATGACTATTACGCCCTTTTGATTGACTATAAGATGGAGGGCATGGATGGAATTGAGACGGCCAAAAGGATTAGGGATGAGCTTAAAAATGACATTCCAATAAGCCTGATATCAGCCTATGACTGGACAGAGATTGAATCAGAGGCCAAGGAAGCTGGCGTTACTGGCTTTATAGCAAAGCCTTTATTTAAGTCTACGCTTTATCATGAGCTTAAGAAGCATTCAAAAACTGTAAGCAAAACTAATAGTGATGATGGTTTAGCGGACGTAAGCCTTGATGGAATGAATATCCTTCTTGCAGAGGATAACGAGATAAATGCAGAGATAGCCATGATGCTTCTTTCAGAATCAGGGGCAAATGTTGAACACGCTGAGGATGGAAGGATAGCGGTTGAGATGTTTAAGGAATCAAAAGAGGGTTATTATAGCGCAATTCTTATGGACTTAAGAATGCCTAATATGAACGGTATAGAGGCGACTGAAGCTATAAGAGCTCTTGATAGAGAGGACGGAGCTAATATTCCTATAGTGGCTTTAACCGCTGATGCATTTGCCGACGATGCCAAAAAATGCATAGCAGCCGGAATGAATGCACATCTTCCAAAGCCGATAGATGTTGATATTCTTAAGAAGACTCTGGCTAGTTTAACGAGTCAAAAATGACAAATTAGGCAAACTAAAATTAAGATTTGATTAAATTCTTTGTCTAATATGTACAATAAATAATCATTTTCTTTGCAATAATCTACAAAATGTGATAAAATAATTTTACATAATCTATTTACTAAGGAGGGTGAGTTATGAAGAGTATTAAAACCAGGTTAATTATGGCTATGACCGCACTCTGTGCTATTCCAGTTATCATAGCTATATTAGTAAGTTATATCTCATCGAGTAACTTATCTAAAGAGAGCGCGGAAGCATTGAATATGAAGATGGCTATGTATGTTGAGTCGGATGTTAACGGTACTATAGGTGCCAACTTTAAGGCATTAGATATTCTTGCGACAGCTCCGTCGACAATTGAATATTTTAAGGCAGCAGAAGGGACTAGGAATCAGGATTCGATGGTAGCACATACACAGGCCGTCGATGCTGAGATGGATGATGGCAACTCTACAGTTGTTACTGGTCCAGACGGACAGCAGCTAGCTCGTTCTAAGGGTGATTTGGTGGATATTTCAGAGAGAGAGTATTTTACAACTGCTATTGCAGGAACGAGAAATATTTCTCAGCCATCAATTTCTAAGACTACAGGAGCAAGAATCACAGTGCCTGCAGTTCCTATTTTTGATACTGACGGAACTACACCACTTGGAGTTGCAACTAGAAATGTAGATTTGAATTACCTGCATGAGCATTTATCACAGTTGATTTCAAAGGGACAGATTATCTATCTTCTTGATGCAGAGGGCAATGCTATTGCAACCTCATTGCAGGAGATTGGACCAGATGAGACTATTGAAATGGCTGCTACAGAGTGTTTTAAGGCTGCTTCAGGCGGTAAGGAATCTGGTAACTTTATTGAGACAATTAATGACAAGAAATGCTTTACTTCATTTGTTACAGAGCCTATCACTGGATGGACAATTTTAGTTGCATCTGAGTATAGCAGTGAGATGGCTGCAGCAACCAAAGCATCAATTATAATTGGAATATTAGCTCTTGTTATGATTATTCTTGCTGTATTTGTTGCTAATATGGTTGGTAATAGCATTAAGCGTCCGGTAGCTGCTATTAACGCATCGTTAGAGAGCCTTTCAGACGGACACTTCAGCAATGTTACAGAATTTACCAATAGAGAAGACGAACTAGGAAGTATTATAACTCATACCAACAGCGTTATAGATACTCTTAGAGAGATTGTAGGTGACATCAGGAATTCGGTTGGTGGAATATCTGATTCATCAGCAGAGCTTGCAAGAGCAACTGATACATTGTCAGATACAACTGCCAATGTTTCTGAGGCGGTAGCTGAGATTGCCAAGGGTGCTACTGAGCAGGCTGAAGAAGTTCAGAACGCAGTAGAGAATATTAATGTTATTGCATACAATATTGATGGCGTATCTGACAATTCAAGAAATCTAACTGCTACATCAGCAGAGATGACTGAGGCAAGTCAGAGTACACAGAATGAACTTCAATCGCTTCAAAAAGCATCTGAGGATATGGGAAGAGCTATTCAGAATATCACAGATAGCATTAAGGCTACCAACGAGGCAGTTGACAATATTGCTCTTAAGGTAGATATGATTGATTCTATCGCATCACAGACTAGTCTTTTAGCACTTAACGCTTCTATTGAGGCTGCAAGAGCTGGTGAGGCAGGACGCGGATTTGCGGTTGTTGCTGAGGAGATTGGTAAGCTCGCAGACGAGTCAGCTACTTCAGCAAGCGAGATTAGACACGAGATGGAGATTCTTCTTCAGGATTCTAAAAAAGCAGTTACCGTTGCAGACGAGGTTGGTAAGTCAACATCAGAGCAGCAGGAAGTACTTTCTAACACAGTTGAAAGCATCCAGAAGCTTATGGATGACATCGACATTACAGTTGACGGAGTTGACATGATCAGCAAAGAGGCAGCGGCTTGTGATGAGACCAAGGGTGCTGTAGTTGATTCAATGAGCAACCTATCAGCTATCTCTGAAGAAAATGCAGCAGCATCTGAAGAGACATCAGCTTCTATGCATGAGCTTGATAGTACAATCAGTGCACTTTCATCTTCTGCAGATCAGCTTAAGTCTATATCAGAAACACTTATCGCTGATATGGATTTCTTCAAGGATTGATTATCATAAGAGATACTATTATGAGATGGGCAAATTGCCCATCTCATTTTGTTTAAAAATTTTCAAAATTTTTGCGAAAAATACTAGTAATTGTCAGAAAAATGTGATAGTATATGTGTAGAAGATGTGAGAAAGATTACATTTTCTTAATGAACTTAGGCGGAAATACAAGAGAATAAATACAAGAGAGCTGGAGGTTTTATACGTTTTCCTCCAGCTCTTTTGCATTTTGATTTAGCTTAAAAAACTGCATTCTAGCTTATGCTAAAATGCAGTTTTATTTTGCTTAAATTGTTGGATAATCTTAGTTATAAGATCGCTCTTAGTCTACAAAATTGTACCTAGTTCTTTCTGGATTTCTTTATCTTCAATATTGATGATTCCATAATCCTTTTCTTTATAGTTCCAATAAGCTCTACCGATTCCGTACTTATCAAATACAGCACAGATGTCTCTTGCCCAGTTGACCTTTGATCTGTCATCTGCTAAATCAATTGCTCCGTACTCGCCGCAGTAAAGAGGGATGTCTCTCTCCTTAGAGGTCTCAAGCGCTGGAGTAAATAGTATCTCAAAGAATCTAGAATCAAACTGATCGATATTACAGTATGGCTCTTTACTTAAGCTTCCTGCTAACTCGTCTGGGAGTGCTTTAGCATTTTCTCTGAATTCATCCATCTTAGCAGGGTACTTGATTCTGAAATCAGAAGGCATATTCTTAACCCAATAAG
Source organism: Lachnospiraceae bacterium (assembly GCA_024685635.1). Taxonomy (GTDB): domain Bacteria; phylum Bacillota; class Clostridia; order Lachnospirales; family Lachnospiraceae; genus NC2004. Next base: position 4,127 of record JAIKVP010000074.1, read on the forward strand.
CACCCTGGTGGGTAAATACGAAAGGCTCGTAGCAGTGGAAGGTGTAGGCAACTCTTTCGTCGTCTGTCATAGCGAGCATAGGCACGCTTGTTACAGCATTGTATCTGACACCACCGAAGATAACCCATGAATTCTTAGCATACTGTCTGATAACTGAGAGTGCCTTAAGAGCAATCTGATTCCAGTTATCTGATATCTCAGGGAAAATAATCTCGTTGAGAAGCTCGTATGCAACGTGGTCTGAATAGTCCTTATAGCGGTCTGCAATTCTTGCCCACAAGTCGTAAAAACGCTTTTGTAAGCTCTCATCCTTAAAGAAGATAGTCTTGTCAGTGTCGTCAAGTGGATCAAATGAATAGCCGAAGGTCTTGTGAAGATCGATAATCATTGAAAGGCCAGCGTCCTTGCACCATTTAGCGCAGTTGTCGAGATAGACATAGCCACTATCCTTAACAGTTCCGTCCTCTTCCTCTAATACTGTGTAATCAATAGGAACTCTTATGTGATCTAAGCCGAGTGACTTAATATACTTTATGTCCTCTTCAGTAATAAAAGTCTTAAAATGCTCATGGTCATACTTGTCAAACTGTGATAGCCAGCCGCCTAAGTTAACACCATGCATATATCCGTCCATTTGTCTCATAGTGTACTCCTCCTATATAAAATTAGTTGATACAATTATACTTGATTAGACGACTTATAGTCAACAAAATAAAGACTTTTATTATAGGATATATGACATTTTTTTTATATCTTTTTTTTCTCATTTGTGCTAGACTTAATAAGATGTTTTTTTATCTATAAGAAAGCGACAGGCTTTATCTAGAAAGGTGTTATTATGAAGTACGAAAAGGGTTTAAAGAGGGTTGAGGATTCTAAGACTGAATGGATGAAATGTATTCAGTATGAAGATATAAATGGCTCTAACAGGTTGTTTGGTGGAAGATTGTTGCAGTGGATGGATGAGGTTGCAGGAATTGCTGCAATTCGTCACGCAGGAATACAGGTAACTACTGCAGCGATAGACAACCTACAGTTC
>JAIKVP010000123.1 GCA_024685635.1 Lachnospiraceae bacterium
TCCTTTAGATATGCCTTTAATTCTTCATTTGTCGCCTTCTTATTAAGCTTGTATGCGTAGGAGAATTCCTCGGACTTTTGAGCTTTGTTTGATTCCTTAAATTCCTGATAAGCCTCATCTGTCAAAAAGACCATTCCAAAATACTTAGAATTGCAAGATGTATCTGATATTTCCTTATATGGTGCGTCATAGTCTGAAACACAGCATATTCCACTTATTTTATAGGAAATGCCGGAAATGTTGAAGTTATCATTTATCTTTAGCTTATGAACTTCGGCAAATCTCTTCTCCATTACTATTTCGTTTATGGCTTTAGGCTTAGAACCTTCAATATAATGAAGCTTATTAATATCTTTTCTAAGCTTAAAAATACGAACAGTGCTCTTATCTTCATTTTCTATAACATTGTCAAAATAAAACTGCTCTTCTATATCGATGTCCATCGCCTTAATGTCATCAAGCTCGTCATCTGTTAGAGGCACAAATACACTAAATTCACCGTCTTCTAGGTTGCCTTCTTTAGCTAAGCTTTCGGTTCCTCTTGTTAGGTTTTCTCCTGAACCAACTATAGTCACAACCAAAAACATCGCCATTACTATCATTAAACCGAGTGCAAGGTATCTTAAAAAATTGGCCTTAAGATCCCTTAGTATCCTCTTTCTTAATACCCTTTGCATTTTATAGGTCCTCCAAATCTTTTGCTGCTACGCGAGTTTCGTTAGTGTAGGTCTTGCCGATTAATCCATCTTTGATAAATATTACTCTGTGAACCATATTTTTAATTGAATTATTGTGGGTGACAATTAGCATTGTCGTACCGTATTTTTTGTTTATCTTCTCTAATAAAATGAGAATATCCCTTGATGTTTTAGAGTCAAGCGCACCTGTTGGCTCGTCGCAGAGAAGAAGCTTAGGATTCTTAATTAAGGCTCTTGCTATTGCTGTACGCTGCTGCTGACCACCTGAAAGCTGGGATGGAAATTTGTTTTGATGCTCCTTTAGGCCTAGGGTTTCAAGTAAGTCCTCCATGTCTAGGGGACTATCAGTTAAGTATCTACAAACCTCGATATTCTCTCTTACTGTTAGGTTAGGAACAAGGTTATAAAACTGGAAAATGAAACCTAGATAGTCTCTTCTGTAGTCTGAGAGCGCATCTTTTTTTAGGTCTGCTATCTCAAAGCCGTCGACCTTACAAGAACCTGAATCAATGTCGTCTAGGCCTCCGATACAGTTAAGAAGTGTTGATTTGCCAGAGCCAGATGTTCCTTGGATAACACACATTTCCCCTTCTTCTACTCCGGTATTAATGCCTTTTAATACCTCGTTATAGCTGCCTCCTTCACCGTAAGCTTTTTTTAAGTCTTTAATTTCAATAAACATGATGTCTCCTTCCTGCTTCGTGGTTTTTAGTTGATGTTGTTATTTAAAATTGTCAATATTATTCTTAAACGCTTCTGGGATCCATACTGAGCACCAGCCGCCTCTTAAGTATAAAATCATATTGCTTATGTATATCATGGCCTCGTCTTCATTTTCAATATGGGTTATGGCATAAACCAAGGCCTGCACCTGATCGTGGGCAACCCAGTGGGCAAAATATTTAGAAATACTCTTATTTGGAAATGCTTTGCTCATTTTATCAGACAAGGTTTCATACTGCTTAGTGGACAAGTCAATGAAAACATCGACTACATTTTCAAGCGACGAGCCTTGAGCTTTGGTCAGAAGAAGCAAGACAAGATCGCGATTCTTGTACATAATATCAGTGATATCGCTCAAGGCCTTAAAATCTTCCTTTCCAGCACCTTCACCAATCAAGGCTTCAATAAAATCCTTCTCCTTGATATTCTGCTCAAGTGCAAAATGCTCAAGCATTACGGACTTTATCTCATCAACAACTCCTCTTACTAAAGAGCAAAAAAGCTCGTCCTTATCCTTAAAAAAGAAATAAAGCGCACCAGTAGTAACACCAGCATCAGAGCATATCTTTCTCAAAGACGCCTTCATATAACCCTTTTCAAAGAATTCCTTAAAAGCCGCCTTTTGAATCTTTTTTATAGTATCTGTATTTTTCTTCATTTTCATCACCCTATCTTACATAACAGTGTTATCTACATAACGCTGTTATGTTACATCTTTTTGATTGATATGTCAAGTGGATATTAAAATTTTATGAGTTTTCGTTTCTTTCTTGAATAATTAACAATATAAAGTTATAATTATCCATAAGTTTAGAATGCGAAGTAAAATAAACTTTGTTTCTAACAGTATATTTACTTTTATAGGAGGTTTTTTTATGAAAATTTTCAAAAAAATGTTAGCTTTAACACTTGTTTTAGCTATGGTACTTGCGCTTTCAGGCTGTATGAGGGATGAGAGCGTTATCGTTGTTGATGAGAATGGTGTTCCAACTATTACTGAGAGTGTGTATATCGACAAAACTGCATTAGAGACTTACCTTACTACATACATGCAAACTGATCCTTCAACACTTAACTTAACAGATACTTATAAGATCAAGACGATTGATGGCAAAGATTATTTGTACACAGACGAAACACTTAACATTGCTGTTGATCCTAAGCAGTATATGAGCATGACTATCACAAAAGATATTTTTTATATGCCTATATCTTCTGCTTACAGTTTGATGAACAATGCATCTAACCAGCTTACTGGTGCTGATGATTCTAATCCACTCGATAATCTTAACGCCTTAACCAGCGCAGGAATGGAAATGTTTTATGACATGATTGTTATTAGAACTGTTACTCTTCCAAGTGAGATTGTTTATACTAATGGCGAGTTATCTGCTGACAAGAAGACTGTTTCATTTTCTGCTACTATGAAAGAGATTCTTGCAAGTGAAGGTTGGTATGCAATGACTGCTGCTGGCAAAGAAGCTTATGACAATGATACTACTGCTCCTGTTATTTCAGGAATTAAAGATGGCGATGTAATTTCAAGCTTTGCTAAGCTTTCTGCTAGCGACAATGTTGCTATCAAGTCATACGCTATCAATGGTTCTGACTATCAGATTTCATTTGCTGGTGATGAGATTACTTTAATCCCTATCGATCCTAATGCTACTATTAAGCAAGGTAAGAATACTCTTACCGTTACAGATATTAAGGATAATTCATCATCTATTTCATTTACCTATGATACTGTAGCTGCTAAGATTACTGGTGCTAAGGATGGCAAGACTTATAAGAAGGCAAGAACACTAAAGATTAAGGACGCTTGTGGAATCGCTAAGGTTGTGGTAAACGGTAAATCAAAGAGTCTTAAGGGCGCTAAGTCTTACTCAGTTAAGGCTAAAAAGAAAGGTAAAAATGTTGTCAAAGTTACTGATTTAGCTGGCAATGTGACTAAGCTTACGTTTAAGATTAAGAAGAAATAATTGTAGAATCACTTTTATACTGAGACAGCAGAAGCAATTCTGCTGTCTTTTTTTTATGCAAAAGGTGACAGCAGAACCGTCCCCCTGTCACCTCCTCCCCAAAATATTTTATTTTTTTTCATTTTCCTATTGACTTCCTACGACAGTCGTAGTATATTTACTTCAACAGCCGTACTACGACAATCGTAGTACGACTGACATAGGAAATTTATAATGCGCAAAAAAAACCTAAAACATCTGGAGTAAGTAAGAATTTACACTCCAAACCAAATTATAACTATCAACAAAATATCAAAGGAGGTATTTAATGGTCGAGATTAGTAGCGATGTAATACGCGGCTACAACGATACTATGATACTTTATATCCTTATGAGAGAGCCGTCATACGGCTATAACATTTCTAAAGAGATAAAGAGAATCTCTGATGGCAAGTATGCAATCAAGGAAACTACTCTTTACTCTGCATTTACAAGAATGGAGAAAAATGGATATATTGAATCGTTCGTTGCAAATCCAGATCCAGAGGGCAACGGTAAGAAACGAACCTACTACCGCATTACCAATCATGGCAAGGAGTATTACAGCAATAAATGTGAAGAATGGGATTTAACCAAAGAGGTCGTAGAATTATTTATAGAGGATAAAGGAGAGTGACATATGGAAACCATCAAGAATTACCTAGAAACCATGTTTGCTAAACTGCCTAACACACCAGAGGTCAGAAAGGCCAAGGCAGAGCTTTTGCAAATGATGGAGGACAAGTATAATGAACTAATTGATGAGGGCAACAATGAGAACACTGCTGTAGGCACTGTAATTTCAGAATTTGGCAACCTAGATGAATTGGCTGAAAGCCTTGGATTATCTAAGCTTGTAGAGGAAACCAAGGCCAATGATGACGGAATCGAAAGACGCAACATTTCCCTTGAAGAGGTTAAGGATTTCATTTCCTGCAGAACACGAAAAGCAATGTTTCTAGCATTAGGCATCCTGCTTATAATCGTTTCTATAGCTTCTCCTATTCTGTTCTCAAGCTTTAGCCAGCCACAGCTAGGAGTAACATTAATGTTTGTACTGATTGCCTTAGGAGTTGGTTCAATCATTTACAGCAGCTTTACAGATTACGAGTGGAAATTCATAGATGAAGAACCTTGCAGCATAGACATAAGCACAGCCAAATATGTTAAAGATCAAAGAAAATCCTTTGAAGCAGTTAGAGCATTATCTTTAACAACAGGAATTGTGCTTTGCATCATCTGCTGGGTACCTAATATTATCTTTTCAACCACAAAAGTTGTTACATTCGGACCTTCACTTATGTTTTTACTAATAGGCTTAGGAGTCTACTTTATTGTTTATCCTAACAGCGTAGCTTCAGCTTACGAAAAGCTACTTGAGCTTAACGGACAAACACAATTCACAGGTAAATATAATAAAAATGAGCAAATAAACTTCGTCAAATACAAGAGTAAAAAGGCAGAGACAATAGTTGAGCTTTACTGGCCTACTGTAACCTGCATTTACCTTATAGTCAGCTTTTTGACATTTGCATGGGGTATAACCTGGATTATCTGGCCAATTGCAGGGGTTGCACATAAAGCCGTTGTGATTAACTGCCAGGCTGATGATGAATAGGAGGATTCAAATGAAAACAAAAACAGCTAAGATATATATAACTCTACTCACAATCGTGACAATAATTGCAATTATAATCGGTGTATCTATACACGTAGGTGGAATTGGATTTAGTAGTAAAGTCTCTAATGTTTCTAATACAGAGAGTTTTACAGGAGATTTATCAGACATTAGTCTTGATCTAGACGCTGCTGATATCAGTATTAAATACGGAGATAGCATAAAAGTTGACTATAATATGCCTGAAAACAATGTTCCTGATATTAGCTTAGATAATGGAGAATTAACTATTAAAGACAAGCCAGAGAAAAATAGATGGATAATGTTTGGCTTTAACTCAAATCCAGTGAGAAATGTTGATATCACTATCCCATCTAACACTAATTTAGACAATCTTTCTATCGTTACCGATGCTGGAAAGATAAATCTTGACGGCCTAACAGGAAAGACTGCTAAAATAACTTCTGATGCAGGTGATATCAATTTTTCTAACATCACTCTTGATAGCATAAATATTGAGTCCGATGCTGGTAAAGTTAATATCGACAAGTCAAAGCTTAACAATTTTGTTATCGATGTTGACGCTGGTGATGTAAATGTCAATGATTCAGAATTTAATTCATTTAATATACAGGCTGATGCTGGCGATATTGGACTTAGCAATTCTACTATCAACAGTTTCACAGCTGAATCTGACGCTGGTAATGTAGAAGCTGAGGACTGTACAATCAATGGCGGAAGTGTTAAAACAGACTTTGGAAACATCGAATTAAATGGCGATATCAAAAATGTCAACACTAAAACAGATGTAGGAAATGTTAAAATTAATGGCAAATCCGTTTAATTATCTGTTATAATAAGATAAGTTTATAAGATAGGGGGATAGTTCATGCAAGGACCATTACTATATTACAACTTAATGTTTATAGCATCTGCAGTGCTTTCTTGCGTATATGTATATAAATGGAACAAGCATTTTAGTGTCTACTTCTCTCTCATTTTCACGCTTATTCCAACCTATAATCTAGGATATGTATTTTTAGCGGAATCCAATTCAGTTGCAGAAGCTATAATTTCTGTCAAAATAACTTACCTTGGAGGATGCTTTTTAATACTATTCATAACCTTATACATTTTTGATATGTGTAAGATAAAATTAGATAAATGGATTAAGCTTTCAATGTTTATTTCAAGCATACTTATATATGCATCAGTCTTAAGCATTGGCAAGAGTAATTTATTCTATGTATCAGTCACTCCGACCATCAAAAATGGCATAGTTGTGCTAGAAAAAGAATACGGCCCAGTTCATAGCATTTTCTATATCTTAATGTTTGTATATTTTGCCATGAGCTTTGGAGCGATTATTTATAGCTTTATAAAGAAGCACCACATTTCAAGGCGCATAATATGGCTATTATTCTTCCCTGAGATTGTCGCTTTTATCTCCTTCTTTGGTGGAAGAATGATTACTAAAGACTTTGATTTAGTGCCTGCTGCCTATGTTTTTGCGCAAATAATGTATCTTATAATTGCACATATTATATGCTTATATGATGTGACTGACACCGCTGTTGACTCTCTAATGGAGGATGGTGACGCAAGCTTTATTTCATTTGACTATAAGCTTAATTACTTAGGAAGCACAGAAAATGCTGTAGACGTATTTAGCGAACTTGATAGCTTAACTGTGGACAAGCCACTAAGCTTAAGTCCTGAATTATATGACTTGTTTTTCCCTTGGATAAAGGCATTTAGTGAGGACTCTAAAAAGAATAAGAATTATTACAAGCTTGACGATTTAGTCTATCTTGTTGATATTAATTATCTTTATAACGCTGGTGTCAAAACTGGATTTCAGCTTATAATTACTGACGATACCAAGAATCAGAAATATATTGAGCTTTTGGATAATTATAAGACTGATCTTGAGCACGAGGTAGATAAGAAAACTAAAGACATTATCAATATGCATAACAACCTCATAAAGAGTATGGCGGTTTTGGTTGAAAGTCGTGACAATTCAACCGGAGGCCACATTGTCAGAACATCTGATGTAGTTGAGATTCTTCTTGATGAGATTGTAAAGGATAAAGAGTTTTCTAAAGAGAATCACATTACTAAAGAGTTTGTAGACAATCTTATTAAGGCCGCTCCTCTTCATGACATCGGTAAAATTGCGGTTGATGATGCTATCTTAAGAAAGCCTGGTCGCTTTACTGATGACGAATTTGAGATTATGAAGACGCACGCTCCTGAGGGCGCTAAGGTATTGCACTCAATCCTTGAGGACACAGAGGATGAAAGCTTTAAGCTATTAGCAGAAAATGTTGCTAAATACCACCACGAGAGAATGGATGGATCTGGATATCCGATGGGATTAATCGGGGATGAGATACCTATGGAGGCTAGGATTATGGCGATTGCTGATGTTTATGATGCATTGGTTAGCAAGCGTGTCTATAAAGAAAGCATGCCATTTGACAAAGCTGACAAAATTATGATGGAAAGTATGGGCAAGCATTTTGACAAGAAGCTTAAAAAGTTCTATGTCGCTGCAAGGCCAAAGATGGAAGCATATTATAGAGATAAAGCATAAAATGCAAAAAGCAATAATTCACTCTAAACCAAAGTGAATTATTGCTTTTTTTAGCTAATCCTATTTAATATAACCCCCAATTTATCCATCCTATAAATTACTATATCCCATAAGATAAGTATCAACCTCTTTAGCGCAGGCGCGGCCTTCGGCTACGGCCCATACCACTAAAGACTGTCCTCTCCTCATATCTCCGGCTGAGAAAATGCCATCAACATTGGTCATATACTCATCTTCTTTGGTATCAACAGTATTTCTGTTATCAAGCTTAAGCTTAAATGCATCGCTGACATAGTTTTCGCATCCGACAAATCCAGCAGCTATAAGTAAAAGCTCACATGGGATCGTCTTCTCGCTTCCCTTAACTAATTCAAGCTTACCCTTGTTAAACTTAACCTTAGAAAGCACAACTTCCTTAATATTGCCCTTGTCATCATAGTGGGCTTCCTTAACAGTTGTCTCATAAACCCTAGGGTCTGATCCAAAAACGCTAATTGCTTCTTCATGACCATAATCAACCTTAAGGATCTTAGGCCACTCAGGCCAAGGATTAGATGCTGTTCTTTCAACAGGAGGTTCTGGCATCATCTCGATAGCTGTAATTGACTTACAGCCCTCTCTAATTGATGTAGCAATACAGTCATTTCCTGTATCTCCACCGCCGACAACAACAACATTTTTGCCCTTAGCAGATACATATCCTCCTAGCTTCTCTAAAGACTTTACTGACCTGTCTTCAAGATTATTGTCCAATATAGCCTTAGTAGTCATAGTAAGAAAATCAACTGCATAATAAACACCATTTGAATCTGGCTCAATTCCAGCTAAGCCCCTTGCCTTCTTAGAACCACAGCACAAAACAACTGCGTCATATTCCTTTAATAAATCATCCTTAGATATATCAACTCCTACATTAACACCGGTCTTAAATATCACGCCCTCCTCTTCCATAAGCTTCTGTCTTCTAAAGATTACATCCTTATCAAGCTTCATATTAGGAATTCCATACATCAAAAGTCCACCGATTCTGTCTTCTCTCTCATAGACTGTGACACTGTGACCTCTGTGATTTAGGCTGTCAGCTGTAGCAAGTCCTGATGGTCCACTTCCAATAACAGCAACCTTCTTGCCACTCCTTACCTTAGGAGGAAGTGGCTTAATATAGCCATTCTTAAATGCTTCCTCAATAATATATAACTCATTGTCATGAATAGTAACAGGATCAGAATCAGCGCCGTTTATACAAGCCTTTTCACATAAGGCAGGACATACTCTTCCTGTAAATTCAGGGAAGTTACTTGTCTTAATAAGCCTGTTAAATGCGTGCTCATTGTGTCCTTCATAAATCTGCTCATTCCACTCAGGAATAAGGTTGTGAAGCGGACAGCCTGTAACCATTCCGCTAAGCTTCATAGCTGACTGGCAAAATGGAACGCCACAGTTCATACATCTTGCACCCTGCTTAATTCTCTCTTCTGCTAAAAGAGGCTTCTTAAACTCCTTAAAGTTAGTAATCCTTTCCTCAACTGGCAATAAAGAATTATCAACCCTGTTATACTCCAAAAAACCTGTCGCTTTTCCCATTCTTTAAGCCCCCTTTGTGATCTCAGCAAATGCTTCTAATACTGCGTGTTCTCTTGATATTCCCTGCTCCTCAAACTTAGCAACTGTCTTCATCATTTGATTATATCCGTCAGGAATTATCTTCTTAAAATATGGTAAGTATTCATCAAAATTATCAAGAACATCCTTAGCCTTTTTAGACTTAGTCTCCTTATAATAATCTGTCAGAATATCCTTTAACTCATCAATATCATACTTGTCAGAAAGCTCCTTAAAGCTAACCATTTCCTTATTAATCTTTCTATAAAGGTCATGGTTCATGTCAAGTACGTAGGCAATTCCGCCACTCATACCAGCTGCAAAATTGTTACCAGTATTACCAAGTATAACTGCTCTACCGCCAGTCATATACTCTAATCCATGGTCACCTACGCCCTCGCAAACTGCAGTTGCTCCAGAGTTTCTAACCAAGAATCTCTCGCCCGCAACGCCTTCTACATATAGCTTTCCGCTAGTAGCTCCGTAAAGAGCAACATTTCCAATTATGATATTAGTAGATGGGTCAAATCTTGATTTATCAGGTGGAGTAACAATAATCTTACCTCCTGACAAGCCCTTACCTAATCCATCATTTGCATCACCTTTTAGTCTTAAGGTTAAGCCTTTAGGGATAAATGCACCAAAGGACTGTCCACCGCCTCCAAATGCATTTACAACAAAGCTGTCATCCTCTAATTCTTTAGTAAAATTCTTAGTAATCTCAGATCCTAAGATAGTTCCAAAGGATCTGTCTGTACTTGAAATGTTGACATCAACCTCGCTCGCCTTAGAAACGTCGCCCTTAAGCGCCTTAGCAAAATGAGGCAAAAGCTCTGTTACATCAAGACTCTTATCAAGCTTAAAGTCATATAATTTATCTTTATTAAATTTGATATCTGAAGCATCAGAATATTTGTCATTAAGGACAAATGATAAATCTACCTTCTTAGCACGCTCTAGTGGAAGATCATCTCTAACCTTTAGTAGATCAACTCTACCAATCATCTCATCCACCGTTCTAAAGCCAAGCGATGCCATAATCTCTCTTAGCTCTTCGGCGATAAATCTCATAAAGTTAATCAGATATTCTGGCTTACCCTTAAATCTCTTTCTAAGCTCAGAATTCTGTGTTGCAACACCAAATGGACATGTATCCTTAGAGCAAACTCTCATCATCATACAGCCAAGAGTCACAAGCGGAGCAGTTGCAAATGCATACTCCTCTGCACCAAGCAAGGCAGCAATAGCAACATCTCTTCCGCTCATAAGCTTACCATCAGTCTCTAAAACAACCTTATCTCTTAAACCATTGGCAACTAGAGTTGTCTGAGCCTCTGCTAGGCCAAGCTCCCAAGGAAGACCAGCGTGGTGCACTGATGATGGAGGAGCTGCTCCTGTACCACCGTCATATCCAGAAATTAAGATAACCTCTGCGCCCGCCTTTGCAACACCTGATGCTACTGTTCCAACACCAGCCTCTGATACTAGCTTTACATTTATACGCGCATCACGATTAGCATTTTTTAAGTCAAATATTAACTGGGCCAAGTCCTCAATTGAGTAAATGTCATGATGAGGAGGTGGCGAAATAAGGGATATTCCAGGTGTGGAAAACCTTGTTCCTGCCACCCATGGATAAACCTTTTTACCTGGCAAATGTCCGCCTTCACCAGGCTTCGCGCCCTGCGCCATTTTAATCTGAATCTCTTTTGCTGAACATAAATATGCGCTCGTCACACCAAATCTACCTGATGCAACCTGCTTAATAGCACTGTTTTTGTTAGTGCCAAATCTCTTAACATCTTCTCCACCCTCACCGGTATTGGATTTGCCGCCGAGTGTGTTCATAGCAATAGCTATAGTCTCGTGAACCTCTTTAGAAAGTGAACCGTAGCTCATAGCACCTGTCTTAAAGCGCTTTACAATATTTTCAACCGGCTCAACCTCATCAATGCTGATTGCTTCATTTTTAGGAACAAGCTCTAACAAGCCTCTTAAGGTATGAGGTCTTGTCTCATCATCAACCATTGCAGTGTATTCCTTAAATCTCTTATAATCGCCCTCTCTTACTGCCCTCTGCATTGTGACAATAGTAGTAGGATTATATAGATGATCTTCTGCTCCCTTTATGCTTCTTAGTGAATGGAAGCCAAGACTGTCAAGCTTAGTATCAACGCCAAGCTCAAGAGGATCAAATGCATGATTGTGTCTAAATAAAATATCCTCTGATATTTCTTTCATTCCAATTCCGCCAACTCTGCTTACTGTTCCTGTAAAGTATTTATCAATAACTTCCTTGCTTAGCCCTATAGCCTCAAATATCCTTGCAGACTGATAAGACTGGATAGTAGAAATTCCCATTTTAGCAGCTATCTTAACCACACCGTTTAATAATGCTGAATTGTAATCTTCTATCGCTGTGTGGTAATCCTTGTCAAGCAGGCCAATATCAATCATCTCAGAGATACACTCATGAGCTAAATAAGGATTAATCGCCCTTGCACCATAACCAAGTAAAACTGCCATATGATGTACATTTAACGGCTCTGCTGACTCTAATATCAAGGACACCTTAGTCCTCTTCTTAGTTAATACCAAATGCTGCTCTACACTTGAAATAGCAAGTAATGATGGAATTGCAATATGATTCTCATCCACTCCTCTGTCTGACAAAATAATGATATTTTTGCCCTCCGAAGCAGCTCTGTCAACGCTGATATTTAGCTGCTCTAAAGCCTTTTCAAGCGAAGTATTTTTATAATATAATAACGACAATGTAGCACTTCTAAATGAAGGCTCATCAAGTGCCTTGATCTTAATCATATCAACACCAGTAAGGATTGGATGATTAATCTCTAACACTCTTAAATTCTCTCTCTTCTCAGTTAACAAGTCTCCATCAGAGCCAATGTAAACTGTTGTGTCTGTCACAATTTTTTCTCTTAAAGAATCAATTGGAGGATTGGTAACCTGTGCAAAATGTTGCTTAAAATAATTAAACAAAGGTTGATGGTTAGTAGATAACACAGCCAAAGGAACATCATGTCCCATCGAAACTGTAGGCTCTACACCATTTTTGGCCATCGGTAAAATAAGCTCCTTAACATCCTCATAAGAATAGCCAAATGCTTTATAAATCTTATCTCTCTCTTCCTGAGTGTGAACAGGAATCTTCTTATTAGGAATCTTAACCTCAGACAAATGCAATAACTCCGAATCAAGCCATTCACCGTAGGATTCCTTCTTAGAGTAGAAATCCTTAATGTCTTCATCAGAAACAATCTGTCCTTTTTTGGTATCGACAAGTAACATTTTACCTGGCTCTAATCTTGACTTTTTAACAATATGTTCTGGCGCTATATCTAAAACTCCTACCTCTGATGAAAGGATTAGTCTGTCATCATCTGTTATGTAATATCTCGATGGTCTAAGTCCATTTCTGTCAAGTGTTGCGCCAAGAACATCTCCGTCAGTGAATAAAATGGCAGCAGGTCCATCCCAAGGCTCCATCATAGTTGCATAATAGTGGTAAAAATCCTGTTTCTCTCTATCCATATACTCATTATGCTTCCAAGGCTCTGGTATGGTAATCATCATTGCTAGCGGCAAATCCATACCGTTCATATACATAAATTCCAAAGTATTATCAAGCATAGCTGAATCTGAACCAGAATCAGAAACTACAGGGTAAATCTTATCGATTTCATTTGCCAAAAGAGTAGAATTCATTGTCTCCTCTCTAGCAAGCATTCTATCTATATTACCTCTGATTGTGTTAATCTCACCATTATGAGCTATCATCCTATATGGATGGGCCCTGTGCCATGAAGGATTTGTATTTGTAGAAAATCTTGAATGAACGATCGCTATTGCTGTCTTATACTGCTTGCTCTGCAAATCCTTATAAAACTTTCTTAGCTGATCAACCAAAAACATACCCTTATATACAATAGTTCTTGATGATAGTGAGCAAATGTAGGTGTCCTCAGAGCTCTGCTCAAACTCTCTTCTGATAACATAAAGCTTCCTGTCAAAATCTATTCCCTTATTAATATCATCACTTTTCTTGATAAAGCACTGATATATTGCTGGCATTGAATTAAGGGCAACCTCTCCTAAAATGTCAGGATTGTTTGGAACCTCTCTATATCCTAGAAACTCTAGTCCAGCCTTATCTACAATGATCTTAAATAAGCGCATTGCAAATGTTCTCTTCATCTTATCCTGAGGAAAGAAGAACATTCCTACACCATAATCACCAGCTTCGCCAAGCTCAATTCCTTCCTTACTAGCTTCCTTCTTAAAGAAATTGTGGCTAATCTGAAGCAATATTCCTACTCCATCTCCAACCTTACCTGAAGCATCCTTACCTGCTCTGTGCTCAAGCTTCTCAACTATAGATAACGCATCTGACATTATCTGATAATCAGCCTTGCCCTTGATATTCGCAACAGCACCAATTCCGCAAGCGTCATGCTCATTGGCTAAATTAGTATATACTTCTTTCATATGTTGGTTGATATCGTTCATAGTTAATACACCCTTTCAGTATTTGTTTTTATCTTAATGAGAATAAAAGCTTATCATATGTAGGATATGAGAAGTAATCTCCTGGAGTAATTGACTCTGCAAGATCAACACATTCTCTTAGTGCATCCATATCACTTAAAATAGTGTCATGATAATACTTAGCTGCCTCTAAGGTATTCTCAACATTTTCTGCATTCTTAATGTCAGCCTCAAGCTTTTCTACGCCCTTTAAGATGCCTGCCTCTGCTTCATCAAGCTTTGCTAGTACTGACTTCTCGTATGTTGCAGCGCTTCCATTTAGTAAGCTGGACTTCTTAATTGCTGAATCAGAAAGATCATTAGAATAAGAAATAACTCCCTCTGAAACCTCTTTCTTAACCATGTCAAGAAGTGTAAGTGCTTCTATATGAAGTGCCTTGTTGTAGTTATCAAGATAAATCTCATATCTTGACTCTAACTCTTCCTTAGAAAGGATGTCATTGCTCTCCATAACATTTACAACTTTATCTGAAATGAGATATGGAACAGCCTCTGGAACTGACTTCAAGTTTAATAATCCTCTCTTCTCAGCCTCAGCTACCCACTCATCTGTGTAACCATTTCCGTTGAAAATAATCTTCTTATGCTCTGATAGCATTTCCTTAACAAGCTCGTCTATAGCCTGATCTAAGTTTTCTTTTGACGCAGATGAAAGCTTAGCTGTCATTTTCTTAAGCTCATCAGCTACGGCAGCGTTAAGTGCAATGTTAGGCTGTGCAACTGAGAGTGAGGAACCAGGTGCTCTAAACTCGAACTTGTTACCAGTAAATGCAAATGGTGATGTTCTATTTCTATCAGTGTTATCCATAGTGATATGTGGAAGAACGTGAGCATAGCTTATCTTCTTGTCTCCCTCTGCACTGTACTTCTCACCAGCCTCAATAGAATTTAAGAGTGCTGCAAGGTCATCACCTAAGAATACTGAAATGATTGCAGGAGGCGCCTCATTTGCACCAAGTCTGTGATCATTACCTGCAGTTGCAACAGAAAGTCTTAAAAGCTCCTGATAATCATCAACTGCAGCGATAACTGCCATAAGGAATAAGATAAACTGCTTATTTTCTGCTGGATTCTTGCCAGGATTAAGTAAGTTCTCTCCTGTGTCAGTAGAGATTGACCAGTTGTTATGCTTACCAGAACCGTTAATTCCTGCAAATGGTTTCTCGTGCAATAGACATGCATATCCAAACTTGTCTGCAACCTTCTTCATAATCTCCATAGTAAGCTGGTTGTGATCAACAGCAATGTTAGCAGTCTCAAATACTGGAGCTAGCTCGTGCTGTGCTGGTGCAACCTCATTGTGCTTGGTCTTAGCAGGAATTCCTAACTCCCAAAGCTCTTTATCAAGCTCATGCATAAACTCTGATACTTTTGGTTTTAATACTCCAAAGTAGTGATCCTCCATCTCCTGTCCCTTTGGTGCATTGGCTCCAATTAAGGTTCTTCCGCACATTACCAAATCCTTACGCTTCTTATATAAGTCCTTATCAATAAGGAAGTATTCCTGCTCTGAACCTACTGTTGTATCTACATGCTTAACATCTGTCTTACCAAGAACATGTAACAAATCAACAGCAGCCTTAGACAGTGCATCCATTGATCTTAATAATGGAGTTTTCTTATCAAGTGCCTCTCCTTTATATGAACAGAAAGCTGTTGGAATATAAAGTGTCTTATCTTTTACAAATGCTGGTGAAGAAGGATCCCACGCTGTATATCCTCTAGCCTCAAATGTTGCTCTTAATCCACCTGAAGGGAAGCTTGACGCATCAGGCTCACCCTTTATAAGCTCCTTACCAGAAAACTCCATAAGGATCTGTCCATCAGATGTTGGTGACAAGAAGCTGTCGTGCTTCTCAGCAGTAAGACCTGTCATTGGCTGGAACCAATGTGTAAAATGTGTTGCTCCAAGCTCAATAGCCCACTCTTTCATAGCAGCTGCAACCACATCAGCAACATCCTTATGAAGATGCTCACCCATCTTAGCAGAAGTAACTACTGTTTTATATACGTCTTTTGGAAGACGCTCTTTCATTTGTTTATCATTAAAAACCATACCACCATAAATATCTGTTACCTTAATTTCTTGTTCCATTGTATTATCCTCCTTAATATCATATAGGTGAAAATGAAATTTCTATATTGTAATCTTTCATTTTCTGTTTACGAGTATCCGTTTGAGCACTGATTTGTGCTCTGTACTTATATAGAAGTTTTGTGTTTTTGAAAACTCACTATACAAGTGCTTTATCTCAACACCGTGAATTATCATATTACAAATCTTTCATAATTGCAATAGTTTTTTTGAATAAATTTGAATTTTTGCATTTTTTGAATTTGCAAGTTTCATTTTCTGTGCATTTTGCAATATTGATGTGTCAAAAATTCATTTTTGCTATCAGATTTGTCAAAAATAACAGAAATATGCAATTTGCTATTTACATTTATTCATTTATGAATTATACTCGTCACTGAAGCAAGGGGCTCACACCTTTACAAATAATGGATAGTTTAAGTTCTTTGCCCTTATGCTGATAGCTGTGAAAATGAATAATTTTATGTTGCACCCTTCATTCCCTTTTCATTTTCACAGCTGATATCTTAACACCAACCAAATAAATCGGTTCTAAACCGAAATACATATCAAAAGGAGATGTGTTTTATGAATATTGATGAGGTAATGGAATTAGTTGATGGAAAAGTTTTTGGAGTATGGTTTTTAATAGGGGCTGCATTAGTGTTTTGGATGCAGGCAGGATTTGCAATGGTAGAATCTGGTTTCTGTCGAGCAAAGAATGCCGGTAACATTATAATGAAGAATCTGATGGATTTTTGTATCGGATGTGTAATGTTCATTATTATAGGTTTTAGTTTACTACTTGGAGAAGACTTCTTAGGCATCATTGGAAAACCTGGATTTGACATTTTCACAGGCTATCAAGAATTTGACTGGTCTGGATTCGTATTCAATCTTGTTTTTTGTGCTACAACTTCTACTATAGTAAGTGGTGCAGTTGCAGAGAGAATCAAGTTTCTAAGCTATATTATTTATTCAGCTATTCTTTCTGCTATCATTTATCCTATCGAAGCACATTGGACTTGGGGTGGCGGCTGGTTAGCCAATATGGGCTTTCATGATTTCGCCGGTTCAAACTGTATTCATATGGTTGGTGGTATTTGCGCGTTAGTAGGTGCAATTATGGTAGGCGCAAGAATTGGTAAGTTTAACACTGATAAGAATGGCAAGGTTACTAAGGTAAATGCTATACCAGGACATAACCTTCCAATCGGTGCTTTAGGTGTATTTATATTATGGCTTGGCTGGTACGGATTTAACGGTGCTGCCTGCGTAAGCATTGAACAGTTAGGATCAGTATTTGTTACTACTACTATTGCTCCTTCTGTTGCAACAGTTGTATGTATGGCATATACCTGGATTAAATATGGTAAGCCTGACGTTTCAATGTCATTAAATGCAGCGCTAGCCGGTTTAGTTGCTATCACCGCTGGTTGTGATGTAGTCGATGCTGCTGGTTCAGCAATAATAGGAGCAGTTGCAGGTTTACTTGTAATATTTGGAGTATGGTTCTTAGATTATAAGCTTCACGTAGATGATCCTGTAGGTGCTGTTGCAGTTCATATGTTTAATGGTATCTGGGGAACATTAGCAGTTGGATTATTTGCTACTAAGACAGCTCCTTTATGTGAGGTTGACGGTTTATTCTATGGCGGTGGATTTACACAGTTAGGAATTCAGACTATAGGTTGTGCCGCTACAGCAGCTTGGGGTTTTGTAACAATCTTTATCGTATTTGTTATCCTTAAGAATACATTGGGCTTAAGAGTTAGCGAAGAGGAAGAGCTTGAGGGCTTAGATTCAACAGAGCATGGTTTAGTATCTGCTTATTCAGGCTTCTCAATCATGGATGTATCTGATGCATTTACAAGTGTAAATGATAACACAAGTCTTGGTAAGGATGATTACGAAGAGGCTTCAGAGGCAATGAAAAATGCAGCCGTTCAGGTTGTTAAGGCTCCAGATGTTGACATTAATTCAGGTATTCATAAGATTGTTATCATCACAAAGCTTTCAAGATATGACAAGTTAAAGAGAGCCCTAAACGACTTAGGTGTAACTGGCATGACAGTAACTCAGGTAACCGGATGTGGTATCCAGAAGGGATCTAATAAGATTTACCGTGGAGTTGAGATGGATGCTACTCTCCTACCTAAGATTAAGCTTGAGGTTGTAGTAAGCAAGATTCCAGTTGAGAGTGTAATTGAGACAGCTAAGAAAACTCTTTACACAGGTAAGATTGGTGATGGTAAGATATTTGTTTACAACATCGCAAAGGTTGTTAAGATAAGAACAGGCGAAGAAGATTATGACGCTCTACAGGATGTAGAATAAGCTTGCTATTATCTTTCATCATATATCATAAAATCCCGGTTCTACAGCAAATGCTGTAGGGCCGGGATTACTTATTCTTATATATTATTTATTAGTCTTTCTTATTGTTGCATTATATTTATTATTATTACTCCTTTACATCTTCTCCTCATACTCCTGCTTAGGTAAAGGCTTAGAATAATAATAGCCCTGAATCATGTCACAGCCCTGGTCAGCTAAGAAATCTACCGTCTCCTTAACCTCTACTCCCTCTGCAACGATTCTCATATCAAGCTCTTTAGCAAGCTTAATCGTCTCTGCAACAACAACCTTACCTCTAGAGCCTGCATTGTCTCCCCTAAAGAATTCTGCATCAATCTTAAGAACATCAAGCGGCATATCCTTTAATGAATTAAGAGAAGAATAACCAGAACCAAAGTCATCCATAGATACTGTAAAGCCATACTCCTGAAGCCTTTTAACTGTAGTTAAAAGCACCTTTTTATCATCAAAGAAAGCACTCTCTGTAAGCTCTATCTCAACTAGATTTCTAGGCGCCCCTTCAGCATCTACAATATCTCTAATCTGCTCAGCCAAATCCTCTTCCACAAAATGCGCCCTAGACACATTTACAGATACCGGAACACATTTAAATCCTCTGTCTAACCAGCGCTTTTGGTCCCTTGCAACATGTCTTAGCATATAGTGGTCAATTTCAGTAATAAAACCAGTTTTCTCAAATATAGGAATAAACTTACCTGGTGACACAAAGCCTAACTTAGGAGACTGCCATCTTACTAAAGCCTCAGCACCCCTTAATTCATCAGTAACCGGGTCATACTTAGGTTGGTAATAAACCAAAAACTCCTCTCTTTCAATAGCGCCTCTCTGCTCCTCCATAACCTGATCAAGCCATCTCTGCTCCTTGACAAGTTCATCATTAAATATGAAGACACCAGATTCATCTGCATTTTTTAGGCTCGCTCTTGCAGTACATGCATTATTGTACTCATTATCAATATCCATTCCTTTTCTTGATATAAATCTTCCTTTTTCGTTTCTAATAGCTGGCATCAAATCAACACCTGCCTGGAAGGAAAATGAATGCTCATGGCCATCGCTTATTCTCTCTAAGCTTTCAATAATCTTATATAGCCTCATCTTAAGCTGGTCAGGATTCTCATACTTTAATAGCATGGCAAAATTAGAACTATTCACATGGGCAATAAGCTCTTTTTTGTTAACTGACTTAACCAACAAATCATTTACCTTCTTAAGAAGCTTTTCTCCTTCATCTAAGGAATGACACAAGCAATAGCTTCTATAATTGACAAATGATATATCAACAACTGCGTAATTATTCTTAGCATTTATCATCTTTCTTAAAAGCAGTTCACTTCTATATGTAAACCAAATCCAGTTATTGCCTAAGGTAATTGGATCTGTAAAGAATATCCTTAGCGCCTTTCTGTTTCTGGTAAAATTACTTATTATTGTGATTAATATTATAATAAAGGTAAAAAATATAAACAGTGCAAATATTGCAAAATATACTGCAATCAGATAAAAATCATCCATATTAACTGAAGTCTCTGCTTTAAAAATGATTTCTTCACTTTTATCATTTACTTCATAGGAAATCCAAACAGGATACACAAGAGTATCGCCTAAAACCTGATTAAAAACCTCTTGATCATTGCCTTCATAGGTCGTTTCATCATTGCTCTCAGGATAAACTACATCACTTACAGAGCCTATCGCTTCAAATGCTTTAGAATTGTCTACTTTTAGATTCTTGTATCTATCAACCCTGAAAATATTCTTTTCACTATCTAGATAGACAGAAAACTTCTTACCATTGTTTGGCAGAACTATATTTAATTTTTCTGTTCCACAGCTTGAGCCATCATTTTCTGATATGACATTGTTGTCAGAATCCTTAATGACATACTTAACATTATCTTCCTTAAATGTATCTAAAGCAGCTTCCCCCTGCAGTTCATAGTCTTTAGCATAATGTCCTAATAACTCATACTTTCCAAGCAGTTTAGTATTTACAATATAATCTGTCATTCTTTGTATAAAATATGAGACTACTATAAGTAAAATAACGCTCAGCATAGAAAACAGAATAAGCGCTAACCAGGAATAGTTTCTTTTAATTCTATTGATATTCTTTGTTTTTTGTCGTGCCATAAAGTTCTGCCCCTCTTTCAACAAACATTTGTAGACCATCAATTATTTTAGCATCAATTACATAATTTTTCAATAAATCAAAAAGCCAGGAGAAGGTGGCTTTCCTATCTCCTGGCTTATATTTGGAAGGGTATTTGTTTGACTAATTTATCACTGTTTTCTGCTTCTTACATCAAATGCAACTGCACCCACCAAAGCCTAAGCTTTAATGGGTGTAAATCCTATTCTTCATCATCCACAACCAAGGTTGCTGAACCGTATGCCTTAAGCGGTCTGCCCGCCTCATCATACTCGGTTGTATATCTGACATGAAATGGCACTCTTCCTACAGTAAGTGGAATAATCGCCTCAAGGCTATCAACGCCCTCTTCAAGCTTTTTATGCCATTCTCTATACATATCCGCATAATCTGCCGGGAAAATTCCAACCTCAATCGCTGGCTCTGGGTAATTCTTAAGGAGTGGTGGAAGATTCAAATCTCTCATACATCTATAGCAAGGCCTCATCTCCTTAGTTCTTATATCGTACTCCCAGGCGTATACATTGGCCTGCTCACTTGCAAATCTAAATCTTCTTTCACTCTTATATAACTCATTATATGCTTTCTTCTCCTCGGTGATGTTATGAATTAGAGCGTATAGCATATAAACCTTGTCTGTTCTACCTACAACTCTCATCTCTGATTTGACGC
>JAIKVP010000139.1 GCA_024685635.1 Lachnospiraceae bacterium
GAAAGAATAATATTATCAATCCTTATAGAACCGACGATAATGATGCGGTTAGAAAAAGACCTGATCACGACGAAACCAATGTCTGGAGGCCACCTTTTATAAGGGATGTCGAGCGTATAATGCACAATCCCTACTACAACAGGTATTCCGACAAGACACAGGTTTTTTCTTTTTACAAGAACGATGATATATCAAGGCGTTCGTTTCATGTCCAGCTTGTGTCAAGGATTGCAAGAAATATAGCGTCAACATTGGGCTTAAATGTTGATTTAACAGAAGCTATAGCTCTAGGTCATGATATTGGTCACACGCCATTTGGTCATGCGGGAGAGCGCATGCTTTCAAATAAACTAAAGGAGCATACTAAATCTTCAACTATGAGATATTTTAACCACAATGTTCATAGTGTCAGAGTCCTAAACACACTAGTTGACTGGAATATAAGTATGCAGGTTCTAGATGGTGCTATTTGCCATAACGGTGAGTTAGAATTAAGTGAATATAGACCTCTTAAGAGAACAACATTTAAGGAACTAGAGGATTTAGAAGAAAAATGCAATTTAGATGAAACAGAGATCAAAAGGCTTATACCTTGCACTTTAGAAGGCTGTGTAGTGAGAGTCAGTGACATAATTGCCTATATAGGTAAAGACAGACAGGATGCTATGAAGCTTGGGATATTACCAAATGATGACCAATTTGGAAATGATATTATAGGCAAAACGAATGCAGAAATTATAAACAATATGATAGTTAATATTGTTAAGAATAGCTATGGTAAGGACTATCTTATGATGGATAAGGAATATTTTGATGCATTTTCAAGGGCAAAAAAAGAAAACTATGAGCTTATCTATCTTAGTGAAACTGTGGAAGAACAGATAAAGAGCCAGATTGAGCCTATGTTTGATCTGGTTTATGAAGAAATTCTTAAAGAGGCATCTAGTCTTGATAAGAATAGCATTTTTTACAAGCACCATATTGACTTTCTTAATAGTTTTCACAGTTATCTTAATATTGATGAATATTTAGCAACTGACCCTAACATTATGACGGTTGATTTCTTGGCGAGTATGACAGATGATTATTTTATCGACCTTTATAATGAGCTCTTTCCACATGGTAAGTATAAGGTTAAATACAAGGGCTATTTTTAGAGATTAGGTGATTTAATGTTAGAAAATAAAGAAATTATAAAAGAGCAGCTTGAGGAAATGTATAGAACAAGCCAGTCTATTTTATATATTGGCGACAAAGAAAATTCCAATATGGATAGTGCATTGGTCTCTACTAAGAGGAGTTTGCTGCTCAATCATTTGAATAGAGAACTCTATAAGGAAAACTTCTTAAATGAAGATGAGAGAGAGGCCATTGATACTGGATATATCTATATTCACGATATGTCAGCCAGGCTTGATACTATGAACTGTTGTCTCTTTGATATTGCGTCAGTCTTAAAGGGCGGCTTTGAGATGTCTAACATCTGGTATAACGAGCCAAAGACCTTAGATACTGTGTTTGATGTAGTCGGAGATATTGTTCTCTCTGCAGCCGGCCAACAGTATGGAGGCTTTACAGTGCCTAATGTAGACTTGCTCTTAGAGCCTTATGCAGAGCGCTCTTATGAGAGATATCTTAACATTTATAAAGAACATGGTCTCTCCTATAAAGAGAGCGAACTAGAAGCCTATAAAAATGTTGAAAATGATATGAGACAAGGCTTTCAGGGCTGGGAATACAAGTTTAATACAGTCTCATCAAGCAGAGGAGATTATCCTTTTACCACGATAACATTTGGAACTGGAACTAGCAGGTTTGCAAAGCTTGCCTCAATTACCGCATTGAGAGTAAGACGAGGTGGACAGGGCTTAAAGGGAAAGAAAAAACCCGTGTTATATCCTAAGCTTGTGTTTTTATATGATGAGAGCTTGCATGGAAAAGATATGGAGCTTGAGGATGTCTTTGAAGAGGGAGTTTTAACCTCAGCTAAGACGATGTATCCTGACTGGTTAAGCCTTACTGGTGAAGGCTATGTCCCAAGTATGTATAAGACCTATGGAGCAATAGTTAGTCCGATGGGCTGCAGAGCATTTTTATCGCCATGGTATAAAAGAGGCGGGATGAATCCGGCTGATGGCGAAGATGAGCCTGTGTTTATAGGCAGATTTAATATCGGTGTGGTAAGCCTTAATTTGCCTTTGATATATCAAAGAGCTAAAGAAATAGGATGCCCATTTTATGACCTTCTTGATAAGTATCTGCTGATGATTAGGGGGATTCATAAGAGAACCTACGATTATTTAGGACAAATGAGAGCATCGTCTAATCCGCTTGCATACACTCAGGGAGGTTTCTACGGAGGACAACTAAAGTATGAAGATAAGATTGAACCACTGTTAAAGAGCGCAACTGCTTCATTTGGCTATACTGCTCTTAATGAGTTGCAGCAGCTACATAATCAGCATTCTTTAGTGACTGACAGCGATTTTGCCTATGATACACTTCTTCACATCAATAAAGTTGTTGAAGAGTATAAAAAAGAGGACGGCCATCTTTATGCGATATATGGAACTCCAGCTGAGAATCTATGTGGTTTGCAGGTCAAACAGTTTAGAGCAAAATATGGCGTAATAAAAGGTGTTTCAGATAGAGAGTATGTTTCAAACAGTTTTCACTGCCATGTTACTGAGAATATTACGCCTATTGAGAAACAGGATTATGAAAAGAGATTCTTTGAACTCTCAAATGGTGGAAAGATTCAGTATGTAAAGTACCCTATAGATTATAACTTAGAAGCAATAAGGGTGTTAATTAGGAGGGCTATGGCATATGGTTTCTACGAAGGTGTCAATCTATCCTTGTCCTACTGCGATGACTGTGGCCATGAAGAGCTAGATATGGAAGTTTGCCCGGAGTGTGGAAGCAGAAATCTTACTAAGATTGAGAGAATGAATGGCTATTTATCATACTCTAGAGTGAAAGGCGATACAAGACTAAATCCTGCTAAAATGGCTGAAATCAAAGAGAGAGTATCGATGTAGGGAGGCATTTGATGAATTATCACAATATCATTAAGGATGATATGTTAAATGGAGATGGCTTGAGGGTTGTTTTATTTGTTTCTGGTTGTGACCATCACTGTTTTAATTGCCATAATCCTGAGACTTGGGATGAATTAAGTGGCATAGCATTTGATGAAAATGCTATAAATGAGATATTTATGGAACTAGACAAGGATTATGTTAGTGGACTGACAGTTACTGGCGGAGACCCATTGTATCATAATAATGTCGAAACTGTAACAGAGCTTTCAAGAAAGGTTAAAGAAAAGTATCCTGATAAGACAATATGGCTTTATACTGGCTTTGTCTACGAAGATGTTAAAGAACTTGAGATTTTTAACTATATTGATGTCGTGGTAGATGGGCCGTATATTGACGAGATGAGGGATACTAGTTTAAGATGGCGTGGAAGTTCTAATCAAAGAGTAATAAGATTAAGCTAGGAGGAAGCTATGGAAACTATTAAGATTAAGTATTTATCTGATGAGATTGAGCATTTGACTTATATTGAGAATAAGTCTGACTGGATTGATTTAAGGGCTGCTAAGAATATCAGCCTTAAGGCAGGAGAGTTTAAGCTAATTCCTTTAGGTGTTGCTATGGAGTTGCCTAAGGGATACGAGGCACATATTGTACCAAGAAGTTCAACCTATAAGAATTTTGGACTTATTCAGACCAATCATACAGGAATTGTCGACGAGAGTTATTCTGGTGATGGTGATCAGTGGTTTTTTCCGGCTTATGCCTTAAGAGATACTGAAATTCACGTTAACGACAGGATTTGTCAGTTTAGAATATTCAAGCATCAGCCAACGATTGAATTTTTAGAGACTGACAGCCTAAAAAATGCTAACAGAGGCGGCATTGGAAGTACGGGAAAGGCATAATTTACAATAGTTTTAACTTGTTATTTAGTCTGTAATATAGTACAATAAATATAGTGTTTTGTGCTAAAGAAAACGCAATATATTGTTCTAGGAGGTGGCTGGTATGGATGAAGAAAAGACATTAAACGAAGGACTTGAATACGAGGCTGGCGACATGGGTAATGAGTATAATGATTTAGGGAATAACGAAGTTTTTGAAGAAGAGTTGCCAACTTATTATGATACGGATAATCCTGTTGACTACGATTCAGATGACTATGCCAGTGAAGCTTTAGAGGGCTCTGATTTAGAAACGGATAGAGCAAGTTCAAGTTATGATAGCTTTGCCGATTCTGAAAGTGAAGTTTTTGATGGTGAAACAGATTATTCTGAAGAGAATACATCTACTATAATCGAAGATGACGGCTTGATTAAGAGCTCTTATCCTATGAGAAATGATAGATTCAGGATATTTAACTTTAGGATTAAGTTGCTTATGCTATGTCTTATTCCTATGATTATAGTTAGTATCGTTGTTATTTATGTATCTAGTAACGCTCTTACCACTAAGATTGAGAAACAGATTGAGGAATCACTTGTTATTACAACTAGTTCTCTTGATGTTTTTTATAACACCTTATATAAGGGTGATTATACAATGGATCCTGGTGGAAGACTATATAAGGGTGAGGAAAAAATTAGTGGAGATAACTCAGTAGTAGACGCGCTCAAGGAATCTACTGGTTATGAATCATCTATTATTTATGGAACCATGAGACTCTTAACGACCTTGAAAAAGGATGCTGGTGAGGGCCGAAGAATTAACGGTACTGATGTTGATGCTAAAATAGCCGAGAAGGTTGAGTCTTCAGGTAAAGCAGTATTTATGAATGATGTAGAGATAGAAGAGATAACCTACTATACCTACTACGCACCGCTAGTTAACTCTGATGGAACCGTCTGTGGTATGGTTGCTGCGGCAACTCCTGTTGATGAAGTTCAGAAAATGATTGCTAAAGAGCGTAACCGAGTTATTATTATTTCTGTTATTATTCTATTGGCATCACTTATTTTAGTATCATTTATTGCTGCAGGAATGTCTAAGACCATGCGTAAGACTAAGA
>JAIKVP010000149.1 GCA_024685635.1 Lachnospiraceae bacterium
GGCAGTGACCCATTGATTGTTCGCTCGATTAGACGAGTAAGATAAGATTATATATTAGGAGGAATTATCTAATGAAGAATTATAGAATTACCGTTAATGGTACAACATACGACGTAACTGTTGAGGATCAGGCAGGCGGCGCAGTAGCAGCAGCTCCTGTAGCAGCAGCACCAGCAGCACCAGCGGCAGCACCTGCAGCTCCAGCTGCTAAGCCAGCTTCTTCTGGAGCAGCAGGCAGTGTTACTGTTAACTCGCCAATGCCTGGTAAGATTTTATCAGTTAAGGCATCAGCTGGTCAGTCAGTATCTAAGGGTGATGTTTTGATGGTACTTGAGGCTATGAAGATGGAGAACGAGATTGTAGCACCTTCTGATGGTACGGTTGCAAGCATTAATGTTAGTGAGGGAGCTTCTGTAGAGGCTGGCGATTTACTTGCTTCATTAAACTAATTGTTTACAATCGACTATTATGATTAGGAGGTAATAGCTAAATGGATTACGTTGTTAATACATTGGAGAATTTGGCCGGCCAGACAGCATTTGCTAACCTTTACTGGGGCAATTTTGTCATGATCTTGGTAGCCTTCTTCTTCCTGTTTTTGGCAATCGCTAAAGGTTTTGAGCCCTTGCTTTTGGTTCCAATTTCCTTTGGTATGTTGCTATCTAATATGTTCCCTGGCATTATTGCCGAGGGTGGTTTGATGCATTATTTCTACATGCTTGATGAGGCGAGTATTTTACCTTCGCTGATATTCTTAGGTGTAGGAGCGATGACAGACTTTGGACCGCTGATTGCTAACCCTAAGAGCTTTGTCTTAGGTGCTGCAGCACAGTTTGGTATTTATGCCGCTTATTTCCTTGCTATGGCTATGGGCTTTAACGGTAAGGAAGCAGCTGCTATTTCTATTATTGGTGGAGCTGATGGACCTACTTCTATTTTCCTTGCAGGTAAGCTTGGACTTGGTGATACCCTTATGGGACCTATCGCCGTTGCTGCTTACTCATATATGGCTTTGGTTCCAGTTATTCAGCCACCTATTATGAAGCTTCTTACAACTGAGAAGGAGCGTAAGATTAAGATGGGACAGCTTCGTCCTGTAAGCAAGATAGAGCGTATCTTATTCCCTATTGTTGTTACTGTAGTTGTTGTATTACTTCTTCCAACTACTGCACCATTAGTAGGTATGCTTATGCTTGGTAACCTCTTTAGAGAGTGTGGCGTTGTTAAGCAGTTAACTGAGACCGCTTCTAACGCTTTGATGTATATTGTTGTTATCTTACTTGGTACTTCAGTAGGAGCTACCACAACAGCTCAGGCTTTCTTAAAGCTTTCAACTCTTAAGATCGTTATTCTTGGTCTTGTTGCATTTGCTTTTGGAACTGCTGCTGGTGTTATCTTTGGTAAGATTATGTGTAAGGCAACTAAGGGAGGCGTTAATCCTCTTATCGGTTCGGCAGGTGTATCTGCGGTTCCTATGGCAGCGAGAGTATCGCAGAATGTTGGTTCAGAGTATGACCCTACCAACTTCCTTTTGATGCATGCTATGGGACCTAATGTTGCCGGAGTTATCGGTACTGCGGTTGCTGCAGGTACATTTATGGCGATATTCGGAGTATTTTAGAATTTGATTTTATTTAATATAGTTTAGGAGGATTAAGTTATGGGTAACAAGAAGAATGGTAAGAAAGCTTCTTCTGAGAATGCTGTAGCTAAGAAAGAGCAGCAGGCTAAGGTTGAGACTAAAGCAGCTGAAAATAAAGCAGCTGAGTCTAAGGGAGCTAAGAAACCAGTTAAGATTACCGAGACTGTGCTTCGTGACGCACATCAGTCTCTTATTGCAACACGTATGACCACAGAGCAAATGTTACCAATCATCGACAAGATGGATCAGGTTGGTTACAACTCAGTAGAGTGCTGGGGTGGTGCTACATTTGATGCCTGCTTGCGTTTCCTTAAGGAGGATCCTTGGGTAAGACTTCGTAAGTTAAAGGACGGATTTAAGAATACACCTCTTCAAATGTTATTTAGAGGTCAGAATATTTTGGGTTACAGCCCATATCCAGATGATGTAGTTGAGTATTTCGTACAGAAGTCAGCTGCTAACGGAATCGATATTATTCGTATTTTCGACTGTTTGAATGATCTTCGTAACCTTGAGACAGCTGTTAAGGCTGCTAACAAGGAGAAGGCTCATGCACAGGTTGCACTTTCTTATACATTAGGTGATGCTTATACAATGGACTATTGGAAAGATATCGCTAAGCGTATTGAGGAAATGGGTGCAGATTCACTCTGTATTAAGGATATGGCTGGACTTTTGGTTCCTGATGAGGCTACTAAGCTTGTTAAGGCTCTTAAGGCAGGAACTAAGCTTCCTATTGATATTCATACACACTATACCTCTGGTATGGCTGCTATGACATATATGAAGGCAGTTGAGGCTGGAGCTGATATCATTGATACAGCTATGAGCCCACTTGCTATGGGAACTTCACAGCCTGCTACAGAGGTTATGGCACAGGCATTTGTTGGAACAGATTACGATCCTGGATTTGACCAGAAGCTTTTGGCTGAGATCGCAGACCACTTTAGACCTCTTCGTGAGGAGTGGCTTGAGAGCGGACTTCTTAGCCCTAAGGTAATGGGTGTTAATGTTAAGACCTTACAGTATCAGGTTCCAGGTGGAATGTTATCTAACCTTGTTTCACAGCTTAAGGATATGCATGCTGAGGACAAGTTTGATGAAGTGCTTGAGGAGGTTCCAAAGGTACGTAAGGACTTTGGTGAGCCACCACTTGTTACACCTTCATCACAGATTGTCGGTACTCAGGCTGTTCTTAATGTTGTTACAGGTGAGAGATATAAGATGCTTACTAAGGAGTCTAAGGACTTGTTAGTTGGTAAGTATGGTCAGACAGTTAAGCCTATGAATAAAGACGTTCAGAAGAAGGCACTTGATAGTCTTGGAATGAAGAAGCCTATCACTAACCGCCCAGCTGATGATATTGAGCCAGGATTGGAGAAATTCGAGAAGGAGATGGCACAGTATAAGCAGCAGGATGAGGATGTGCTTTCATATGCATTATTCCCACAGGTAGCTACTGACTTCTTTAAGTACCGTGAGGCACAGGATACTGGTTTTGATGCATCTAAGGCTGACACTACTAACAAGACATATCCAGTATAAATAATTGATTTAGAATTTTATGGATGTTGAAGCTATAACTAGCTTCAACATCTATTTTCTATTGATTTGGAGGGTTTATATTTTATGGATGATAACATGAGTTTGATGGACCGTCTAAACGAGAGATATCCTAAGTTTAGTAAGGGACAAAAAAGAATTGCAGATTTTATAAGAGAAAACTATGATTTGGCTGCGAGCTATACTGCATCTAAGCTTGGCAAGGAAGTTGGAGTCAGCGAGTCTACTGTTGTAAGATTTGCATATGAACTTGATTATGACGGTTATCCAGAATTATTAAAAGCAATTGCAGCAACTGTTCGAACACATTCAACCTCTATACAGAGATTAGAGACAGCATATAAGAGAAGTGAAGAAAAGGAAGATTTGGTAAGCTCTATCTTAAATGCTGACAGAGCAAGACTAAAGGAAACTATAGCTGCTGTAGATGTTGAGAAATTTAATAAGGCGGTTGATTTAATTGTAAATGCAGACAGCATATATATCTTAGGAGTTCGAGGAACCTGGTATATAGCTGGCTGGCTTGGATACTATTTTAGAATGATTTTTGATAAGGTATATGTCTTAGAGGGCAATGACAGCATTGATACCTTAGAACAGATAAGTAGAATTAAGTCTAATGACTGCTTTATCGGAATCAGTTTTCCAAGATATTCAAGAAGAACAAGAACTGCCATGGAGCTTGCAAAAAACCATGGAGCCAAGACTATTGCTATCACTGATAGTGTTCAGAGCCCGTTATATGAGCATGCAGACTATCCTTTGATCGTAAAGAGCGATGTTATGGCTATAGTTGATTCGCTTACAGCACCGGTTTCATTGATTAACGCATTGATTGTTGCTGTATGTATGAGAGAAAAAGACTCTTTGACTGACAGACTTCACGTGTTAGAGGAGCTTTGGGATCAGTACAAGGTTTATGATGATCACGTGATTGAGTAGAGGTTTATATGATATACGATTTGATTGTTATTGGTGGCGGGGCTGCTGGCATTTTAAGTGCTATTGGTGCCGCCATTTCCTATAAAGAACAGGGCAAGCCTTATAAGATAGTTCTTTTAGAGAAAAATGAAAAACTAGGTAAGAAGTTATTTATCACAGGCAAGGGAAGATGTAATATTACCAATGCTTGCGATATTGAGGACTTTTTTATGGCGGTCAAGTCTAATCCTAAGTTTCTTTATAGCGCTGTTTATACATTTTCTAATGATTCAATCGTTGAATTGATTGAGAAATATGGCACTAGAACTAAGATTGAGAGAGGAGGAAGAGTATTTCCAGTCTCTGATCATTCGTCTGATGTCATAAAAGCGCTTGATAAGGCCCTAAAAGACTACGATATTGAAGTGAGGCTTAATACAAATGTTAAGTCTTTGATTGTAAATGATGCTGTGATTTCAGGGGTAAGGTTAGACAACAAGGAAGCCTTATCTGCTAAGTCGGTAGTTTTGGCTACTGGCGGCTATTCTTATCAGTCAACAGGCTCAACTGGTGATGGTTATAGATTTGCTAAGGAAGTTGGTCACAGTGTTACAAGCCTTAATCCGTCTTTGGTGCCATTTCAGACTGAAGGCGATATTGCAGCTCGCATGATGGGCTTGTCGCTTAGAAATGTCAGCTTTAAGCTATATAATGACAAGAAAAAGGTCTATGATGAGCAGGGAGAGCTTCTCTTTACGCATTTTGGACTTAGTGGCCCGCTTGTTTTAACGGCTAGTACATTGCTTGATTCCAGGCTTAGAAAGGCTATGAATGAGGGTAAGCTTAAAGGCGTTATAGATTTAAAGCCTGCTTTAGATGAGAAACAATTAGATAGCAGGCTTTTAAGGGATTTAGACAAGAATCACAACAAGGCATTTAAGAACAGCTTAAATGATCTTTTACCGTCTAAGATGATTCCAGTTATAGTTGAGCTTTCAGGCATTGATTCTGAAAAAAAGTCTTCTATGGTTACTAAAGAGGAGCGACACAACCTGCTTAAACTTCTTAAAGGCTTAGACTTTAAGATTACTAGCACTAGAGGCTTTGAAGAAGCTATAATAACTAAGGGTGGAGTTAATGTAAAAGAGATAGACCCATCAACTATGGAGTCTAAGCTAATTAAGGGCTTATATTTTTCTGGCGAGCTTATAGATTTAGATGCAGTAACTGGTGGCTATAATCTTCAAATCGCCTGGTCTACAGGATATTTAGCTGGCTACTCGTCAGCATTTTCATAAAGAAAAGGAGAATTGCTATGTTTAATATTGCTATTGATGGACCTGCAGGAGCAGGTAAGAGTACTATTGCTAAGGATATTGCAAAGAGGATTGGATTTGTCTATGTCGACACGGGCGCTATGTTTCGCTCAATTGCACTTTATATGCTAAATAACAAGGTAGACCCTAATGATGAGGCTGCTGTCTCTAAGGAGTGCCCTAATCTTGACATTACTATTTCTTATCTTGACGGTGAGCAGCAGGTTATCCTAAACGGAGAAAATGTATCTAAACTGATAAGAACTGAGGAGGTTGGTAATACCGCCTCAATTGTCGCTAAATATCAGGCTGTAAGAAGCAAACTCTTAGAACTTCAAAGAGCCTTAGCCGCCAAGGAAAATGTTATTATGGACGGAAGAGACATCGGTTCATTTGTTTTGCCAAATGCAGACCTTAAGGTTTATTTAACAGCGTCAAGCCATGAGAGAGCGAGAAGAAGAGTGGCTCAGTTAGCTGAAAATGGTATAACTGCTGATTTTAACGAGGTTGAGGCTGATATTATAAAACGTGATGAGCAGGATATGAATAGGGAGATTGCACCATTAAAACAGGCTGATGATGCTGTTTTAGTTGATAGCTCAGACATGAGTGTTGAGGATGTTATTAATAAGATTATTAGCTTATATGAGGAGAGAAAGTAATTGAAGGTTATTCTTGCTAAACACGCTGGCTTCTGCTTTGGTGTCAAAAGAGCTGTTGATATGGCTTATGCTGAAGCTGATAAAGAGCATGTATATACTTATGGTCCTATTATTCACAACGAAGAGGTGATTAAGGATTTAGAGTCAAAAGGCGTTAAGCTTATTCACTCTTTAGATGAGTTAAAAGCTTTAGATGATGAAAATGCAACAATAGTTTTAAGATCCCACGGTGTTGGCAAATCCGTCTATAAAGTCATTGAAGAAAAGGGATATAACTATGTTGACACAGCATGCCCATTTGTCAAAAAAATCCATAAGCTTGTTGGAGAATTAGACCCGGATAATGAAAGGGCAATAGTAGTCGGCAACAAGGAACATCCAGAGGTTGTTGCTATATGTGAATGGTGTACTGCTAAGCCCATAGTTATAAGTGACGCGTCTGAAATTAGTGGCTTAAAACTAGATGATAATTATCGATACAGACTAGTTTCACAGACCACATTTAATTACAATAAATTTCAAGATATAGTTGAAATTTTACAAAAAAAAGGTTATTATATAGAAGTATGTAATACTATTTGTAATGCGACCGAGGAACGTCAGTCTGAGGCGGCAGCTTTAGCAAAAGAAGTTGACGCAATGATTGTCATCGGGGGCAAGAATAGTTCTAACACCCAGAAACTATATGACATTAGTAGGGAAGCATGTGCTAACACCTACTATATACAGACACTTGTTGATTTGGATTTAACCATGTTTGAATCCGTTGGTAGCGTTGGTATTACAGCAGGGGCATCGACCCCACACAATATTATCAAGGAGGTTCATGATAGCATGGCTGAAGAGAGTTTTGATGAGTTATTGGAGGAGAGCTTCAAGGAGAAGAATAACGTTCGTCCTGGAGCTACAGTAGAAGGTACTGTAATCAGTGTTAAGGAGGATGAGATTGTTCTTAATATTGGTTATAAGGCTGACGGAATCATCTCCAGAAACGAGTACACCAACGAGCCTGGCGTAGATTTAACTACTAAGGTATCTGCCGGAGACAAGATGAATGCTAAGGTTGTTAAGGTTAACGATGGCGAGGGTCAGGTGCTATTAAGCTACAAGAAGTTAGCAGCAGACAAGTCAAACGAGAAGTTAGAAGAGGCATTTAATAACAAGGAAGTACTTACAGGTAAGGTAATTGAGGTTCGCGACGGTGGACTTATTGTATCTTATGAGGAGTCAAGAGTATTTATTCCTGCTAGCCTTGTATCAGATCAGTTTGAGCGTAATCTCAACAAGTATCAGAATCAGGATGTTACATTTGTTATTACAGAGTTTAATCCTAGCAAGAGAAGAATTATTGGTGATAGAAAGCAGCTTCTTGCAGCTGAACATGAAGAGCAGAAGAAGCAGTTATTCGATAGAATCAATGTTGGCGATGTTGTAGACGGTACAGTTAAGAATCTTACCGACTTTGGTGCTTTCGTTGATTTAGGTGGAGCTGATGGACTTCTTCACATCTCAGAGATGTCTTGGGGACATGTTGAGAATCCTAAGAAGATGTTTAAGGTTGGCCAGGAAGTAAAGGTTTTAATTAAGGACATTCAGGGCGAGAAGATTGCTCTTAGTCTTAAGTTTGATGATCAGAATCCATGGCTTACAGCATCAGAGAAATATGCAGTTGGTAATATAGTAACTGGTAAGGTTGCTCGTATGACTGATTTTGGTGCATTTATTGAGCTTGAGCCTGGTGTAGATGCTTTGCTTCACGTTTCTCAGATTTCTTTAGATCGTATTGAGAAGCCAGCATCAGTTCTTAAGATTGGTCAGGAGGTTACAGCAGAGGTTGTAGATTTGAAGCCTGAAGATCATAAGATTAGTTTGAGTATCAAGAAGACACTTAAGCCTGAGGAAACTGAAGCATCTGAGGAAGTTGTAGAGGTTGATGCATCAGAGATTGCAGATGCGGTTGAGCTTGATGATTAGTCTTTTATAATGATTTAATGTTATTAATCAGGTGTTTATAGTCAAGTGCTATAGACACCTTTTTATATATGGAGGTATATGCATATGTATGGCTATGAAGAGTTTTCTAAGGATGTTTTTAGACTGACAGGAATTGATTTGTCTCTTTATAAAGAACGACAGATGAAGAGAAGAATTGAGGCGCTTATCGCAAGACATAAGCTTTCTGGTTTTCAGGATTTCGTAGGTGCTATTAAGACTGACAAAGACCTTTATGAGGACTTTTTATCTTATTTGACTATTAACGTTTCTGAATTTTATAGAAATCCAGTTCAGTGGAAAACATTAGAGAATACCATGCTTCCTAGATTACTGCAGAAGACTAACGGAAGACCGCTTAAGGTTTGGAGCGCAGCTTGTTCTACAGGTGATGAGCCTTATTCTTTGGTTATGCTGCTTGCTAAGTCTATGCCTATTGAGAGAGTGACTGTAGATGCGACAGATATAGATAAACAGATTTTAGAGAAGGCTCAGCAGGGCATATATAATGGCAAGAGCCTAAAAGGCTTGCCAGATGAGTATAAGAAGAAATATTTTGAGCAGATAGGTAGAGATTCGTTTAAAATCAGTGATGATGTCAAGAAGAGAGTTAAGTTTAGACAGCATAACCTCTTAGCTGATAAGTATCAAACAGGTTATGATCTTATTTTATGTAGAAATGTGATGATATATTTTACAGAGGAAGCTAAGGAAGAGATATATAGAAACTTCTATAAGTCTCTTACTCCTGGCGGTGTCTTATTTGTTGGAAGTACTGAGCAGATGATACATTCAGACGAGATTGGTTTTAAGTCTGAGGCTTCGTTCTTTTATATCAAACCATGATGGAGCGTGAATCATGAGAATTAATAAGTTCTTAAGCTCAAAGGGTGTATGTTCAAGGCGTGAAGCTGATAGAGCCCTAGAGCAGGGAGAGATTACAATTAACGGTCAGCTTG
Source organism: Lachnospiraceae bacterium (assembly GCA_024685635.1). Classification (GTDB taxonomy): domain Bacteria; phylum Bacillota; class Clostridia; order Lachnospirales; family Lachnospiraceae; genus NC2004. Next base: position 9,056 of record JAIKVP010000149.1, read on the forward strand.
CTCAGCTTGGCGACCAGGTTAACGAGGGCGATTTAGTAACATTTAGAGGAAGCGATGTACTTGATACACCACCATTTGTTCTAATAGCATACAATAAGCCTGTAGGTGTTGTCTGCTCTACTAAGGAGAAGGACAATGTTATAGATGCAATCAATTATCCGGAGAGAATATATCCTATCGGAAGACTAGATAAGGATAGCGAGGGTTTGTTGCTTCTTACCAATGATGGTGAGCTTCATAACTTAATAAGTCATGCCAGATATGGTCACGAGAAGGAATATGAGGTTGTAGTTAATAAGACTATTACCTCTGATTTTATAAAGTCTATGAGAGAGGGCGTTAAGATACTTGATACAGTGACTAGACCTTGTGAGATTCATAAGACATCAAAGGATTCATTTACAATTATATTAACAGAAGGGTTAAATCGCCAGATTAGACGCATGTGTGAAGAACTAGGCTATAGGGTTAGGTCGTTAAAGAGAGTTCGAGTTATGAATATTAAATTAGATGGCATCAAATTAGGCGAATATAGAGATGTGACTGAGTCTGAGCTTAAAGAGTTAAAGAAAAGTTTAAGTTGAGGTAGATTGATATATGTCAGATGACAAGGTTAAAAGAATACATGAATTAAATACTATTCTTAAGGCTGCAAGTAATGCATATTACAACGAGAATAAAGAGATTATGAGCAACTATGAGTATGATGCCTTATATGATGAGTTGCTTGAATTAGAGAAGGAGACTAATATTGTCTTAAGTGGAAGTCCTACTGTTAGTGTAGGATATGAGGCTTTAAGCGAGCTTAAGAAGGTTGTTCATGAGTCTCCTATGCTTTCTCTAGATAAAACCAAGGATATAGATGCTTTAGTAGCATTTGTCAAAGATAAAGAAGCGGTTTTGTCTTTTAAGGAAGATGGTTTAACTACAGTATTAACCTATGAGAATGGTGAGCTTGTAAGCGCAGTTACTCGTGGTAATGGAACAGTGGGTGAAGATATAACTCACAATGCTAAAGTTTTTGCTAATTTACCTAAGTCTATAAGTTATAAAGATAGATTAGTAATTAGAGGTGAATCAGTAATTAGTTACAGTGAATTTGAGGCGATTAATAAGAGGTTATCAGTGGAGGATCAATATAAGAATCCTCGTAATTTATGTAGTGGTACTGTAAGACAGCTAGACAGTGCTATATGTGCTAAGAGAAATGTTAAGTTTATCGCTTTTCAATTAGTGGGCATTGATGATAGCTTAGGCTTAGATACTATCTCTAAGCGCTTTGACTATTTAGCAAGTCTAGGCTTTGAAGTTGTTGTTCATAAGAAGGTAAATAAGGACAATTTAGCTGACACAGTTAGCTGGTTTGAGGGCGAGATAGCGACTAATGACATCCCAAGTGATGGCTTGGTTTTAACATTTGACGATATTGCTTATGGCGAATCTTTAGGTAGAACTGCTAAGTTTCCGAAAAACGCTATAGCATTTAAGTGGAAGGATGAGTTAGCTACTACTTCCTATATAGAGACATTTTGGTCTGCTTCAAGAACTGGAATGATTAATCCGGTTGCGATCTTTGAGCCGGTTGAATTAGAGGGCACTACTGTAAGTCGTGCAAGTCTTCACAATGTAAGCATTTTTGAGGACTATCAGCTCGGCAAGGGTGATCAGATTACGGTTTATAAGGCCAATATGATTATCCCACAGCTTCAGGATAACCTTACTAGGTCTAATACTGAGACTATACCAGAGTTTTGTCCGGTATGTCACGCTAAGACTTCAATTAAGGATGACAATTCAATTAAGGTATTATATTGTGACAATAAAGAATGCCCTGCTAAAAAGATTAAGAGCTTTGCACACTTTGTTTCAAGGGATGCCGCTAATATAGACGGAATGAGCGAGGCAACGATTGAGAGATTAATAGAAAATGGTTGCTTAAAAGAGCTTTCTGATCTATATCATTTAGATAGGTATAAGGACATAATTGTAGGTTTAGAGGGCTTTGGTGATAAGTCGTATAGTAAGCTTGTTAAGGCATGTGATAAGTCAAGAGATATTAAGACGTCTGCATTTTTATATAGCTTAGGTATCTCTAATATAGGTTCTTCAAATGCAAAGCTTATATGCAAGCATTTTAAGGATGATTTTATAGCTATAAGAAATGCTTCAGTTGAAGAGCTAGCTAGAATTGACGGCATAGGTGAGCTTATCGCTAAGGCTATTGTTAAGTATTTTAATGATGACAAGAATATTGCAGTTGTTGATAGCTTGATTGAGGAAATGAATATTATTAAGGAAGAGTACTCTGAATCGGGGCTTATATTTGATGGCGTTACATTTGTTGTAACTGGAAGTCTTAATCACTATTCTAACAGAAAAGAGTTAGCTAATGAGATTGAGAGTCTTGGTGGTAAGGTGGCTTCATCGGTATCAGCTAAGACTAATTATTTGATTAACAATGATGCAACTTCTTCATCGTCTAAGAACAAGAAGGCTAAAGAATTAGGCGTTAAGATTATTACAGAAGAAGAGTATATTAGTATTAAGAATATGGAAGATGATTAACTATGAATATGTATTTAGATAAAAAGCGTGAGAAGAGAGTAGCTCTTATCAAGGAGATAGTTAACTATGTTCTCACCGTTTTGATTGCATTTGCACTTGCATTTTGCTTTGTTATGTTTTTCTTTCAGACTACATCTGTTGTGGGAGATTCTATGTCAAGTGCTTTAGTAAACAAGGATCAGGCGGTCTTGTTTAAGGCAGCTTATGTCTTTAAGAAGCCTAAGAGATATGATGTTATCAAGTTTACTATTGAGAAGTCTGACAGGTCTCACGAGTTTATTAAGAGAGTCGTAGCTTTGCCTGGTGAGAAGGTTCAAATAGTAGGTGGAGAGTTATACGTTGATGGAACGATTTTAGAGAATGAATATATAACTGATTTGATATCAACGGCTGGAATTGCTGATGAAGAGGTCGTTCTAGGCAAGGATGAGTATTTTGTAATGGGTGATAATTGCAACAACAGTGAGGATTCACGTTTTACCAATGTTGGAGCAGTCACATCTGAAGAAATTGATGGAAGGATAATAGGAACAATCAAAGGCTTTAACTTTTCTAGTCTTGATTAAGGTAAGAACAATGGAAGTACAGTGGTATCCTGGTCATATGACGAAGGCTCGTCGTATGATGGAAGAAAATATTAAGTTAATAGATATAGTTGTGGAATTGGTAGATGCAAGGGTTCCTATGAGTAGCAGAAACCCTGATATTGATAAATTAGCTAACAATAAGAAGAGAATATTGCTTCTTAACAAGGCTGATTTAGCAGATGATAATCTCACTAAAGAATGGCTTGCTTACTACAAGGAGCAGGGCTTTTATGCTATCAAGCTTGATTCAAGAAAGTCCAATCAGGCCAAGCAGACAATTAAGCTTATAGAAGAGGCATCTAAAGAAAAAATCGAGAGAGATAGAAAGCGTGGCATTAAGAATAGGCCGATTAGAATTATGGTGGCAGGGATTCCTAATGTTGGCAAGTCAACATTTATTAACTCTTTAGTTGGCAAAGGAGTAGCTAAAACTGGCGATAAGCCAGGGGTTACTAAGGGCAAGCAGTGGATTAAAATCGGCAAGAATATTGACCTTTTAGATACACCGGGTATCTTATGGCCTAAATTTGAGGACAAGATAGTGGGAATTAGACTTGCCATGATTGGTTCTGTCAATGATGAACTCTTGCCAAGAGAAGAGCTTGCTACAATGCTTATGGATACACTAAGAAATGACAATCCAGGTGTGATAAGTGAGAGATATAATATAGACGAAAGTATAGAGCTTAATTCGCTCTTAGAAAATGTTGCTATAAACAGGAACTGTCTTAAGAAGGGCGCTGAACCTGACTTGTTAAAGGCAGCAGATATTGTTCTTGATGAGTTTAGAGCCGGAACATTAGGCAGGGTATGTCTTGATAAGCCTAACTAGATTAAGGAGTATATGCTATGGGAAGATTAGATGATGGTTATTATACATTGCCAGATGATTTTCATATTAAGTCATTAGAGGAAATGAATTCATTAAATTATAGCCAGTATGAGGGTATGATTACATATTTTAAGGACGATGGAGACATTCCTAATCCTATGAAAACTGTGGACGATCTATATAAGGTTCACGAAAAAGCCCCTGTTTATTATGGTAGAGGGGGAGAGAAGTATGGTGCCTCTGCTCACTTGACTAAGGAAGCTAGAGAGTCAAATGTAATCGATAACGAGGCCAAGGCTGTTGTTAAGGAGACAAGTTCTTCTTCGGAATCATCTTATGGTTCGCTAGGCGGAATAAATGCTGATTATCTTTCATCTTTATTAGATGAGGATTATCAAGATGATGAATTTGATGACATTGAAGAAGAGGCAGAAGTATTCTTAGTTGATGATTTTGAGGAGGAGGCAGTTAAATCAACACCAGCTAGTTCTAATAATACTTATGTATCAAGTAGGTTACAGGCTATTAAGAATAATGCTGCCACTATTAATAATGTGGATTCTAGTAACGCATATGCTAATACAACAACTAGTAACGTATATGCTAATACAACAACTAGTAACGTATATGCTGATACAACAACTAGTAACGCATATGCTAATACAACAACTAGTAACGCATATGCTGATACATCAACTAGCGATGGTTATTCTAACCAACAAACCAACAAGCCATATGTTATGAGCAGAATGGAAGCTGCTAAAAATGCTTCAAACAATATTTCATTTGATGATTTTGAGCCGTATACTGTCAGTGCTACATCTCAAAGTGTGATTAACGCCAAGGCAGCTAGTAGGGGTGAGAAAACTGTTTCTAACCTGATTTCTTATATTATAGCATTTGTTGTTGCGTGTGGATTAGCGATTTTTATATTGAAGTTCGTAGCATTTCCAACAGAGGTAGATGGTACCTCGATGTGTGACACGATTAATAATGGCGAGAGATTCTTAGTAGAGAAGGTAAGCTATAGGTTTAACGATCCTAAGAGATACGACATAGTTGTATTTGAGGGACCTGATGGTTCTGACTATGTCAAGAGAATTATCGGTCTGCCAGGAGAAGTTGTCACTGTAAGTGAAGGATATATTTATATTAATGGACAAATGTTATCTGACGATATATATGGTAAGGAATGCATTGATAAGTCCAACTACGGTAGATTAAAGGCAGGCGTAATACTAGATGATAACGAATATTTTGTTCTAGGAGACAACAGGAATGATAGTGTTGATAGTAGAACAGATATGATAAATGATTTATATAAAAATCAGTTTAAGGGTAGGCTGTTTCTTAAACTATGGCCGATTGAGACTGTTAAGTAGGAAGGTTTAATTATGGATTCGATTAGTGAAATTAAGGCTAATTATAATGATAGTTCAATTGAGACTATAACTGACTTTATTGATAAATATTCATCTGATGAGAGAGCGGGAGTTATAAAGCTTGTAACTAAAGCTAATCGTGACAAAGAAAAACTTGATAATGAGTATAAGAGAATTAAGATTATGCAGGCATTTGACGCTTCTTATACAAGCCTTGCTTTAATAGCAGGTGTAGATGAAGTGGGAAGAGGACCATTTGCAGGGCCTGTGGTTTGTGGGGCTGCGATTATGCCTAAGGACTGCGATATTTTATATATCAATGATTCTAAAAAAGTTAAAAAAGAAAAAAGAGAAGAACTAGCCGAGCTTATTAAAGAGCAGGCGATTAGTTACAATTTTGGCTTGCTTGACAACACTGTCATAGATGAAATTGGAATTGGCAATGCAGTAAAGCAGGCAATGGTTATGGCGATTAAGGGCTTATCAGTTAAGCCAGAGCACGTCTTAGTTGATGCTGTTAAGGGTTTAGATTTTGGAGTTCCCTATTCAAGTATGATTAAAGGCGATGCACAGTCATATAATATAGCCTCTGCAAGCATTATAGCTAAGGTTTACCGAGATAAGATTATGGAGGACTATGCTAAGAAGTATCCTCAGTATGGCTTTGATAAGCATTCTGGCTATGGAACCAAGGAGCATATTGAAGCGATTAAAGAATATGGGCCATGCCCAATTCACAGAATGTCATTTATAAAAAATTATGTTTAATTATAGACTGTCAAAGAAGGTGTTTTTATGGAGATTATAACAACTGCGCCTGCAGCAACTGCGGCGAAGAGTGGTAATTTAGGAGCAGGTTCTGCTTCTTCTTCGTATTCAAAAAGTGTCATGGCATCAAGAGCCCTACAAAGCACCGGTATGACATCAGAAGTAAACATTTCAAACTTAGAGAAGGGTGATGTTTTTAAGGGAGAGATTACTAATCTTACAGGCAAGTCAGTGACCGTATCTTTAGGTAATGGTCAGACCTTAGCTGCAACCCTTATGGATAATGTTACACTTAATATTGGCAACAATCTTTATTTTGAAGTCAAAGAAAATACAGGTGAAAAGATATATCTTAGACCTTTGACAGATGAGAAGTTTTCCCCGGAAAATCAGACAATTGAAAAGTCTTTGCAGTCTGCAGGGTTACAACTTAATGAGAAGAATATGGCTGTGGTTAAGGAATTGATGGATGCTGGCATGCCTATTGACAGGAGTTCAATTATGAAGGTATTACAGCAGAGCCTTAATAATCCTAACGCTAGCATTAAGACTATAGTTAGCTTGATTAGAGCAGATATTCCTGTCAATGATGTAAGTGTCGAGCAGTTTGAACAGTATAAGGCGCATGCATCTAATCTTAACAGCCAGATGGAGAATCTGACTAATCAGATAACTAATATGTATGAGAGTTTAAGTTCTAGTGAGAGCTTTGCTGGTGATGTCTTAAGATTTAATCAGGGCATTATTGATACATTTACAACTACTACGCCTGGCTTTGAAGATCCTTTGCCTACACTTACCTTAGAGCAGGCATTTTATATGGATCAGGGCGAGATTGAAAGCTTCAATAATTTTAAGGGACCAGCTTTAGATGCTGCAGGTCAGCCTATTTTAGCAGCAAACGGACAAGCCTATCCTGAAGGAGCTGTAGTTCTTGATAGCAATGGCAACCCTGTTGTCAATCCAGACGGCTCAGTTCAAGTGACAGAAGAGTTTGTAAATCAGATTATGAAGGAGCATCCAGAGCTTACTAAAGAGCAGGTTATGGCTGGCATTAAGTCAGGAGAGTTGCTTCCTGATACTAACTCATTTAAGAATGAAATACAAAATGCATTTGCTAATCAGTTAAGAAGCTTAGGAATCAATGAAGATGCAATTAAAATGATGCTTGATCCTAAGAATTCCGCTGAGGATTTGATGAAGGCTGTGCATGATTTTATATCTAATAACAGCAACTTGACTGATGATCAGATTAAGAATTTCTTCTCATCTAAGGAGTATTCAGTTATAGTTCAGAGTGTTGTTGATCATCATTTTAAGATGACGCCTGAGCAAATGAAGGATAAGCAGAGTGTGGATGCGCTATTTACAAGAGTTGCTGAGGAGAGTGAGAAATTAGCTGATTTAGCCAAGAACTTTAGCGGCGGAGAGAGTATGAGTGATGAGGCAAGAAACATGAACCGCAACTTACAGTTTATGGAAATGCTAAATGACAAGTATACATTTGCTCAGATTCCTTTATCTTTAAGCAATCAGGACGCTAATAGCGAGTTATATGTCTACACCAACAAGAAGACATTGAGTAAGGATAAGAAGGCAGCTAGCATTCTTCTTCATCTTGATATGGATAATTTAGGCTCTACTGATATTCATGTTCAGCTTAACGGAGGCAAGGTAAATGCCAGATTCTATTTAGAAGATGGAAGGTCTGTTAATGTTGTGTCTAATAATATTGGCCAATTAGAGGAGCAGATAAGTAAGCTAGGGCTTTCACTAGATACAGAGGTTGTTAAACGCCCTGCTGATAAGAAGCAGGAGGTAGAGGACTTTGAGGAGGACTTCTTAGCTAAGGATGCTCCAGTTACTCACCAGGCTATTAAGAGATACACATTTGATATGAGAGCTTAAGGAGGACGCTTATGGCAGAAGAAAGAGAAGGCAAAAGAAGAAAAAGAACTGCGGTTGCCCTTTCCTATGAGCCTCTAGAGGGTGCCCCTAAGATTGTCGCATCTGGTGAGGGACATATTGCAGAGAAGATTATAGAGACTGCTAAAGAGTCTGATGTGCCTCTTTACCAGGATTCTAAGCTTGCTAAGACGCTCTTAAAGCTTGATATTGGAGATTATATTCCTGAGGAGCTTTATGGAGTTGTAGCGGAGATTCTTGTATTTGTTGATGATATGGACAGAATAAAGGGCAAGGTTCTAAGAGGAAGGTAGTTAATGAATAAGAGGGAAGTTGGCAATTTAAAGGAAGATGCTGTGTGTAAGGTTTTAGAAAAGCACGGCTACAAGGTTCTTGAAAGAAATTATAGAGTTCGTCAGGGCGAGATAGATATAGTGGCTAAGGAAGATGAGTATCTCGTTTTTGTTGAGGTCAAGTATAGGAAAAGTTTAAATGCTGGCGATGGCTTTGCTGCAGTTGATATTAGAAAACAAAGGCAGATATCTAAGGTAGCTTTGTTTTATCTTTATTCACATAAGATAGCTGATGATCAGGCGATAAGGTTTGATGTCGCAAGCGTTAGTGATGACAAGGTTAAGATTATAAAGAATGCATTTGACTATATTGCTAATTAAGAGGTTGAAAAAAGTTTAAAACCACATTATACTGTAATGTGGTTTTGTTTATGCCACAAGATTTGGAGGATTATTATGAGTAAACCAATGGTTGCCATTGTTGGTAGACCTAATGTTGGTAAATCAACGCTTTTTAACGCATTAGCGGGGCGTGATATATCAATCGTTAAGGATACACCAGGCGTTACAAGAGACAGAATATATGCCGATGTCACCTGGCTTGATGGAAGCTTTATATTAGTTGATACAGGCGGAATTGAACCCGATACTGGCGATACAATGCTTAAGTTTATGAGAGAGCAGGCTGAGATTGCTATTGAAACTGCTGATGTAATCATATTCTTAGTTGATGTAAAACAGGGCTTAGTTGACGCTGATAAGAAGGTTGCTGAGATGCTTAGGCGCTCTAATAAACCAATTGTCTTAGCAGTTAACAAGGTAGATAATTTTGACAAACAGATTAATGATATATATGAATTTTATGAGTTAGGTTTAGATGATCCTATTCCTATTTCTTCGGCTTCTAGAAAGGGTTTTGGAGAACTCTTAGATGAAGTTGTTGAGCATTTTGATATGGAATCATTTAAGGCTGAAGAGGATGACAGACCTAAGATTGCAATTATAGGTAAGCCAAACACAGGTAAGTCTTCTCTAGTTAATAAGCTTATCGGAGAGAACAGAGTAATTGTCTCAGACATCGCAGGAACGACAAGAGATGCAATTGATACCTCAGTTGTTCATGAGGGCAAGGAATACGTATTTATTGATACAGCAGGTCTTAGAAGAAAGAATAAGATCAAGGAAGACCTAGAGAGATATTCTATTATTCGTACTGTTAGTGCTGTTGAACGAGCTGACATTTGCATACTTATGATAGATGCGACAGAGGGTGTCACAGAGCAGGATGCCAAGATAGCAGGAATTGCCCATGAGCGCGGCAAGGGAATGATTATCGCTGTTAATAAGTGGGATGCGATCGAGAAAAATGATAAGTCTACAAGAGACTATACAAGAGATATAGAGGATGTACTTTCTTATATGAGCTATGCACAGATTATGTTTATCTCTGCTAAGACTGGTCAGAGAGTGTCTAAGCTCTATGAGATGATTGATATGGTTATAGATAGCCATTCTATGCGTATTCAGACAGGTGTCTTAAATGAAATTCTATCAGAGGCTGTAGCAATGAAGCAGCCACCATCTGACAAGGGTAGAAGACTTAAGATATACTACATGACTCAGGTGTCAACTAAGCCACCAACATTTGTCATGTTTGTAAATGATAAGAAATTGACGCATTTCTCTTACACAAGATATATTGAGAATCAGATTAGAGAAACATTTGGTTTCACAGGAACGCCAATTCATTTTATTACCAGGGAAAGGAAAGAGAAGGAATGAGCGTAGCAAGTCGTATTATTTCAATTATTGTGGGATATATATTTGGTCTGTTTCAGACATCTTATATCCTAGGAAAGCTTAAGGGGATAGATATAAGGGATTATGGTAGTGGCAACGCGGGAATGACAAATACCTTAAGAGTGCTAGGTCCAAAAGCTGGAACAATAGTATTTATAGGCGACTTTATGAAAGCATTTATCTGCTGTACAATTATTAGATTTATTGCAATGTATAATATGCCGGATATGGTTGGAGTGCTTGTATTATATGCAGGTCTTGGAGTTGTTTTAGGGCATAATTATCCAGCTCACATGGGCTTTAAGGGAGGCAAGGGAGTAGCCTCAACAGCCGGTGTTATAGTAGCGATAGGAGACTGGAGAATAGTTGCAATTAACTTAACTATATTCTTAGTTGTAACATTTGTATCTAAGTATATGTCTCTTGGTTCACTAACTGTTGTGACGACAACATTTATTTCAATAGTTCTTTTCGGACAGTTTGATAAGGTTGGATTTCCTGGCTGGGAAGTTAAGAGTGAGCATTTGATAGAAGTGTATATTATGATGTTTATCTTTGTGGCTTCATGTTATTTTATGCACAGAGAGAATATTAAGAGACTTTTATCTGGCACTGAGAGAAAGATTGGTGAAAAGAAGGAAGAGCCACAGGAATAAAGTTTATATGATAAGGTATAGCTTATTAAAGGATAAGATAGAAGAACATTAACATAATTACTTGAATGGAGGATAAAGCATTATGAAAAAAATCGCAGTTCTTGGCGCAGGAAGCTGGGGAACAGCACTTGCCATGTTATTAGATGAAAATGGCCATAGCGTAACAATCTGGTCAATTGATCCAAGAGAAGTAGAGATGCTAAACACTAAACACGAGCAGGAGGATAAGCTTCCTGGTGTTAAATTAAGCGAGACAATATCAGTTACAGGCGACTTAGAAGAGGCTGTTACAGCTAAAGATATTCTTCTTTTTGCTGTGCCATCAGTATTTGTAAGAGGAACAGCCAAAAGCGTAGCAAAGTTCTATAAGAAGGGTCAGATAATCATCGACGTAGCTAAGGGAATTGAAGAGGATACCCTTATGAGACTGTCAGAGATTATTGAGCAGGAGATTGAAGACGCTACCGTATGCGTGCTTTCAGGTCCATCACATGCTGAGGAAGTTGCAAGAAAGATTCCTACAACAGTTGTAATCGGAGCTAAGAACCACACTATGGCTAAGGACCTTCAAAACGCCTTTAGTAACTCATGGTTTAGAGCATATACAAGTCCTGATATCTTAGGAATTGAGCTTGGTGGAGCATTAAAGAATGTAATTGCTCTTGCTGCCGGTATGCTTGACGGACTTAAGCTTGGAGACAATACTAAGGCTGCGCTTATTACAAGAGGTACTGGAGAGATAGCAAGACTTGGAATTGCTATGGGCGGTAAGGCTGAGACATTTTCAGGTTTGTCTGGAATGGGTGACTTAATTGTTACATGTACAAGTGTACACAGCCGTAACCACAATGCAGGTAAACTTATCGGTGAGGGTAAGACCTACGAGGAGGCAATGGCAGAGGTAAAGATGGTTGTTGAAGGTGTATATTCAGCTAAAGCTGCTCTTGCACTTGCTAATAAATACGACGTAGAGCTTCCTATAATCGAAGGTGTTAATGAAGTATTGTTTAATGGTAAAAGTGTTACGGATGCTCTTAATGAACTCTTCTTAAGAGATGTTAAGAGAGAGCATGAGGACTTGAGCTGGCATTGATGGTAAGATTAGATAAATACCTTGCCGACATGGGTAAGGGCAGTCGAAGTGAGATTAAGAAATACGTTAAGGCTAAGAGGGTTAAGATAAACGGCGAGATTGCCAAATCATCAGACATAAAGATAGCCCCAGACTCAGATGAAATAAGATTAGATGAATGTCTAATCTCATATGAAGAACATGTCTATTACATGTTAAACAAACCTGAAGGTGTTGTCTCAGCTACTGAGGATAATCTACATAAGACTGTCATAGATTTAATTAAATCAGAAGATAAGAGAAGAGGCTTGTTTTCAATGGGAAGACTTGACATTGATACAACAGGCCTTTTAATTATTACAGATGATGGTGAGTTAAGCCACAGACTCTTAAGCCCCAAATATCACGTAGACAAATGCTACTATGCTATTGTAGAAGGTAAAGTATCAGAAGAAGATGCTATAAGAGTTAAAGAACCGCTTAACATCGGAAGTGATAAAGAGCCGATTATGACTCTTCCAGCTTCAATGGATATCATCTCTTCATCAGATGAAATAAGTGAGATTAATCTTACAATATGCGAGGGCAAGTTTCATCAGGTTAAGAAAATGATGGCAAAGCTTAATCATCCAGTAATAAAACTAAAGCGGGTAAGCTTTGGCGCTATTAAGCTTGATGAAGAACTAAAGCCAGGCGAATACAGGAAACTAACTAACGAAGAATTAGAAATGATTAAGGTGTGATTTATGAATAAAGGTGATTACGGATATATGAATAAATATAAGAATAAGCATGCGATTGCGCTTTTAGTTTACGCAGTTTTAATCATGGTTTTTTTCTTTGTTGGCAAAGCTAAATTTTTCGATTCAACTATTTCAGCTGTATTAGTTGTACTGGCAATTCTTATGGTATTACCTGCTGCTAAGCATTTTGTTGCAATGTTTATAGTATTTAACTGGACAACGCTAGACAAGAAATCAATAGATTATTTTGATAAAATAACTAGCGATATTAAGACTGGAATTAGTATATACGATCTTACACTTTCATCTGAGGAAATTATATATTATAGTCCTTACATTTACATAAATGGTGATAATCTCTACTGTCTAGTTCTTAACGCTACAGTTAAAACCAGTGCAGATAAGGTCAAGGCCTATATAGAGAAGATTCTCTCAAACCATGGCTACAATATGAACTATATTATGTGTAGATCTGTTGAGGCTATGAATAAGGCCTTAAGTGAGGCTCTGCCTAACGAAGACGAGAATATAAAAGAATTAGAAAATGCAAAAGAATTGTTATTACAGTACAGTGTATAAAGGTATTATATGAAAGAAATAATAATTGATATCAATGAAGCTAATCAGCGTTTAGATAAGCTTCTAATTAAGCTCTTAAGTCAATGCTCTAAGAGCTTTATTTATAAGCAAATTAGAAAAAAGAATATAGTGCTTAATGATTCTAAAGCAACAGGAAATGAAATCTTAAAGCTAGGTGATTCTGTAAAGATATACTTTTCGGATGAAACCTTTGAAAAGTTTAGCGCTCCTAAGGAGGAAATATCACTTCCAATCGTTCCAGAAAGATTTGAAGTTATATATGAAGATAGTGATATAATCCTAGTCAATAAATGGCAGGGAGTTTTGTCGCAAAAGGCCAAGGATACTGACATTTCAATGAACGAGTATGTTCTTTCTTATCTTTATAATAAGGGTTATATAAGTCTAGAGAGCCTAAAAAGCTTTAAGCCGTCAATATCAAACCGCTTAGATAGAAATACATCAGGCATATTAATTGCTGGCAAGTCGTTAAACGGTTTGCAGGTTATGGCAAAGGCTTTAAAGGACAGAACTATTGAGAAGTATTATTATGCAGTGGTTAAGGGTGAGCTAAAAGAAGGTCTTAGTCTAAAGGGATACATTTCAAAGGATGAAGAAACTAATAAGGTTACTGTGTTAGACAGTCCAAGCTTTGATGCAGATAAGAGCTTTAAGCCAATTGAGACAAGCTATGAGGTTGTTAAGAGCTCTAAGGATATAACTCTATTAAAGGTGCATTTGATAACAGGTAAAACCCACCAGATTAGAGCTCATCTAAGCTATATAAACCATCCGATTATAGGCGACAATAAGTATGGAGATAAAGAGATTAATAAGCGTTTTTATGATAACTACAATGTGAAATATCAATTGTTACATGCGGTTGAGTTAGCATTTCCTGATGATTTCTCATTGGCAAATGTTAGAGGAAAAGCATTTACTGCTAAAGTTCCTGAGACTATGAAGCGTGTGATAGAAGCAATCTAAGGAGATAATATGGCTACCTGGAATTCTAGAGGATTAAGAGGATCCACACTTGAAGAAGTGATTAATCTTACAAATGAAAAGTTTAGAGAGTCAGGACTTGCGCTTGTAACTAAGATTCCTACTCCGATAAAGCCTGTAAAGATTGACAGCGATGGACATAGAATCACTCTTGCCTATTTTGAAGAGAAGAGCACTGTTGATTATGTCGGAGTGGTTCAAGGGATTCCTCTATGCTTTGATGCTAAGAACTGTGACGCTGATACATTTGCTATGTCTAATCTTCATGAGCATCAGTTAGAGTATATGAGAGATTTTGAAAATCAGGGTGGATACGCCTTCTTTTTAGTTTATTTTAGTAAGCATAATGTCTATTATTATTTGACACTTCGTGAGGCAACTTATCACGCGGATGGCAGGGAAGAGTTTAAGAAGCATATTAAATTTGATGAGATAGATGAGGAATATATAATTCCTGTTGAGAAGAATATATATGTAAATTATATTAAGATTTTGCAAAAAGAGGTTGATTATAGGGAGAAATAGTTTGACAAATAGTTTATATCTGTGTATAATCGCAATTGTTTAGTTTGCTAATACGCTAACTAATTAGCACTTTAAAGCGTAAAAGTGCGAACGCTAATATATTATAAATATTAAGATGTTGATTCTGCACGCTAGATCTTAGTTTAGCGTGGCTATAGTTTATTTAAGATATGGAGAGGTTTATTATGAGCTTTGATAATCGAATTCATACACCTGAAGGTGTAAGAGATATTTATGGAGAAGAGTTAAAGTTAAAGAATATGATTGAGGATAAGTTAGATAAAGTCCTTAAATCATATGCTTATGACTATATTGAGACACCTACTATTGAGTACTTTAATGTCTTTAATGGTGATAAGGGTACTGCTTCAAGTAATGAGATGTATAAGTTATTTGACAGGGAGAATAATACTTTAGTTGTCCGTCCTGATATTACACCGTCAATTGCAAGGTGCGTGGCTAAGTATTTTAGCAATGAGAAACTGCATTTAAGACTTTGCTATAAGGGCAGGACTTTTAAGAATCTTCCTAGGTTGCATGGCAAGATGAATGAGGTTACTCATGTTGGCGCTGAGCTCATAGGTGATGATGAGAGTGCTGCTGATGGCGAGATTCTTTCTATGGTAGTAGAGTCTATGCTTAATCTTGGCTTAAAGGATTTTCAGGTTTCTATCGGACAGGTTGATTTCTTTAGGGGAATTGTAAAGAGCTTTAATCTGGATGCTGATGTTGAGAAGGCTTTAAGGGATGCTATCACTGATAATAAGACTTATCTTATAAGAGAGATTGGCCATAAGGCTGGTATTAAGGATGAACTCTTAGACATATTAGCTGGCATGTATGTCAATCCTGATAACGACGAGATCCTAAAAAAGGCAAGTGACTTAGCTGATAACGAAATATCTGCAAATGCTATCGACAGGCTTTATAAGGTATATCAGATTATGAAGCTATACGGCTATGAGGAATATGTAAGCTTTGATTTATCGCTTATCTCAGACTATGATTACTATTCTGGAATCGTATTTAAGGGTTATACTTACGGTTCTGGTTCACCTGTTGTTGCTGGTGGAAGATATAATGGTCTTATTTCTAAATTTGGTCTTGATATGCCAAGTGTTGGATATGCTTTTATAGTAGATGAGTTGATGTTTGCTCTTGCTAAGCAGAGAGTTGAACTTAATAGAGAAGCCAATGGTGTTATGGTTTTATATCAAAATGAGGATTTATCTCAGGCTATTAAGCTATCTAAAGCATTAAGAGAAAAGGATTTGAGCGTATTGCTATCAAGAAAATCTTCAAGAAGCTCGCTTGATGACTACATTTGCCATGCGCTTAACCACGAGATTTCTAAAATTATATACATGTCAGATGACATTAAGATTATAAATGCAGAGACTAAGGAAGAAAAGACTGCGACTGTAGATGAGATATTAGGAGGTGCCCTATGAAGTATTTAACATTTGCTCTTGCTAAGGGCAGGCTTGCCTTTAAGGCTTTAGAGCTATTAGAGCAGACGGGGATTACCTGTGAGGAAATGAAGGACAAGGACACAAGAAAGCTTATATTTACTAACGAGGAGTTAGGCTTAAAGTTTTTCTTATCTAAGGCGACTGACGTTCCTACTTATGTAGAGTTAGGTGCCGCAGATATCGGTGTCGTTGGCTATGATACAATATTAGAGGAAGGCAGAAATCTCTATGAGGTTTTAGACCTAGGCTTTGGCAAATGCAGGATGTGCGTTTGTGGCCCTGAGTCAGCAAGGAGCATTTTAGACAGCCATCAAATGATAAATGTGGCTTCAAAATATCCTAATATTGCCAAGGATTATTTTCATAATGTAAGACAGCAGACAGCTGAGATTATCAAGCTTAACGGTTCAGTTGAGCTTGCTCCAATCGTAGGCTTATCTGATGTCATCGTAGATATAGTAGAAACAGGAACAACCTTAAAGGAGAATGGACTTACAGTCTTAGAAGAGATATGTCCATTGTCAGCCAGGGTTGTAGTAAATCAGGTCAGCATGAAGCTTGAGCAGGAGAGAATAAGAGACATCATTACCAAGCTTGAGGCTGTAATTAATGGAGGTAATTAAAATGCAGAGAGTAGTTGTAAAAGACGGAGATATCAGTAACATTTTAGAGCAGCTAATGAAGAGAAGCCCTAGCCAGTACCCAGAGTATGAGAAGACTGTTAAGGACATATTAGCAGATGTAAATGAAAAGGGTGATGAGGCTTTGTTTAGCTATACCAAGAAGTTTGACAAGGCAGAGCTTAATAAGGATACAATTAAGGTAACTGATAATGAGATTAAAGAGGCCTATGATGCTGTTGATCCTTCCTTGATTGAGGTTATGAGAAAGGCACTTAAAAATGTAAAGGATTTTCATGAAAAGCAGCTTACAAATAGCTGGTTTAACACGACAGATGATGGAACCTTGTTAGGTCAAAAGGTTACTCCGCTTGAGATAGTTGGAGTTTATGTGCCAGGTGGTAAGGCAGCTTATCCTTCATCAGTTTTAATGAATGTAATTCCTGCACACGTAGCAGGTGTTAAGAATATTGTTATGTGTACACCTTGTGGTCAGGACGGCAAGGTAACTCCTACAACCTTAGTTGCAGCTAAGGAAGCTGGCGTTAACACAATTTATAAGGTCGGCGGAGCGCAGGCTATCGGTGCTATGGCATATGGTACAGAGTCTGTTCCTAAGGTTGATAAGATAGTAGGCCCTGGCAACATTTTCGTAGCGCTTGCTAAAAAGGCAGTATACGGCCATGTTAGCATTGATTCAATTGCAGGTCCTAGTGAGGTTATGTGTATAGCTGATGAGACTGCCAATGCTCACTATATCGCAGCAGATCTTATTTCTCAGGCGGAGCACGACGAGCTTGCATCAGCAACCCTAGTTACAACAAGCGAGAAGCTCGCTGATGAGGTCATGGTTGAGATTGATGAATACTTAAAGACCTTATCTCGTGCAGATATAATTAGAAAGTCTTTAGATAACTTTGGATTCCAGCTTATCGCAAAAGATATTGAGCAGGCTGTAGCTATTACCAACGCTATTGCCCCTGAGCACTTAGAGATAGTTACTAAAGATCCTTTCTATGTAATGACCAAGGTTAAAAATGCTGGCGCAATATTCTTAGGTGAGTATAGTTCAGAGCCTTTAGGTGATTATTTTGCAGGACCTAACCATGTCCTTCCTACCAACGGAACAGCTAAGTTCTTCTCGCCACTTTCAGTAGATGATTTTGTTAAGAAGTCAAGCGTTATCTACTATAGCAAGGAAGCTCTAGCACCAATTAAGGATGACATCATCAAATTTGCAGAGGCAGAGCAATTGACGGCTCACGCCAATGCTATCAAGGTTCGCTTTGAGTAGACAAATTGCTTCTAATTAGTTATAATAATCTGATGGTAATAACTCTACAATGAAAGGATGGTTTTTAAATGGCAGATAGCAAAGAGAGAAAGATTAGTTTAGCTAGAAAGACATCTGAGACAGATATTAGGCTTGATCTGAGTCTGGACGGTACAGGTAATGCCAATATTAATACGGGGATAGGTTTTTTTGATCACATGCTCACAAGCTTTGCTAAGCATGGTTTGTTTGACCTTAAGGTTTCTGTTAAGGGTGATTTGGTTGTTGACTGTCACCACACTATCGAAGACACAGGTATCGTTTTAGGACAGGCTATTAGAAAGGCTTGTGGCGACAAGAAGGGTATGAAAAGATTTGGATCATTCTTACTTCCTATGGATGATACTTTGATTTTATGTGCTATTGATATTTCTGGTCGTCCATACTTGTCTGAGGACTTAAGATTCACAACAGACAGAGTAGGTTATTTTGATACTGAGATGGTTAGAGAGTTCTTTTATGCAGTATCATATAGTGCTGGCATGAATATACATTTTAAGCATATCAACGGTGAGAATAATCATCACATTATTGAGGCTACATTTAAAGCATTTGCAAAAGCTTTAGATGAAGCTACTATGATAGATGACAGAATTACCTCTGTACTTTCAACTAAGGGTACATTAGAGGGTTAATATATATTTAAGGAGAATTTACTAGAAATTAGCTACTAGAAAGCGAGGAAATCTTATGGATTATGTTAAAATAATTCCACAATTAAGTCTTAAGAATCCTATTGAGATGGCGGAATATTACAATGATTGTGGTGCTGATGAGCTTGCGTATTTTGACAGCTCAGCCAGCCGCGAGGGCAGAGAGCCTGACATTGCTCTTATCAAGAGGATTACAAGGGCGATTGATATTCCACTTATTTATTGTGGAGGTATTAAGAAATTAGAGGATGCTAAGAAGGTTTTATATGCAGGTGCGGCTATGATTTGTATGAAGTCTGCAGCATTAGAGAATCCTGACATTGTTAAGGAGATTTCAGATCGCTTTGGCTCTGACAGAGTAATTATCACTATTGATTTGGATATGGATGATGCTGTTAACTGGGCTAAGAAGGTTAAGGAGCTTGGTGCAGGTAAGCTCTTCTTATTAGGAGCAACTGCTGATACTTATGTAGAGAAGGTAAATGCAATAACTAGCGCAGTTAATCTGCCTGTTATGGTTTCAATTCTTTATGATGAATATAAGAATGTTGATGATTTATTAGAGCTTACTAACGCTTCTGCTGTGACAATTGATACAGAGGAGAAGGTTGATATAATGTCAATCAAGCAAGAGTGTTTTAAGAAGAAGATTAGTGTTAATACATTTGAGAGTGCGATAGCATTTTCTGAGTTTAAGACTGATGACAAGGGTTTGGTTCCTTGTATCGTTCAGAATTATAAGACCGATGAAGTGTTAATGCTCGCATACATGAATGAGGATAGCTTTAACAAGACAATCGCTACCGGTAAGATGACATGTTTCAGCAGAAGCCGTAATAAGCTTTGGACTAAGGGCGAGGAGAGCGGACACTGGCAGTATGTTAAGTCATTGGAGATTGACTGTGACAAGGATACTATCTTAGCCAAGGTTTCACAGATTGGACCTGCATGTCATACGGGTTCTAAGACTTGCTTCTTCACTGATCTTGTCCGTAAGGAATATGATGATACCAATCCTCTTACTGTATTTGAGGATGTTTACAATGTTATAGTTGACAGAAAGAAGAATCCGAGAGAGGGTTCATATACCAACTATCTCTTTGATAAGGGTATTGACAAGATTCTTAAGAAGGTTGGTGAGGAGTGTACAGAGATTGTAATAGCTGCCAAGAATCCTGATGCCGAGGAGATTAAGTACGAGATTTCTGATTTTATGTATCACTGCATGGTGCTCATGGTTGAGAGAGGTGTCACCTGGAAGGACATCACCGACGAGCTTGCAGAGAGAAGATAGATTTTAAAGAGGTGCGTTATGGACGAGTTGGATGAAATGATGGGCTTTAGTAGTCTTAACTTAAGCTACGAAGTACATATGCTTGATATAGACGGTGAATGTGTAGACTACAATGTGTATTTTGAGGATGCCGTCAATATACATGACAAGGAAGATGAGATTTCAGATGCTATTTCTGCATTTTTTGAGCAGGAATATGATGATGAATACATTGGATATGTCGATGTATCTTCTGATGATGATAAGGTTAATATATATCTTGACCTTGGCAGTTCGGATGTTGATGGCACCGAAATCATTACAGGTGTTCTTAAAGCTGTAGACGGCGTAAGTGGTATTAAAGAAGTGCTTATTAATGAGGATTAATTATCATTCAGAGAATAATAAACACGAGGAGAGTGTTACATGAAATCATTAAATAAGGCTTTTATGGAAGTTTATGGTGAAGCACTTGCGCCATACGGATTTAAGAGGGTTAAAGGGAGACAACCATATATTGTAAGAGTGATAAATGATGAAATTGTACATGTGTTACCTGTGATTAAGGAAGATACAGCAGATTACGAAACCAGTGGGTTTAGAATCTATGCTGGTGTGGCAAAAGTGTATAGATTAAAGATTGATTTTAATATTAAGCCGATTGATTGTAAGGATTGGATTGATAG
>JAIKVP010000176.1 GCA_024685635.1 Lachnospiraceae bacterium
CTATAGAGAGCAGCTCTGGAATCACACCCCTATAACTGACTTTTGGAGAATAGGAAGGGGAACTGCTAAAAGGCTTAGTGCCTGGGGAATCTATACTCAGGGTGATTTGGCAAGAGCGAGTCTTCAAAGCGAAGAATACCTATATGAGCAGTTTGGCATAGATGCGGAGATAATGATAGACCACGCCTGGGGCCTTGAACCCTGCACTATGAGAGAGATTAAGGCCTATAAACCATCCTCTCACAGCATTTCCTCAGGTCAGGTTTTAATGGAGCCTTATGATTATGATAAGGCCGAACTCATTGTAAAAGAGATGACAGACCTCCTGGTTCTAGAGCTTGTAGAAAAGCATTTAGTCTGCTCATCCATGAGCCTTGAAATAGGCTACGACAGGGAAAATGTTGACTCTGGCAATTTTAATGGAACAGTTGTAATAGACCATTATGGCAGGTCGGTTCCTAAATCAGCACACGGCACAACTAAATTTGACAGTCCTACATCTTCAACCTCAATTATAATGAGCCATATGGTCGAACTCTATGAGAGCATAACAGACCCTTCACTTACTGTAAGACGCGTCACCATATCTGCCAACAACACTGTCGACGAGGCAAATGCTACAATGCAGCTTGATTTTTTTACAGACTACGAGGCACTCGAAAAGGAGAAGAGGTTGCAAAAGGCCATGCTTGCCATCAAGGGCAAATACGGCAAAAATGCCATTCTAAAGGGTATGAACCTAATGGAGGGTGGCACAAGCATTGACCGTAATAATCAGATAGGAGGGCACAAGGCATGAGAGACTACAGTGATATCATCAATCTATCTCGTCCTATACATAACGATGACGCCTTTATGAGAAAGCATCCTCCAATGTCGATAGAAAACAGGGCGAAGATATTTGCTCCATTTGCTGCACTTAAGAGATATGATGAGGCAATCAAGGAGGCTTCTAAGGTTGATGAGCCAGATAGAGAGCTTAACGAGGAAGAGTTAAAGGAACTAGACTTTAAGCTTAACTATCTTAAGCACCTTAAGGATGAAAAGCAGGCTGTGATGCTTGAGGTTATACATTTTAAGCTAGACAACGATTCTGGAGAAGCTAGCTATATCAAGACAGTAGGTATGCTCTCAAGGCTTGATATGTCGGCAAAACTCATACAAATCGTCAACGAGAAGATAGCATTTTCTAATATTATGACTATTAAGAGCGATGTCTTTGATAAAATTTAACTTTGTTGTCGTTTATGTTTGTGGTTTTAATGAAAATAGACTATAATAGAAGAAGGTTTTGACTTGTGAGGTAGAAGCAATGGAAGAATATAACAAGAGTTTGAACGTTGATTATACATTTGACAACTTTAATGTGGATTTAGATAACGGCTCTGCATACACTATCACAGTTGACTTAGCTGAGAAGATGGGCAGAATTTCTAAGCCACTTTATTTAACAGGCCCTGATGGTAAGGGCAAAACTCATCTTCTTAATGCTATGGCCAACTATATTATTGCTAATGATAAGAGCGTTAAGGTGGGGTATATATCGGTTGAGGAATTTGACAACGAATTATATGAGGCAATTAAGAATAACGCTATAGGAAGTTTCAGAGACAAGTATGAAGCTCTTGATATTTTTATTGTAGATGATTTATCTATTGTAATCAGGAAAATGTTTTCTAAGAATGAGCTTCTTAAGATTATGCTTAAGCTTAAAGAGGCGGGCAAATTAGTTATAGCAGCAGATTCTTTAACTATCGAAGAGCTTAAGGAAAGAGGGCTACCAGATGGCTATTTTGATGTATTTGAGGGGGCGTCTAAGGTAGCGATAGAGTAATTTATTTAAGGGAGAATTCAAATGGTAGATGCGTTATATAGGCACCCAGAGGCCTACTTTGAGGCGAGTGCTATTGTATTTGATTTAATATTAGTATTGTTTGCAAATGCTCAGATTAAGGACGATAAGAAGAGTGCTGTATATTTTAGGTTTTTGCTATATACAGTAACATTACTTACTGTGTTTGAGGTTGCAACTGACGGATTCTTAAAAGATATGGAGAATACTGCTTTTTCCACTTATCTTATTAATATATGCAATTCTTTCTGGTATATTTGTGTGGCATCGCTAGGCTATGGTATAGCTATGTATTTTAGTACCATTCTAAACTCTAAAAGTTCCAACCATATCGTAATTTTAAACAGGGTTATACTCATTGTTTTTATTGTCATAATGATTATTAATGTCTTTAATGGTTGGGTGTCTTCGTATGATTTTTCGGAGGCCAATTATGTCCACGGCCCTTTATATATTGTGGTTGGTAATGGAATACCAATCTATCTTTACATGCGTATCGTGTATTATTATTTTAGATATTTTACTGAAATCCCAAAGAGATACAAGTTTGCCATGTTTATGGTATTTGTGCTTGTAGCTGTAACTGTTATTTTTCAGCCTATGCTCGCTTTTGGTGTTTCATTTATTGGTTTGTCGTCATCTCTTGGTATGCTTATTCTTTACTTTACAGTCGAGACTGATGATCATAAGAGGATGGTAGTTGCAACTGAACAGCTAAAACTAGCCAGGGAAGAAGCAGACAATGCCAATGCTGCTAAGAGTGCCTTCTTAGCTGATATGTCGCATGAGGTACGTACTCCAATCAACGCATTGATGGGCTTTAATGAGATGATCTTAAAGGAGAGCGAGGATGAAGAGACCTTAATGTACGCTCAGGATATGTCAGCAGCTATTGAGACGCTTTTGTCAACCGTAAGCGAAGTGCTTGACATTTCTAAGATTGAGAGTGGCGAGTTTACTTTGGTTGATGAGCCTTATCATCTTGCTAAGATACTTAAGGAAGTAAGTATTATTATTGGAGCCCGTGCAGAGAATAAGTCCTTAGACTTTAAGCTTGAGCTTGACGAGAGCTTGCCTGATGAGTTAAGGGGAGACGAAACAAGGGTTAGACAGATCATCATTAACATTTTAAATAATGCAATTAAGTATACTAACAAGGGAACCGTCTGCTTTAAGGTAGAGGGAGAGAGAGTTGCTGATAAGGTTAATCTAGTATTTACATTTACCGATACTGGAATTGGTATCAAGAAAGAGGATTTGCCAACCATATTTGATAGCTACAAGAGATTTGAGGAGAATGAGCAGAACAAAAATGTTGAGGGTACAGGTCTTGGCCTTTCAATCGTAAAAGAGATTGTCGACAGACTTGGTGGCACTATTGATGTTGAGAGTGAGTATACTAAGGGTTCTGAGTTCGTTGTAAGCTTCTCGCAAAATCTAGTAGGCAATGGAACAATTAAGGATTACTCGGCTAAGAAGACTGTCGTTAAGGAGAAAAAACCTGCTAAATACCTAGTAGCACCTATGGCAAGAGTCTTAGCGGTTGATGATAACACTATGAATCTTAAGGTTATAAAGGGCCTCTTAAGGGATACTGAGGTTATGGTTAGCACTGCGGATGGTGGTGCCGAGGCTATAGATATTCTTAAGAATGAGAAGTTTGATATAGTATTTCTTGATGCATTTATGCCTACTATTGACGGACCTACTGTATTTAAGACTGTAAGAGAGGACAAGGACAATATTAATAACAAGACTCCTATAGTTGTGATAACTGCTGATGCTTTAGCGGATTCTAGAGAGAAGTTTATGGCTATGGGATTTGATGAATATATTAGCAAGCCGATTAAGGTTGACTTACTTAAGTCTACTTTGTTTAGTTTTCTTTCTGACAATTTGATTGAAGAAAGGGTAAGGGGGTAGACTATGCAATTTTTCGCTTATTATATTACAACATATAAGTATATGATGCTTGAAATGATAGCAGTCTTTTATGATGTTATCCTTCTTCTTTATGTATTTTCTTTGGTTAAGTCAGATACGGAGTCAGGTAAGAGGTTTAGAGATCTTGCTTTTATGGGAACGCTTCTGACATTTTCAGAGGTTTTAGCGCCACTTACCAGGTTGATGCCAGCTAGTTTGCATGTCATTAAGATGTATTTTGATGTCTTTCAGTTTGTATTTGCATTTTTGAGTGAGGTAACATTTGCAAGGTATATGATGGCATCGTGTAAGTACACACCGCCTAAGATGGTTGATGCTTTTAATAAAGTGTTAGTGATAATCACTTTAGTTGGTATGGCATCTAGTCCTTTTACTGGCATAATTAGTACCTATGATGAGATTACTGGTAAGTTTACCAACGGCCCATTATATATGGCTTTAGGTTATGGGCCGGCAGCGTATTTTACGCTATATAGTTTGTTTATATTTATAATTAATTTCAAGAAGATAGACATAAGAGAGAGGGTATTTTTGTTTATAGCATTTGGTGTCATTGTGTCTGCTGCTGGTCTTCAGCCACTTATGAATGGTAAGATTAAGCTTGTTGGACTCTTCGCATCATTTTCTGTATTTATTCTTTATCTCTCCTTAGAGGCCAGTGACTACAAGGGAATGGTTTCTGTAAGGGAGGAGTTGATTGAGGCTGAGAGGACGGCTAATGCTGCTAATGTTGCAAAGAGTACCTTCCTTGCTAATATGTCTCATGAGATTAGAACGCCAATGAATGCTATTCTTGGAATGAATGATATCATTTTAAGAAATAATACTGAGCCGGCGATCTTAAAATATTCGTCAGATATGAAGAAGTCTGGCAATGAACTCTTGCAGATTATCAACGATGTCCTTGATATTTCTAAGATTGAGGCAGGCCAGCTTGAGATTAGAAGTGAGAATTACCAGCTGTCTACATTTGTCTCAAATGTCAGCGATGTAGTTAAGAAGCAGGCTAGGGACAAGGGACTTAGTTTTAACGTCCATGTTGATGACGATATGCCTAACGCATTAGTTGGAGATCCAGCAAGGTTAGAGCAGATACTTGTTAATTTGCTTAACAATGCTATTAAGTATACAGAGAAGGGCTCTGTTGATTTGGCTATTACAGGTAAGATAATCAAAGATAAAAAGGCCGTACAGTCAGAGGATAGGGATGAGGATTCAATAGGCTTTGAGCTTAGGGACGAGATTAAGGTTGAGTTCTTAGTTGAGGATACTGGTGTTGGTATCAAAGAGGAAGATATCTCCCATATTTTTGATAACTTTAAGCGTGTAGATATCGAGAAGAATAGAAGTATTCAGGGAGCAGGACTTGGTCTTGCTATAGTAAAATACTTAGTTGAGGCTATGGACGGTGAGATTGAGGTAGAGAGCTATTATGGAAGAGGCTCAAGATTTACAGTATCTGTAACTCAGTCCATCAGTGGACTTGACAGGTATATTGACCATGTTAAGGTTCCGGTGTCAAGAATTAAGGTAGATATGCCTAGCATGCTTGGCCTTAGAATGTTAATAATAGATGACAATGATATGAACCTTACTGTTATGAAGAGTATGATGCGCAGCTCTAAGGGCGATGTTGTCACTGTTAACAACAGCTATGATGGCTTAAGAGTTATTGAAACGGAGCCATTTGATATAGTGTTTATTGATTATATGATGCCAGGTTTAGATGGAACTGACATCTATAAGAAGGTTATGGAGAACCGTGAAGGTGTTAATCACGATGTGCCATTTATTATCATGAGTGCCAATATGACCAATGACGATATGGCTCATTATTCTGAACTAGGTTTTTATTATGCGCTTTGTAAGCCTATTCAGGGCGAAGAGGTGGCATGTCTTTTAGAAGGAATGAGGTAGAATGAATAGAAGTATTTCAATTGCTATGTTCATATCTATAACTACATTTATGGTAGTTGCGATGGTTGTAGTTGTCCAGTTCTTTGGGGCCAATGATACTAAAGCCGAGAGAATAGCAACTATTATGGCTGAGGATAAAGAGGAGCCTGGATATGGCAAGGCTCTTTATTCTGGTGTTAAACAGGCGTCAGAAGCTAGTGGATTATCTGTCATAATTGAGGATGATATTGTTGAGGGCAACGGTCAGGTTATAGATATGTGTAGTGATCTTCTTAACAGAAATGTAGCTACAATAGTGTTAACTTCCCGTAGATTTCCTGCGGAGTGCGAAGGTTTTATAAATAGCAACAAAGATGTAGCATTTTATGGAATGTCCAACGATATCAGCGCTGATAACTACAATGTATTTTCGCTTAGAGTTTATCAGGCGAGATATCTAGCTGGAGTTTTAGCAGGACTTCATTCTAAGTCGGGCAGAATTGGCTATGTAGCTCCTGCTGAGAATCCTGAGGTTATAAGGGATATTGATGCATTTGCGCTAGGTGTTAGAAATTCTAATCCCAATGCAACTGTCTATGTCAGGTGGAGTAATAGCTGGAACAATGATGCTATAGAAAAAAAGGCAGTAAGAGCTTTAATTGAGGACAAGAAGGTTGATGTTGTAAGCTACCATCAAAACGAGCCTTCTGTTATAGAGGAAGCTGATTTTTACGGGGTTGAATCTATTGGTTTGTATGATGATTTCACAGAGGAATATGAGCATTGCTTAACATCTGTTGTATGCAACTGGAAGAAGGTATTTACAATGCTTTTGACCGATAACAGCAAGGATGATATATCTAATAGTGTCAGATGGTTAGGTTTAGACAAGGGCGCTGTTGATTTGAGTGCATATTCTAGCGCTGTCTCTGATAAGGAGAAGTTATTTGTAGAAGCGGCAAGAGCTAGAATTTTGTCAGGCAATGATGTGTTTACAGGTCATATTAAGGATAATATGGGAAATGAACGCTGCAAAGAAGGCGAGTCAATCACAGATGAAGAGCTTTTTAATAGCATAAATTGGTATGCAGAAGGTGTAGAGATTTATGAGTAAGAAGAAAATCAATTTTACAACTAAACAAGGGCGTATAATGATCATTAGTCTCGTTATAATTATAGTTATCGTCGGAAGCTTTTTGGGTATAAGACTTAACTCGCTTATCGTAAACTTTGTTGAGCATAATGTGGCAAGCAATGCGAGTCAGATGGCTATTGATGTTAATGAACAGCTAGAGTCTGACATAAGAGAAATGACGGCTTTAGCTAAATATATTGAGAAGGATTATTCTGTGGCTAAGAGACTGATATATAGTTCATCGGCTAGTGACAGTTTTGCAAAGATGGGACTTTTAGATATAGAGGGCAAAAGCGTTTGCGGAGATCAGCTTGACGATGGAATGAGAAGCTATGCTCAGTCTGCATTTAAGGGTAGAAATACAGTTGGCTATAAAGACGGAATAGGTCTTA